>CAZJGT010000028.1:0-21722 GCA_964545565.1 uncultured Thermoleophilia bacterium
CGGCTGATCCTCTTCCCGCTCACCTGGAAGCAGTACAAGTCGGCGCAGCAGATGCAGGTCATCCAGCCGCAGATCAAGGAGTTGCAGAAGAAGTACAAGAACGACCGCGGGAAGCTCCAGGAAGAGACGATGAAGCTCTACTCGGAGCACCGCGTGAACCCGTTCGCCTCGTGCCTCCCGCTGATCCTGCAGTTGCCGGTGTTCATCAGCCTCTACGCCGCCATCAAGGGCCTCGGGCCGCTGAGCGCGCCCGCCTACCAGGCATCGGTCGAGGCGCTCAACCAGGCTCCCTTCCTGTGGATCCCGCAGCTGGGCAACCCGGATCCGTACTACATCTTGCTCATCCTGTACGTGGCGTCGCAGATGATCTCCACCGAGCTCATGCTCGCCACGCAGTCGGACAAGACGCAGAAGATGATCATGCGGGCGATGCCCATCATCTTCGTCATCTTCCTGTACCGTTTCCCGGCCGGTCTGTTCGTGTACTGGGTCACCACCAACGTCTGGACGATCGGCCAGCAGCTCGTCATCAGGCGCACCATGCCCAAGCCCGAGGTCATGGCCGCACGCGCCAAGGCCAAGCCGCCCAAGAAGCGCAGTCGCTTCATGGAGGCTATGGCGGCTTCGCAGAGCGAGGCGATGAAGCAGCGTGAGGAGAGGATCGCCAAGAAGAGTGGTCAGGAGGGCGGCGCCAAGCGGGGCGGCGGCGCATCCGGCGCCAAAAAGACCGCATCCGGCGCCAAGAAGGCGCCGCCCGGCAAGGGAAAGCGCAAGCAGGGCCAGACGCAGAGCGGCAAGCCGAAGAGAAGCGGGTCCGGCGGCGCACAGGGCAAGGGCAAGCCCAAGCCCAAGCCCGGCGGGGCACCGAGGCCCACCGGCGATCAGCCGGCAGACGGCGCGTCATCGCGGCCTGCCGGCGGCCAGGGAGCGAACCCGAGCGCGGACGGTCCCGCGGCCGGCGACTGAGCCGCCGCATCCGCCCGCGCTCTTCTCACCGCGACGAGGGAGCAGGAGCGATGGAAGAGCTTGACGACCTCCAGCCGATCGACGAAGAGGAAGAAGAGACCGAGTTCGCCACCATCGCCAGCGCGGCCACGATCGAGCAGGCCAAGCGCACGGCGCTCGAGCAGCTGGGCAAGATCGTGCCGTATGTGAACCCGGCCGACGTCGAGTATCTCGTCCTCGAAGAGGGCAGCAAGGGAGGCTTCTTCGGCCGCGGCAAGAGCGAGGCCCAGGTCGAGGCACGCCTGCGCCCGTCGGGCGAGCGCGCCGACGCCGATCTGCCGCCGGGGGCCGACAAGCTCCGCGACTTCGTGCAGACGGTCGTCGACCTCATGGGCGTCGAAGCTCACGTGAGCGCCGGCGAGACGCCGGAGGCGGTCCGCGCGGAGATCGGCGGGGACGACCTCGGCATCCTCATCGGCCGCCACGGCGCAACGATCGACGCCCTTCAGTACATCGCTTCGATCGTGGTGAACGGCGACCGGCGCGAGCGTCGCCAGGTGGTCGTCGACGCCGAAGGCTATCGCGACCGTCGTGCGGCGGCGCTCTCGGCGCTCGCCGACCGCACCGCGCAGAAGGTCGGCCGGGAGGCGGTCAGCATCGCTCTCAAGCCCATGTCGGCCGCGGAGCGCAAGGTGATCCACCTGCATCTCAAGGACCATCCGCGCGTGGAGACGGTCTCGGAGGGTAACGAGCCGTTCCGCGCGGTCGTCATCTCACCCAAAGGGCAGTCGGGCTGACGCCGCCGAAGTCCCGGTAAAGGAGCGGCTGCATTCAGCCGAGAACTAGCAGGGTGCGCGGTCTTCGCGCGCGCCGGGTCCGTGAAGTCCAAGGGGAGGGAGATCCCATGCATCGCGTATTCTCGAGAAACCGGGCGGTGCTGTTCGTGGTGCTCGCAGTGCTGGTCATGGCAGGCGCCGGCTGCGGCAGCGGCACGTCGTCAGACGAGGGCTCCCCCGCTCCGGCGGCGGCCTCCGCCATGTCGGCCGACCAGATCGTGAAGGAGAGCGAGGCCAAAATGGCCACCGTGAACAGCGCATCCTTCGTCGCCGACCTCGGGCTTGAGGTCCAGGGCGATCCCGAGAAGATGACGGATCCGACGGGGAAGGCGCTTCTCTCACAGGGCGTGACACTTCACGTCGAGGGGCAGAGCGCGAGCGACCCCACCGCCGTGGACATGACGATGAGCCTTGGCCTCGCGGGTCAGAATCTCGACTTCGGCATGATGAGCATGGGCTCCAAGTCGTGGATCGAGTACCAGGGCGCCTGGTACGCGCTCGACGCCGAGAACGCCAAGGCCCTCGACAAACAGGCGGCGACAGGCGCGGCGCCCACGGAGCAGCTCAAGAGCATGGGCGTCGACCCGGCGAGCTGGGGCACGGAATACGAGCTCGTCGGCACCGAACAGATGAACGGCGTCGACGTGTACCACGTCACCGCCGTCGCCGACCCGCAGAAGCTCGCCGACTCGCTGACGAAAGCCGCTGAGGACCCGAGCCTTCAGGACAAGCTCGGTGGCTCCGGAGGCGAACTCGGCCAGCTCACCCAGGGCCTGACGCAGAACAAGCAGCAGGCCGAGGAGCTGGCCAAGAGCCTCAAAGAGGCCTCGGTCGACTACTGGATCGGCGTCGACGACCAGCTCATGTACAAGGCGCAGTTCGGCGCCTCCATGGACATGACGGGCCAGAAGGACATGCAGGGCCTCGACGGCTTGTCGATGAAAGGCACCGTCACCATGGCGGACTTCGACGAGCCGCTCGAGGTGACGCCGCCCAAGAACGCCAAGCCGTTCGACACGTTCATGAACGAGCTGTTCGGCGGGATGATGGGTGGCGGGGGGATGACGTTCTGAGGCGCCTGAGCGCGGTGGGCGTCACGCGCCCCCGCGCTCCTGTCTCAGCGGTCCCAGTCGAAGTCGCGAGCCTTGGTCTGCTCCCATGACGCGGTCTCATCGTCGCTGCGCTGGCCGAGCAGGGACTTGCTGAGGAACTCGGGCGGCTTCTGGGCTGCCTCACGTGGCGTCTCGGGCCCGGGCACGGGACCCGCCGGAGTCGGTGCCGACACCGTGGCCTGCTCTGCGGGCGCGGCCGGCGGGGAGGAAGCCGCCTCGGGCGCAGCTTGCGCGCGCTGGGCCGCGGCCCTGCTGATCTGGGCCGGCGCGAGTTGTACCGTGCCGTCGCCGCGCACACCGGCGTTGGGCGGCAGATCGGTGAGCTCCTCGTAGCCGCGTTCGTCCATGGTGACGTCGCCGCTGTCGAGGTCGACGCGGAAACGGTACCAGCCCATCGTCCACATGAAGGTGGTGGCTACGACCTGGCCCTCGAAGCCCACATGGACGTGCGGCATGCCCAGCTGCTCGTTGGTCTCGGCGACCTTGCGCGGTACGCGGCTCACGTTGAGCAGGTCGACGCCGCGCTGCAGGAGCGTGAGCGAGGCCGCAGCCGACGCAGCGTCGGCTGCCGATGGGGCCTGCGGCTCCGCGCCGGCGAGGCCGTCGTCGGGCGACGCGCCGCCGGCGACCGCCGCCGCGGCCACGGCCGCGGCGATCTCGCCGGTGCTCTCGTCGCCTTCGTCGTCGCCGACTGCGACCATCTCGTCGGAGACGCTCGGTATCGGCTGCGTGTCTTCGAAGACCGTGGCGGGGACGACGGCTTCGGCATCCCTGTCCGTCGGCGGGCCGTCGTCGGGCGGCGTCGCGGGCTCGCCGGCGACCGCCGCCGCGGCCACGGCCGCGGCGATCTCGCCGGTGCTCTCGTCGCCCGGAGCTTCGGACGCCTCGGCGCCGGCCACGACCTCGGCGGCCGCGGCAGCCTCGGCGACGGGCGCGGGCCCGATGGACTCGTGCGGCGCCGCATCGTGCGGCGCCGCATCCCCGAACACCGCCGAGGACTCCGGAGCTGTCTCGGCTTCGGTTTCGCGCAGCGCGGCCATCTCGGCGGCGAACTCCGCCGGCGTCTCGCCCCACGTGTGCTCGCCGGGTTGGGATGAATCCCCGGTCACCGAGCCGGGCTCCTCGTCCACGCCGAGCGCAGCAGGATCGCCGGAGTCCGGGCGCGCGAAGCGGCCGGCGAGCTCCTGTCGCTCCGCCTCCGCGCGCGCCAGTTCCGCCCTGAGCTTCTCGATCTGCGCGTCCTTGTCCTTGAGCGCCTGCCAGAAGGCATCGCTCTCGGCCCGAGCGTCGCGGGCCGGCGGCGCCGGATCGAGTGCCGGTCCCTGGTCAGAGCGCGCCTCGGTGCGCGTCTCGCGCACGCGGCCGTTGTTGGCCGGGGCGGGGGCCGCGGCGAGGGGATCGCCGACGCCGGCGTACGCCTGGCCACACAAGGAACAGATGAGCCGCTCGCCGCCCTGCTCGTCGGTCACGGTCTGGGTCCATTCGCCGGCGAGGAGGGTGCGACCGCAGTGGGCGCAGACGGCTTGATCCTGGTCGTCCTTGCCGCGTCCGAAGATGCGTCCGAACATCGTCACTCCTACGTCAGGAACGCCCCGCAGGGCCGGAAAGGTGCTGCAAGAAGCCACATGATAGCAGACGCCACCGCACGCGGCGCCGGGTCATTCGTCCTCGTCTGCGTCGTCGGGCATGGTGTCGTACTGGGCGAGCACGTCGCGCGCGCGCGGCAGGTCGTCCTGGTCCACGAGGATGTGAAACGGGTGCACGGACGGCATGGGGTACACGTCCGGCGCACCGGGGCCGCCGACCACGGCCTCAAGGCCGGCTTGCTCGAGTACCCCCACGATGATGTTGGCCAAGCCGGCGTCGCTCACGGTGGTCAAGGTCACGGGCTCCATGGCGTCACCTCGCAGTAGTCGGTGTGCCTGGTCGTTTGCCGAGCCGGTTCTCCAGCTCGTCGGCGCATCCCGAGTATACCCACCGACCGGCGAGTGTCCTCGTTTCGCGGCCGTCCGGATCGGGTGAAGACGGTCGACGTCCGTCAGCCGGCCGCGCCCTCACCGGCGAGGGCGCGCAGCCGCGCGAGGTTCTCGCGATCCGGACCCTCGCCGTCGAAACCGGGCACCTCGAGGATGCCGGGGAGGCCGGCGAACGCCGGCTCGTTCACGATCGTGCGGAAGCCGTCCATGCCGAGATCGCCCTCGCCGATGTTCTCGTGTCGGTCGCGGTTGGACCCGAGAGGCGTCTTGGAGTCGTTCAGGTGGAGCGCCACCAGACGTTCGCGGCCGCAGCCCTCGTCGATGCGCGCAAGCGTCTCGGCCATCCCGCCCGGTGCGCGCAGGTCGACACCGGACTCGAAGAGGTGCGCGGTGTCGAGGCATACGCCGAGACGCGGGTCGCCGCCGGCGGCGGCGATGATCATGCCCAGTTCGAGGAAGTCGACGCCCATGGTGCCCCCGGCGCCGGCCGTGTTCTCCAGCAGCAGACGCACGCGCGAGCCGTCGCTCTCGGCGAGAGCTCGTCGCAGCCCCGCCTGCACGCGTTCCAGGCCCTCCTCGAACCCGGCGCCCTGATGCGAGCCGATGTGGGTGACGATGGCGTCGGCGGCCAACTGGTCGGCCGCGGCCAGGGCGCCGCAGAGCGAGGTCACCGACTTCTCGTAGAAGTCGTCCTTCTCGCTCGCCAGGTTGATGAGGTAGATCGTATGGATGAGGACGAAGCGGATGGGGGAGGCGGCACGCAGCTCGCGGAATCTCTCCGCGTCCTTGTCCTTGTAGACCGTGGGTGCCCAGGTGCGCGGGCTGCCGGCGAAGAACTGCACCGCCTCACAGCCCAGCTCCACGCCGTTCTCGATCGCGTGCCACACACCGCCTGACGACTTCACGTGCGCACCGAAGTACATCCTGCCGTCCCCCTTCTCCGACGAAGTGCCGCCGCGACGCGGTCCTCGACGATGGACATGTCCGCCTCCCAAGCCATCTGCCCGTGCGTCACGATGTGAAACCGCCCCCGGGGCAGGAGCGGCAGGACCCGGCGTGGAAGTAGGAGTCCGGTCTCGGCGCGCGGGCGGAGCCCCACGCGCCGTTCCCGCCCACGGCACAGGAGGAGATATGGACCAGGAGAGCATGCAGCGCTGCAGCACCTGTCCGGCGTTCTGCAAGCTCCCGGGATCCGGCACCGCCGGCACCTGCCGGTCGGCGCCGCCCGTGGTGTTGCAGGCCGAGCACTACTTCCGCGGCTCGAGCCGCGAGCTGCCCTTCGGGAGCTTCCCCGTGGTCGGAGCGTTCCCGCTGGTGTCTGAGGACGACTACTGCATGTCCCACCCGGGCAACCGGGCGGCGCTCATGCGCTGACGGACCCGCCGCCCGTCGGCACTGCTCCCGACGGCCCGCCCCGGGGTCAGGAGCGTCCGGTCGCCTGTGGTAAGGTGGACCGGCGCGGCGGCCGGCAGAGTCGCCGCACCGGTCAACGGCCCCGACCTCCAGGAGAGCTTCCGCTCATGTGCGGCATCTTCGGCCTTGCCGGCGCGCCCGACCGGCAGCTTCTCGGGCGCATGGCCGCGGCCATCGTCCACCGCGGCCCCGACGACGCCGGCGCCTTCGAGACTCCCGTCGTCAGCCTCGGTCATCGACGCTTGAGCATCATCGATCGTGAGGGCGGGCACCAGCCCATCGCCAACGAGGACGAGACCGTCTGGCTGGTCTACAACGGCGAGGTGTACAACTACCGCGAGCTGCGGACCGAGCTGCAGGCCGCGGGTCACACCTTCCGCACTCGCTGCGACAGCGAGGTCGTCGTCCACGCTTACGAGGAGTGGGGACCGGCCTGTGCCGCGCGCTTCAACGGCATGTGGGCGTTCGCGGTGGCGGACCTGCGCCGCGCCGGCGAGGACGGGCGCGGCGGCAAGCTCGTGCTGAACCGCGACCACTTCGGCATCAAGCCGCTCTACTACGCGAGGTCGCCGCGGAGTGGCCGGCTGCTCTTCGCCAGCGAGATCAAGGCGCTTCTGCAGGATCCGGAACTGGTTGCGGAGCCGGACGAGCAGATGGTCTTCGAGTACCTGCAGCACGGGTTCCACGACCACCGCGCCGAGACGTTCTTCCGCGGCGTGTATCACGTGCCCGCGGCGACATGGGTCGAGGTGCCGCTGGGCGAGACCGCCGACCCCGGCGTGCTCACCGCCCCGCTCGAGAGCACCGCGTACTGGACGCCGGCGCTCACCCGGGACGGCGGTGACGACCCGGCCGACTTCCGGCGCCGTTTCCGCGAGAGCGTCGAGCGGCGCCTCGTCAGCGAGGTCCCCGTGGGCTCCTGCCTGTCCGGCGGCCTCGACTCGACGACGATCATCAGCTTCATGAGCGAACTGCTCAAGGAGGATGCGCCGGATGCGGCCTCACTGCGCGGTCAGCTGAAGACCTTCAGCGCGGTGTTCGACGGCGACCCCATCGACGAGCGCGAGTACATCGAGGTGGCCGTCGAGAGCACCGGCGCCGACACCACCTACACGAACCCCACGTCGCATGAGTTCATCGGCGAGCTGCGCGACTTCGTCTGGCACCAGGAAGAGCCCATCGTCAGCACGGGCCCCTACGCGCAGTGGTGCGTGATGCGCTCCGCGCGCGAGCAGGTCACCGTGCTGCTCGACGGTCAGGGCGGCGACGAGCTGATCGCCGGCTACGTGCCGTATCAGCTCGTCTATCTGCGTCAGTTGCGCAAGGAGGGCAAGTACGCGGAGTTGCGCAAGGAGGCCGCTGCCTCCCGTGACGTGCTCTGGCCGCTGGCCAAGCGCAGGATCAAGCAGCGGCGCAAACGGCTGCCCACACGGAAGCTGCTCAGGCAAGCGTTCCTCTCCCGGACCATCGACCCCGGCTACGGGCGCTCCCAGTCGGACCTCAAGGAGCGCCTGCTTCAGGACTCGCTCACCTACAGTCTGCCGTGCCTGCTCCGCTACGAGGACCGCAACTCCATGGCGTTCAGCATCGAGAGCCGCGTGCCGTACCTCGACCAGGAACTGGTCGAGCACATCCTCAGCCTGCCCGAGGACGCCATCATCCGCCACGGCTGGAGCCGCTGGATCCTGCGCGCCGCGCTCAAGGGCACGCTGCCCGAGAAGATCCGCCTGCGCCGCTGGAAGGTCGGGTTCACCACGCCGGAGATGCGCTGGATCAAGGCGCGCCGCGCCGCCTTCACGAGTCTGTATCAGTCGCCGGCGTTCCAGTCGCGCCCGTACTGGGACGGGGACGCCGTGGTCGCCGCGTTCCGCGCCTGCTGCCGCGGCGAGGTGGAGGAGAGCATGTTCTTCTGGCGGGCCGCCAACGTCGAGCTGTGGCTGCGCGAGTTCGTCGACCGCAGCGTGGTGATCGAGGACGCCGACGTGGAGGCGGCGCTCAGCGCGCCCGTCCCCGTCGGCCCCGTCCACCGCGGCACCATCGCCGAGCCGGGCGACGCGCGCGTGCCGGCGCTGCTGGCGGCGGCCGCGGGCCCGCAGGGCCCTGCCGCGGCCGCCGAGGCTGAGCGCCTGCTGGCCGGGTACGCGCCGAACGAGGAGAAGCATCTGTTCGGCGTCGCCGGCGACGTCGTTTTCGCCCGCCTCCCTCTGCGCACCGAGCTCGTCGGCAGGGGCGACGACCTGGACGAGCTTCTCCGCCGCCAGATCGTCGAGCATCTCAAGCCCGGCGACCTGGTGGTCATGGCCGAGAAGCCCATCGCCGCCAGCCAGGGCCGCAGCTACGCGCTCGACGAGATCCATCCGACGAGGCTCGCCAAGGTCCTGAGCAAGGCCGTGACCAGGACGCCGCACGGTATCGGGCTCGGCATCCCCGAGACGATGCAGCTCGCCATCGACGAGGCTGGTGCGCCTCGCATCGTCGCCGCGGCGGCCGTCTCGGCGGCGGGCAAGATGATCGGCAAGCGCGGCCTCTTCTACAAGGTGGCGGGCGCCGACGTCGAAGCGATCGACGGTCCCACCTGGAACACGCTGCCGCCGCACAACACGCACGCCAAGCTCGGGCCCGCCGATCCGGACGGCGTCGCGGCGCACCTGGCGGACGTCCTGAGCGACGCCTCCGGCGGCCGCGTCGAGTTCGTCGTCATCGACGCCAACGACCTCACCGCGGCCGTGCTCGGCGCCTCGCCGGGCGCCGACCGCGACCTGGCGAGGCGCCTCATGCGCGACAACCCGCTCGGGCAGGGGCACGAGCAGACGCCGGTCTGCGTCCTGCGCCGGCTGGGCGCGTTGCCTTCGCAGAGCTGACGCTCCGGCGGTGGCGGCGCCTCGCTTGTTCGCGCGCACCGACGTCGAGATGGTCGATCTTCCCCTCGCCGATGCGTGACCGCCGCCCGTTCTCTCGGGTATAACCAGTCCGGCCGGCACAGTTGGCGGGGAGGGTCGAGCGGTGAGCATCGTCGAGGTCAAGGAGCTGCGCAAGCAGTACGACCCGCCCAAGGGCGTGCTGGCCGTCGACGGCGTGAGCTTCGCCATCGCCGAGGGCGAGATCTTCAGCCTCCTCGGTCCCAACGGCGCCGGCAAGAGCACCACCATCTCGATGCTGAGCTGCCTGCTGCGGCCGTCCGGGGGCGACGCGACGGTCGCCGGCCACTCCGTGAACAGCGAAGCCCAGGCGGTGAAGGAGACCATCGGGGTCGTCCCGCAGGACATCGCCCTGTACCCGGACATGAGCGCGCGTGAGAACCTCGTGTTCTGGGGCCGTATGTACGGGCTGTCCGGCGACGAGCTGAAGCGGCGGGTCGATGAGGTGCTGGAGCTCATCGCTCTCGTCGACCGGCAGAAGGACCGCATCGAGAAGTTCAGCGGCGGCATGAAGCGGCGCGTCAACATCGGCGTCGCCTTGCTGCACAAGCCCAGGGTGCTCTATCTGGACGAACCCACGGTGGGGATCGACCCGCAGAGCCGGCGGTCGATCCTCGACGGCATCCTCGCGCTCCGCGACCAGGGGATGACGATCCTCTATACCACGCACTACATGGCCGAGGCGCAGGAGCTCAGCGACCGCATCGGCATCGTCGACCACGGCAAGATGATCGCGCTCGGGACGCACGAGGAGCTGGTGAAGATCGTGGGGCAGCAAGCGCGTGTGACGGCGCGACTGGACCACTCCCTCGAGGCGATGGCCGAGCGCTGGCGGGAGGTGCAGGGCGTGGGGAGCGTGACCGTCGGGGAGGATGACGCGGTCCTGTTCACCGACGACCCCAACGAGGTGTTGCCGCGGTTGTTCGAGGCTGCGGCCGCGGCCGGGTCACGCATCATCGAGATCAACGTCACCGAGCCCAACCTCGAGATGGTGTTCCTGCACCTGACCGGCCGCGCGCTGAGGGAGTGATCGCCGTGGTCAAGGTCCTCGCCATCGCCTGGAAGGACCTGCGCAGTACGTCGCGCAACGTGCCGGCGCTCGTCATGATGCTGGCCGCGCCCCTGGCGCTCGCCGCCCTGCTCGGCTTCGCCTTCGGCGGCGGCGAATCGTTCGAGATCGCCGCGACCAAGGTCGTGGTCGCGAACCTGGACAAGGGCGGCGCCGGGGACGGCCAGAAGGCCGGCGCCGCCATCGCGGGCGTCCTCACGAGCGACGATCTCAAGGACGTGCTCGAGACGAGCACCCGGAGCTCTGCCTCCGCTGCCCGGCAGGCCGTCGACGACGGGGAGGCGGCGGTGGCGGTCATCGTGCCCGAGGACTTCAGCGCCGCCGTCTTCGGGAGCGACCCGGCGGCGAGGTCCCGGGTCGAGCTCTACGAGAACCCGACCAGGGAGATCGGCGGCTCCATCGTCGAGGGCGTGATCGGGCAGGTGCTCGCCGACGTCAACGGCGCCCGGGCCGCGGCTGCCGGCGCCGTGGCGCTGCGCTCGGACGGCGCCGGCGATCCCCCGCCGGCGCAGGTCGCCGCGACTGCGGCCGAGGCCTTCACCAACGGCGGAGGCGTCAGCGGGGGGCTGCAGATCAGCCGGCGCGCGCCCAAGGTGGGCGCGACCGAGAAGCAAGTCAGCGTCACCGGCTCCATCCTCTCCGGCATGATGATCTTCTTCATGTTCTTCGGCGCCGCCAACGTCGCGCGCACGATCCTCACGGAAGACCGGGAGGGTACGCTGTCACGCCTGTTCACGACGCCGACGCGTCACGGTGTGATCATCGGCGGCAAGTTCGTCTCGGTGTTCGTGACGGTGCTGGCGCAGGCGGTGGTGCTGCTCGTCGCCGGCCGATTGATCTTCGGCATCCAGTGGGGGCGCATCGACGCCGTCATCCTGCTCACGCTGGTCGCCGCCGGCGTGGCCGGCGGTCTCGCCCTGCTCGTCATCGCGTTCACCCGGACGCCGGCCCAGGCGGGCGCCATCGGCGCCGGCGTCTATCTCGTCCTCGCCCTCCTCGGCGGCAACTTCACCGGCACCGCCCAGACCGGCGGCATCTACGGGTTGGTCCAGAAGCTCACGCCGAACGGCTGGCTTCTTCAGGGCTGGGACCTGACCATGCGCGGCGGCGGAGCGGGCGACATCCGCTGGCAGATACTGGCGCCTCTCGGGTTCGCCGTCGCCTTCTTCTTGCTCTCCGTGCTGCGCATCCGGAGGCGGTTCGCATGAGGGGCTCGCTGTGAGACTCGCCGCCATCCTCGCTCGCAAGGACCTCCTGGAGACGGTACGCGACAGGCTGTCGTTCATCTTCATCCTGGTGATGCCGCTGGCCTTCACGCTCTTCTTCGGCCTGCTCTTCGGCTCGGGCAGCAGCGTGGACAAGCTGCCGCTCGCCGTGTGGGACGCGGACGGAGGCGTCGCCGCGAAGCAGCTGGTAGGGGCCCTCGACGGGTCACCGGTCGTGCGCGTGGACGTCAAGAGCGGCGACGAGTTCGAGGCCTGGATGGCCGACGACCGGGCTGCGGCCGGTCTGGTCATCCCGGAGGGCTACAGCGCCTCCGTGGCCGCCGGGAAGAAAGCCGAGCTGACGATGGTCTCCACCCAAGGCTCGAGCGGCGCAGCGACTGTCGCCAGCGAGGTCCGCTCCCTGGCGGACGAGCAGGTCGCCGTGGAGCTCGCCTCGCGGGCCGCCGCCGAGGCGATCTGGACGACGCGCAGCATGCCGTCCGGCGCCCGGACGAAGGTGGTAGCCGAGGCCGCCGCCGAGGCCCGACCGGTCGTCGCCCAGGCGCTCGCCAGGCCGGCCGTGAGCACGAAGCTCATCGAGGCCGGCGCCGCCGCCGGCCAGACGCCGAGCGGCTTCGTGCTCAGCTCCCCCGGCATGATGGTGAACTTCATCATGTTCAGCCTGCTGACGGCAGGCATCGCCCTCATCGTCGAGCGGCAGAACGGCACGCTGCAGCGGCTCATGACCACACGCCTCCGGCGCCGGCAGCTCATCGGCGGCAAGGTCGCGGGCATGTTCCTGCTCACCTTCGTGCAGCAGGTGTTGCTCATCGCCGTGGCCCAGCTCTTCTTCGGCGTGGATTACCTGCGTGACCCGGTGGCGCTCCTCGTGATGATGGTGGCGCTGTCGCTCGTCGCAAGCACGCTGGGCCTGCTGCTCGCCTCCGTGCTGAAGAGTGAGCAAGCCCTCGTCGCGACCACGGTCCTCGTCTCGATGAGCATTTCCGCGCTCTCGGGCGCCTGGTTCCCGCTCGAGATCACGGGACAGGCGTTCCAGACGGTCGGGCACGTCCTGCCCACGGCCTGGATTCTCGACGGACTGCGCGGGATCGTGGTACGCGGCTTCGACGTCGCCGACGTGCTGCCCGCTCTCGGCGTCTCCGTAGCGTGGGCGACCGCGTTCTTCGCGCTGGCCGTCTGGCGCTTCCGGCTCAGCGAGTAGTGGCTTTCCGGCTGAGAGCGCGTGCGACCAGTCGCTTCAGCCCTTCGCCGGCTTGATGCTGGCGTCCTTGGGGAGCGCGAGGCCGGCCTCCACCTCGATCGCCTTGATGATCCCGCTGGGCACGGGGCAGGCCGGGTGCACGAGGTGCTCGGCGGCGAGCTTGAGCGTCACCGGTCCCTCCCCGCGATAGCTGATCTCCCTGTACGGGTCGACCTCGGTGAGCACCTCGGCCAGTTGCTCCACGTAGCCGCAGTCCGTCTCGAACTCGACGCGCACGGTGCGACCGTCCGCGGTCGTCTTCACCGTGGTGCAGAACCCGCAGATCCCGCTCTCGATCTCGGCTGAAGCCATCGGTCCTCCTGACGCGGCGCTGCCTTTGACTGCCCGATAATACCCTACGGGGTATGCCGGCCGCCATTCGTCTCCGTGGCCGGTCTGTCGCCGTCGGTTACGGCCAGGGCAGCGTCGAGACGGCGTGCTCGACCAGGCGCAGCAGCGGCGCGGGATACACGCCGAAGACGAGCAGGAACCCGGTGAGCGCGGCGAGGACGGCGACGCCGGTGGCGCCGCCGGTAGCCGCGCCCATCATCGTGGCGTCCTCCGGGCGGCGCACGTACATCGCCACGAGCAGGCGCGTGTAGTAGTACAGGCCGATGGTGCTGCCGAGCACGAGCACGATGACGAGCGCCCAGAGCGCCGAGCCGGCGCCGGCGGTGATGATCGTGAACTTGCCGATGAATCCGACCGTGAGCGGCAGGCCCGCGAGCGAGAAGAGCGCGACGGCGAAGACGACGGCCACGCCGGGCCGTCGCGCGCCCAGACCGCGATAGTCGGCGATCTGGTCGGCGTCGCGGTCCGCGGGAGAAAGCACGGTGACGACGCCGAAGGCGGCCAGCGTGGTGGCGACGTAGGCGACCAGATAGAAGCCGACGGCGACGCCGGCGCGCTCACCGGTCGCGAGGAACGCCACGAGCAGGTAGCCGAGATGGGCGATCGAGGAGTACGCCAGCATGCGCTTCACGTTGTCCTGGCGCAGCGCCAGCAGGTTGCCGGCGAGCATCGAGGCGATCGCCACGGCGCTGACGGCGAGGAAGAGCGTCGAGCTCTGGTCGCCGCTCAGCGGCAGCAAGAAGCGCAGGAGCAGGGCGAAGACGGCGCCCTTCGACACGGTCGCCACGTAGGCGGCGACGGGGGCGGGCGCGCCCTGGTACACGTCCGGCGTCCACATGTGGAACGGTACGAGGGCCAGCTTGAAGCCCACGCCCACCAGCAGCATCACCAGACCGGTGGTGACGACGACCTCGCCGCCGAGTCCCTTCTCGACGAGGCCGGCGACGCCCGCGGCGGTCATCGTCCCCGTCTCCGCGTAGACCAGCGCCATGCCGAAGACGAGGAACGCCGAGGTGGCGCCGGCGAGCACCAGGTACTTGATCGCCGCCTCCACGACGGCCTCGCGGTGGACCGGGTAGATGATGAGCGCGTAGAGCGAGACGCTGAGGATCTCGAGGCCGAGGAAGAACGAGGCGAAGTGCGTGGCGGCGACGAGGACGGCGCTGCCGAGCGTCGCCGTGAGCAGCAGAACGTAGTACTCCTCGGGATGCACGCGCAGGTGCGACAGATAGCTCCACGAAAGGAGCGCGACGGCGGCGGTGGTCAAGGTGATGAGGCCGATGAAGAAGAGCGCGTACGCATCCATCGCGATGAGCGGGGTGACGACGCGCGCGGCGCGAGCGGCGCTGACGAAGAGCAGGCCGAAGGTCGTCGCCAGGCCGCAGAGCGTGATCCACAGCGCCAGCGCATGGGAGCGCCGGAAGGCGGCCGCGAGCATCACGACGACGGAGGTCAGCGTGAGCGCGATCAGCGGCGAGATGGTGAGGAGGTCGCCGGCCTTCACCGCTGTACTCCGGTCTTCGCGGAATCTTCCGGCTGCGCGAGGGTGCTCTGCGCGGTGATCTCCTGCAGGCCCGTCACCGTCTGTCGTGACGTGGTGATCAGCGGCTGCGGCCAGAAGCCGATCAGCACGAGGGCCGCGATCATGGCGCCGAACATGCCGACCTCGCGCTTCGAGAGGTCGGCGAACGAGAGGCCGTGCTTCTCCTCGCCCTGGAAGGCGCGCTGCATCATCCACAGGGCGTAGACCGTGGCGAACACCAGGCCGACGGCGCCGAGCACGGCGGCCCACCGGCTCACCTGCCAGACGCCGACGAGGATGAGGAACTCGGCGACGAAGTTGCCCAGCCCCGGCAGGCCGAGCGAGGCCAGGGCGAAGAACATGGCCGTGCCGCCCATGCGGGGCGCCACCTGCCAGAGCCCGCCCATCCTGTCCATGTCGCGGGTATGGATACGGTCGTGCAGGCTACCCACCAGGATGAAGAGGGCGCCCGTGGAGAGGGCGTGACACACGAGCTGCAGCATCACGCCCTGGAGCGCCAGCGTGTTCCAGGCGAAGACGCCGAGGAGGACGAAGCCCATGTGGCTGACGCTGGTGTAGGCGACCAGCCGCTTCATGTCGCTCTGGCCGTAGGCCATGATCGCGCCGTAGATGATGCCGATCGCGGCGAGGATCAGCCCGACCGTGCGGAAGTCGCGCACGGCGTCGGGGAAGAGCGGCACCATGAAGCGGAGCATGCCGTAGGCCCCGACCTTGATGAGCACGCCGGCCAGGAGCACGGAGCCGGCGGTCGGCGCCTGGGTGTGCGCATCCGGAAGCCACGTGTGCAGCGGCCAGGCCGGGAGCTTGACGGCGAAGGCGGCGAAGAAGCCGAGCATGAGCACAAAGGCCGTCCCCGAGGCCATCTTCGTGCCGAGGAGCTGCGTGAAGTCGAAGGTGTAGTCGCCGCCGGCGCGGCCGTGGATGAACACCAACGCGATGATGGCGATCAACATCAGCAGCCCGCTCACCTGCGTGAAGACGAAGAACTTGATCGCCGCGTACACGCGCTTCTCGTGACCCCAGACGGCGATCAGGAAGTACATCGGGATGAGCATCATCTCGAAGAAGAAGTAGAAGAGGAACAGGTCGAGCGAGAGGAACACGCCTGCGAGTCCGGCGACGGTCCAGAGGACCATGAAGTGGAACATGCCGACGCGCTCGGTGATGCCGCGCCAGGAGGCGAGCACCGCGAGCAAGCCGAGCGCGAAGGTGAGCAGCAGCATGACGATCGTGAGGCCGTCGGCGGCGAGGAGGAAGCTGATGCCCAGCGAGTCGATCCAGGGGACCTCGAGGTGGGCGATCCACGAGCCCTCGAGGATGCCGGACGGGCCGGGCCCCTTGGCGGCGAAGGCGGCGCGCAGGCCGCCTGCGTTCGCCGCCCACTGCCCGGCCAGCAGCGCCAGTGGCGCCGCGGTGCCCGCGATCGCCGCCCAGCGGGCGGCGGCGGGACGTGTGCGTCCGAGCAGCCAGGCGATCGGCGCCGCGACGGTGGGCATCAGGATGTAGAGGATCAGGATCACGGCGTCACCTCAGCACCACCACGGCGAGGACGAGGGCGACGCCGAAGCCGGCGACGGCCAGGTAGGCGCGCAGACGCCCCGTCTGGCCGGCGCTCAGCGTGCCCCACGCCCAGACGTTCAGCCAGGCGATGCCGTTCACGGCCGGCTCCACGAGGTCGTCACGAGCGACCCGCGCGAACCACTTGACCGGCCGCACGAAGGCGCGCTCGTAGAGCCAGTCGAAGCCCCAGCCGCCGAGCCAGTAGGCCACGAACGGGCGGATCCCGGGCGACGCGGCGAAGCGGGAGGTCCCGAGGCGCCAGGGCATCCAGAGCCCGTAGGAGAGGGCGATGCCGCCGAGGACGACGGCGATGGTGATGAGCGCCGCGCCGGCGCTCTCGGCGAAGTGGGCGTACCGGCCGGTCCATTCGAGGGGCGGCAGCGCCGAGTCCAGCCACACCTCCAGAGGGTGGAACCCGCCCAGCCAGCCGGGCATCCACACGAAGCCGCCGACGATGGAGAGCACGGCGAGCGTCCAGAGCGGCAGCACCTGCCGCCAGTGTGGCCGGCGGACGACCTCGGTGTGGCGTTCGCCGAAGAAGACGAGGAAGACGAGGCGGAACGAGTACAGCGCCGTGAGGAAGGCACCGGCCAGCGAGCCCACGTAGAACCACACGCTGCCGTCCACAGAGCCGAGGCTCGTGGCGATGATGAGATCCTTGCTGTAGAAGCCGTCGGTCACGAACGGCAGCGCGGCAAGGGCGGCCGCGCCGATGGTGAAGGTCCAGAAGACGTGGGGCAACTCGCGGCGCAGCCCGCCCATCTTGAAGATGTCGTGCTCGTCGGCCAAGGCTCCGATGACCACTCCTGCGCCGAGGAAGAGCAGGGCCTTGAAAAAGGCGTGCGTCATGAAGTGGAACACGCCCGCCTCCCAGCCGGACACGCCGAGCGCCAGGAACATGTAGCCGATCTGGCTGATCGTCGAATACGCCAGCGCGCGCTTGAGGTCACGCTGCACGAGCGCGCTGAAGCCGGCGATCAGCAGCGTCACCGTGCCGACGACGGCGACGGTCAGGCGGGCGTCGGGCGCGAGCGTGAAGAGCACGTTGGTGCGCGCGATGAGGTACACCCCGGCGGTGACCATCGTCGCGGCGTGGATGAGCGCGCTGACCGGCGATGGACCGGCCATCGCGTCCGGGAGCCACGTCTGCAGCGGCACCTGGGCCGACTTGCCGACGGCGCCGCCGAGCAGGAGGAGGGCGGCGGCCACGGCCACGCCGGACCCCGCCGCCCAGTCCTTCTCCGCGGTCGCCAGCAGCGGCTGGATCTGCAACGTATGCAACTGCGTGAAGAGCAGGAAGATGCCGGCGATCATGGCCGTGTCGCCGACGCGCGTGACGATGAACGCCTTGCGGCCGCTGTAGACGTTCTGCGGGTCCTTGTGCCAGAAGGCGATGAGCAGGTAGCTGCACAGGCCGACGCCTTCCCAGCCCAGGTAGAGCAACAGCAGGTTGTCGGCCAGCACGAGGACGAGCATCGAGAAGACGAAGAGGTCCATGTAGATGAAGAAGCGCGTGTAGCCCTCGTCGTGCTGCAGGTGTTCGATGGAGTACAGATGGATGACGAAGCCGACGCCGGTGATGACGAGCACCCAGGTCACGCTGACCGCGTCGAGGTAGAAGCCGATCGCCGGCGCCAGGCCGGCGACGTCGAACCAGGTCCAGAGGACCTGGTGGTAGGCGTCGCCGGCCGGCGGCGAGACGATGAAGCTGCCGCAGACGAGCAGCGCGACCAGCGCGGAGAGGCCGACGGACCCGGCGCCGATCCACGCCGCGGCGCTGCGGTCGAGGCGCCGGTTCAGCAGCACCAGCGCGACGAAGCCGGCGGCGGGAAGCGCGGGTATCAGCCAGAGCAGCCCGAGCATCGTCAGCCCTTCATCTCGTCGGCGTCGTCGACGTCGAGGCTCTTGAACGTCTGACGGAAGCGGATGGCGATGGCGAGGCCGACGGCGACCTCGGCGGCGGCCATCGCGAGGACGAACAGGAACATGACCTGGCCGTCGGCCTGGCCCCAGCGGGCGCCGGCGACGACGAAGGCCAGTCCGGCGGCGTTGAGCATGATCTCGATGCAGGCCAGCACGACGATGAGGTTGCGGCGGGCGAGCAGGCCGGCGAAGCCGATGGCGAAGAGGATCGCCGCGAGGGCGAGCCCGTGGTCGAGGGAGACGGCCGCCATCAGACGTCGCCCTCCTCATGCTCGTGCGCGTGGTCGCCGTCGCGCGCCGCCACGTGCCGCGCGCCGATGAGGGCCGCCAGCAGCAGCATCGAGGCGAGCTCCACGCCGAGCACGTAGGGTCCGTACAGCGCCTCGCCGACCGCGACCGGGCCGATCTCGCCTCCGGCCAGGGGCGGGCCGGCGAGCACGAGGCCGTAGATCACCTCGGCCAGCAGTACGGCGGCGAGGATCACCGGCCCGAGCCAGGCTCTCCGCGGCACACGCGGCGGCGAGTCGGCGCTCACGTTGAGCAGCATCACGGCGAAGAGGAAGAGCATCATGATCGCGCCGGCGTACACGATGACCTCGAGCGCCGCCACGAAGGGCGCGCCCAGCGTGTAGAAGACCACGGCCACGGCGAACAGCGAGACGACGAGGTAGAGCAGCGCGTGCACGAGGTTGCGCTGTGTGACGGTCAGCAGCGTCGCGATCACGGCGACCACCGCGGCGATGTAAAACAGCGCGGTCATCCGCCGCCCCCGGTCTCGTCCGACCCGGCGCTCACGGCAGCAGGCTCCGGACGTCGGTGGGCGGCGCTTCGTTCTCGGCCTCGCCCTTACCCTTGCCGCCGACGGCGAGGCCGGCGACGCGGTAGAAGTCGTACTCGTGGTACTTGCCCGGGCCGGCGATCAGGAGGTCCTCCTTCTCGTACACCATGTTGGGGCGCTCGTACTCGCACATCTCCACGTCCGGCGTGAGCTGGATGGCGTAGGTGGGGCAGGCGTCCTCGCAGAAGCCGCAGAAGATGCAGCGCGAGAAGTTGATGCGGAACCACGCCGGGTAGCGACGTCCGGTCTCGTCGGTCGTGGCCTGCAGGGCGATGCAGTCCACGGGGCAGACGGCCGAGCAGAGGTAGCAGGCCACGCAGCGCTCCTCCCCCGCCGGGTCGCGGGAGAGGATGATGCGGCCCCGGTACCGCGGCGGCAGATACACCATCTCCTCCGGGTACTGGATGGTGTCGCGGCTACGCCACGCGTGGCTGATGACGATGCCGATGCCGACCAGCGTGGACCAGACGGTGCGCGCGAGGCGCGGCGCCAGGGACTGCCCGCGTCGCGCCAGCCCCCCGGTGACGACCACGTCGGTGGTCAGTGGAGGGTGCATCTCCGCCCTGTTCGCCGGGCGCTGCTTCTGCGAGCGGTCGGGCGCCATCACTTCACCCGGCCCTCGCCACGACGATCGCGCCGGTCACGAGCAGGTTGGCGAGGCTGAGCGGCAGCATCGCCTTCCAGCCGATCGCCATGAGCTGATCGTAGCGCGGCCGCGGGAAGGTCCCCCGCACGATGATGAACAGCGTGATGAAGAGCCCCGTCTTGATGAGGAACCAGACGATGCCCGGCAGCCACGGACCGAGCCAGCCGCCGAAGAACAGCGTGACGATCAGGGCGGAGATGAGCGTCACGGCGACGTACTCGCCGACCAGGAAGAGGCCGAACTTCATGCCCGAGTACTCCGTGTGGTAACCCGCGACGAGCTCGCTCTCGGCCTCGACGAGGTCGAACGGGATACGCCGCGTCTCGGCGAAGCCGGCGACGAGAAACACGACGAAGCCGACGAACTGGGGCACGACGAACCACAGGCCCTTCTGCGCCTCGACGATGTCGCTGAGGTCCAGGGATCCCGCCAGCGTGATCACGCCGACCAGCGAGAGTCCCATGAAGACCTCGTAGCTCACCATCTGCGCGGCGGCGCGCAGGCCGCCGACCAGCGAGTACTTGCTGCGCGACGACCAGCCGGCGAGCACGACGCTGTAGACGGCCACCGAGGACATGGCGAGGACGAAGAGGAGCCCGACGTTGAGGTCGGCGACGACGATGCCTTCGGCGACGGGCACGACGATGAAGGAGAGCAGCGCCGTCACCAGGACGAGGGACGGCGCGACCACGAACACCCGCTTGTCGGCGAACGGCGGCACCCAGTCTTCCTTGAAGAGGATCTTGAAGGTGTCGGCCAGCACCTGCAGCAGCCCGAACGGGCCGACGCGGTTGGGCCCGTAGCGGTCCTGCACGAGGCTGAGCAGCCGCCGCTCGTACCAGATCAGACCGGCGGCGATGGTGAGTACGGCGATGAGCACGAGGAGGATCGTGAGCAATTGCCAGTACCAACTCATGCCGGCCCCTCCACGCGCGTCAGCCGGGCGCGCGCCGGCAGCGAGATGTACGGCAGGCCGGGGAGCCCGACGGGTACCCCGGCCGTGCCCGTCACCAGGGACGGCAGCAGGGCGCAGCGGGCACGCGTGTCCATCCAGGGCAGCCACAGCTCGAGCCAATCGCCCTCGCGTGCGCCCAAGCGGCCGGCGTCTTCGTCGTTCAGGCCGATGTACGCGCTGGGCGCGCGCTGCGCGATGCCCGGCGCGTACATGCTGAGGTCCTCGGAGCCGAAGATGTGATGCACGGCGACCAGCGTGAACTCCCCGTCCACGGTCGCGGTGACGGGCGGAGCGACCGCCGGCGGCAGCTCCGGGCCGCGCGGGCCGTCGAGGAGACGCACGCCGAGCGAGGCCGCGGGACGTACCGCCTCGAGTTCCTGCTCGAACTTGTGCAGGCCGCTCACGGAGTCCCAGCCCGGCGACCACACTCGGGCGCGCAGGGGCGCGGGGGACTCGTCCGGCCGCAGGCCCTCCAGCGAGTAGGCGAGCGGGGAATCCGGGTCCGGGGGCGGCGCCGGCTCGTGAACGGCGCGATCGGCGTCGATCGCCGTCCGCCCGCTCCAGCGCTGCGGCTTTCGGGCGACCTTGCGACCCTTGTCACGCCACGTGGCCGGGGGGGCGGCCGCGGTCACGCCGCGGAACTCCGGCTGCTGCGTCTCGAGGTCGGCGAGCACATCGTCCGGGGTGCGCCAGCCGCGCGCCTCCTTGCGACTGAGTCGTTCCATGATGTCGCGTGCCCAGCGCCACGCCGGGCGGGCCTCTGCGGCGGGCGGAAGCACCGAGAAGAAGCGCTGGGCCCGGGCCTCGTGATTCACGAAGGTACCCGTGGCCTCGGCCCAGGTCGCCGCCGGCAGCACGACGTCCGCCTGCGCCGTGAGCCGGTCTTCGAGCGTGGCGAGGGCGATCACCGGCACGTGGCGGCGCAGGAAGTCGTCCGTGAGCAGCGGCGGCGCGCGGCGGGTGAGGTCGTTGTCCAGCACGACGACGGCGTCCGCCTCCCCTCGGGCGGCGGCGGCGAGGCCCTGGACGAGCGATCCGCCACCGAGCATGCGCAGACCGACGCTGTCCGGCTCCGGCGCCGTGAAGAGCAGCGTCGCCGGACCCTGGCCCCGGCGGCGCAGCGCCAGCGTGAGCTGCGCCGCGGCGTGGATCAGGTCGGACGAGCCGCTGG
>CAZJGT010000029.1:0-19819 GCA_964545565.1 uncultured Thermoleophilia bacterium
TCGTCGACCAAGACCTGTGCATCGGCTGCGGCGCGTGCGAGGAGACGTGCCCCGCGGTGTTCGAACTCGGCGAGGATGGCATCTCGCACGTCATCGCACCCGACGCCTGCGCCGAGGCCGGCTGCTGCGAGGACGCCGCCGACGAGTGCCCCGTGGACGCCATCAGCCTGATCGACTAGCAGTCCCGCGCCGGGGCGGCCGCCGCGGCCGACTGTCTCCAGGCGACGACGGAGAGCAGGGCGCCGGCGAAGAAGCACGCGGCGCCGACGAGCGTCCCGCGATCGGCCAGCGTGAGGTCGATCGCGGAATCGGTCCGGGGGCTGACGTACGCGCCGATCGCCGAAGCCATGAAGGCGACAGAGCCGATCATGTTCAGCCATGCCGCCCACCAGGCGGCCTCGCGCGGCCGCCATGTGAGCAGCCGACCGAGCGCGAGGAGCGCGAACGCGCTCGAGATGAGGAAGAGGATCGACCCGTAGAAGTCCGGCCGCCAGACGACCTTGTCGTATTGGCTGTCCGAGACGGCCACCGTGATGGCCCAGAACGTCGTGCCGTTGAAGAGCAGTGTCCCGGGGAACTGGGTGGCCGCGGCAAGCCACGCCTTGTCGTGCGGCAGCCAGGCGAGGAGACGTACCCGTTGCCGCTCATCGTCGCGCACGGTCCCGGTCGCGGTCGCGGCAGGGCTCTGGCTCTGCACGAGCTGCCAGAACGAGGCCGTCGTGAAGAAGATCGACGAGATGAAGAACGTGAGCGCGTCGGCCTCAGGGCCCACGGCCGACGCGTAGGAGGACAGCGACCCGAGAGCGAAGCCGAACGAGCCGATCATGAAGAGGGCCGCGATGGTCGTGTTCAGACGTCGCGGCCTCAGATGCACGCCGCCTCCCGACCGACGTGCACGTCAGTCCCCGGCCGGCTGCGCCACCGGCTCCTCAGCCGGTGCTTGGGCCGGCGCCGCGTCTCCCTGCAGGGCCCGGCGCCAGCCGGCCAGCACGCGGTGTGCGGCCTCGGCGCCGACGATGGGCTCGTCCGGCGCCTTCAGCCCGACGGGGTGCAAGAGGAAGGGCCGCGTCTGGGGCCCACCCATTCCGCCGTGGAACGAGATCAGCTCCTCGAATGCACACCCCTCGTCGAGCTGCTCGTCGTAGAAGCTGTTCACCATGATGTCGGCGACGTGAGGGAAGCCGTCGGTGCGCAGCAGATGGGTCGCGGCCGTGGGCGAGAACTGCGCCAGCGGGTCCTCGCCCTCGACGCGGCCCTCGCTCACATAGTTCACGCCCTTGCCGCCAAGCGCCACCGCGCCGTGCTCCGACGAGCGGACCAGCAACCACCCGACGTGCGGGTGCTCACGCAGCGCCGCGAGGAGCGCCGGGTGGCGCTCGTCGATCTCCTCGAGCGTCAGCCGGCGCTTCTCCTCCATGAGGTACACGAGCCCGAGGTTCCCCGAGCCCATGACCACGACCTGGCGGTCGCCGACCTCGTTCTTCGCCGCCGTCTTCTGCTTGCTGCCCGTCGCCTCGCGGAGGGCCTTGTCCACCGCTGAGTCGTTCTCGTCGCCGGACGCGAGTGACGCGACCGTCGTGCCGCTCAGGTTCCGCTCCACCAGGTCGTCGAGACCGTAGCCGTTGCGCTGCAGGAAGGTCGCTCCCTGCGTCTGTCCGTGGTCGGAGAGGACCACGATCTCGTAAGGGCGCGCGGCATACTCGCGGGCGCGCGCGATGCGGCCGAACTGCTGGTCGAGCTTGCGCAGCACCTCCAGAGCGTCCGAGCGCTCGAGGCCCGAGTGATGGGCCACTTCGTCGTAGCCGGCGAAGCACGCGTAGACCGCCGGCACGCCCTTCATCATGTCGTTGATCACGCTGAACACGGTGAGGTCGCGCACGAACACGGCCAGGCCGGCGCGCACCAGGCTGTACTCGAGCGGCCGGCGGCCGCGGGGCCGCACGTCGCGCCTCCTGGCCCTGGCGGCCGCAGTCCACTCGATGAACAACTCGTGGAAGAAGAGCACCAGCGTGCGCGTGACGTTGTAGCCGTTGGCAAGATAGGCGCGGTAGCCCGGGTTGGCCTTCTTCTCCGCCTCGATGCGGCTGACGGTGAGGATCACGTGGTCGGCGTCGCCGGAGAGCAGGTTGCTGCGGCTGGCGCCGCCCTCAGCCAGCAGGCCGCCGCCGCTCGAGTGTCGCTCCTCGAGGAGGGCGCAGTCGGCCGGGGCCGAGCAGGTCATCACCCGGCCGGACTCCTTCTCGACCCAGCGAAAGGCGGGGATGTCGTCGTTGGAACCCAGCAGCAGCCCCGCCTGGGAGGCGCCGGTCTGGCTCGAGAGGTCGGTCTCCCATTCGGTGAGGCGATGCGTGCCCCCGCCCACCCAGCGCGCCATCTCGGGTGCGTGGCCGTCGCGCATGGCACGCTGCAGCACCGGCCGCGCCAGGCCGTCGATCTCGAGGTAGATGACGCCGGGCACGTCGGTGACGACGCGCTCGTGCGAGCGCTTGGCGACGCGCTGCACGACGCGCAACGCGTAGACGTCGTCGTCGTTGGTGCCGAAAAGGACCTCGAGCGCGATCGTCGCGGCGGCGGCGACGACGGCGACCAGCAGCGCCGAGAAGTAGTGGTTGACCGTGAACGTGTGGTCCGACGCGTCGGCGATGAGCTTGATCATCCAGGCGTCCAGGAGGAGGACCAGCAGGAAACCGACCGCCAACATGTACGGGAGGCGCAGAGCCGCGATGAACGGCGGCAGGACGGCGTTGAGGATCGCGACACCGGCCGCCGCGAAGAACGCGATCACCGGACCTTCGATCTTGACGCCGGGCACGAGCGCGGCGGCGATGTAAAGGGCCACTGCACTCGTCGCCCACTGCAGAAGAAGGCGGCGGAAGCGCAGACGCGGTCGCCTCGGCCGCCAGTGCGGCGTACCGCCGTAGCCACCTTCCCCGATCGCCGGCATGGCACCTCCGCTCGCCCGTAGCTGACCCGTCGCCGACCCACACTACCGTCCGTCTGCGCCGGGCGCCAGTCTCCGTCGCCTCGCCCGGCGATGGCCTCGTGCCTCAAGGCCCAAGGCCATCGAGACGGCGTCGAGAAAGCCAAGAAGCACCTCCTGCCGACGCCGCGTGGACAGACGTCGGCTGTGGAGTTACCATGCGGTAACGCGAGATCTGCGCGAACGTGGGACTCGCGCCGACCACGCGGTCCGCGGTCGGGTTGTCCTGTGCGTCCGGCGGGAAGACCGCGTTCAGGACCTGGGGGATCTGGACGCAAGAGCAGCCGTCTCTCAGCGCAAGGACTGGCCGCGACACGATGCAACGGCCACGGAGAACCGACACCAGGGAGGACACAGATGTTCAGGAGAAGGCCACTGTTGCGCGCCGCCGTCGTCGGCGGAGCCGCATACCACATCGGCAAGAAGGGGCAGCAGAGCCGCGATCAGCAGGCGCAGATCGATGACATGCAGGCGCAGCAGCAGTACGCGCAGCAGGCTCCGCCACCGCAGGCGGCTCCGCAAGAAGAGGACGCCATCACCCAGATCAACGCGCTCAAGGGTCTGCTCGACTCCGGCGCGCTCACGCAAGCCGAGTTCGACGCCCAGAAGCAGAAGATCCTGCAGAGGATGTGACCGGCTGACGCGGCCGACCGAGAGGAGAGAAGAATGGCAATGGGTCCTGTCCAGATCCTGGTCGTGGGCTTCGGCGACACCAGCCAGATGAAGGGTGCCGCGCTCGACGAGCTCAAGCGGCTACGTGAACAAGACATCGTGCGCGTGATCGACCTGCTGGTCGTGCACAAGAACGACGACGGTTCCATCGACAAGGTCGAGTTGACCGATGCCGAGGAGCTCGCCGAGTTGGGCGCGCTCGCGGGCGCGCTCATGGGCTACGGCGCCGCCGGGGATGAGGGCGCCGAGGCCGGCGCCGAGGCCGGCGCCGAGGCTGCCCTCGAGCAGGGCTCGGCCTTCGACGACGAAGAGGTGTGGTACATCGCCGACGCCATCCCGGAGGGCATGACCGCGGCGATCGCCGTTCTGGAGCATCGCTGGGCGATCCCGCTCCGCAACGCAATCGCAGAGGCAGGCGGCCTGGCGCTGGCCGACAAGTGGCTGCATCCGCAGGACCTGATCGCCGCCGGTGTCGAGATCGGCATGGCGATCGACGACTGACGCCCTTGCGGCAGACGACGGTATGAACAGCGGCGGGCGACGACCAGGTGGTCGCCCGCCGCTCACCGTTCTCTCTCAAGCCACGTCGCGTTGCGCCCGGGCACGGACAAGGAGCTCCTATCGTGAGATTCGAGAGATCGCAGGTCGCGCTCGGGGCGGCACTTCTCGGCGCCTTCGCCGCCTTCCGGCGCTGGCACAGTCCGCCGGCGAACAAGCTCACGAAGGAGGAGATCGACCGCTATCTCGAGGCCATCTCAAGGATCCCACTGCCGGCAGGCGAAGCCGGACAAGCTCGTCGCCCGGCTTCGTCCCCGGCGTCCTGACCGATCAGGCGCAGCTCCATGGTCTGTGCGGCCAGGTGCACGAGCTCGGGCTGGAACTCGTGTCCATCGAGGTAGTGGGTGAGTCACACCATGAGCGGGCCAAGGGGACGGCGACCGACGAAGGAAGCGGGGTATCTTCATGAGCGACCGACCATCGGCAGGCACCGCAGGGACATCTGCATCGGGTGCGCCCAAGCGCGCCGGACTCGTCCTGATCTCACTCATCCTGGTCGCAGCTGTCGCCAACCTGAACTTGAGCGTCGCCAACGTCGCGCTGCCCGATATCGGCAAGGCCTTCGACTCGTCCCAGACGGCTCTCGACCTCATCGCGGTCGGCTACTCGCTCGGCCTGGCCGCCTCGGTGCTGTGGTTCGGCGCGCTCGGCGACCGCTACGGCCGCAAGATGTTGATCGTCTTTGGCCTGGTCCTTTCGTTGCCCGCCTGCCTGCTCGCGGCCTACGCCCCCTCCGACGGCGTCCTGTTCGCAGCCCGCCTCCTCGGCGGCATCTCCGCCGGTATGGCCTACCCCACCACGCTGGCGCTCATCACGGCGCTGTGGTCGGGCCCCGCCCGTACGCGATCGATCGCGATGTGGTCTGCACTCGGAGGCGGCTTCGCCATGCTGGGGCCGCTGATCTCGGGGTTCTTGCTGCAGTACTTCTGGTGGGGTTCCGTCTTCCTCGTCACGCTACCCTTGGCGGCGATCGCCCTGTTCATGGCCTGGCGTTTCGTGCCCGCCCACGTGAACGAGGCGACCAAGCCGGTCGACAACCTGGGCGGAGTGCTCTCGGCGCTCATGATCGGCGCCTTCATCGTGGCACTCAACTTCATCACCGTGCCCAAGGCGCAGACCACGGCCGTCGTCCTCCTCGTGATCGCGGCCGTCGTCCTCGTGCTCTTCATCGTGCGCCAGCGGCGAGCTCCCAATCCCCTCTACGACCCCAAGGTGGCCGCGCGCCCGACCTTCTGGGTCGCGGCCTGCGCCGGGATCATCGTCTTCGGCTCGCTCATGGGCATCTCGTTCGTCAACCAACAGTACCTGCAGAACGTACTGAGCTACTCGAGCTTCGAGGCAGGGGCCGCCATCCTGCCGGCGGTGTTCTTCATGATCATCGTCGCCCCCCGCTCGGCCCAACTGGTGCACAGTCGCGGGTCACGCACCACCCTGCTGGTCGGCCAGTCGATGCTGGCCCTCTCCTTCGTCCTCATGCTTCTCCTGTGGAAGGAGAGCTCGGCCTATTGGCAGGTGGCCGTCCCGCTCTGCCTCATGGGCATCGGCGTGGGCCTCGCCGGCACACCCTCCTCGAACTCACTTACCGGCTCGGTCCCGGTCGAGCGAGTGGGCATGGCGTCGGGGACGGCAGACCTGCAACGCGACCTCGGCGGCGCCCTCATGACCTCGGTCTTCGGCGCCCTGCTCACGGCCGGCTACGCGGCCGCCATGGGCACCGCCATCGCCTCCTCTGGGCAGAACGTCACCGCCGCCTCACAGAGCCAGCTGCAGCTCTCGTACTCGAGCGCCGCGAACATGGCCAGGCAGTACCCGGAGCACGCGAAGCAGATCACTGCTGCAGCCAAGTCCTCCTTCTTGCAGGGTGACCAGTGGGCCTACATCGCCGGCTTGGTCGCGGTCGTCCTCGCCGCCGCCCTGGTGTTCTTCGTCTTCCCCAAGAAGGAGGAGGAGGAGAAGCTGCGCGCCGCCTACGTCGCGGCCGACGCCGGCTCGGCCGACGTCGGAGCGGCGACGCCCATGGCGGGCGGCACGCCTGCCTCCCATGGCTGGAGGTGACGCGGGGTGAACGGTCTTCTCTCCCAGTTCGACCCGCAGCTGATCGGCAGCACCCTCAACTGGTTCAGCTTCTCACTGAGCGGCAACTTCACGACGGTCGACCTCATCGCCGCCGGCACCAACGCCCTCAACGGCGCCCTGCTGGCGCGGCGCCCCGATCACTACCGCAACTGGACGGTCGTCGGCATCCTTCTCATGGCGTTCTTCGGCGGCATCGGGGGCGGCGTGACTCGCGACGTGATGCTGGCGCAGGTGCCCCATGCGCTGACCAACTCCGCCTACTTCGTCGCCTGCCTGGTCGCGGGCATCATCGGCTATCTGCTCGCCTACAAGGGCGGGCAGCTGTTCCGCGAGGGCCTCTTCCAGTTCATGACCTCGTTCTCGCTGCCCTGGTATGCGATCGCCGGCTGCATGGCTGCGGCGAAGGCCGGCCTGCCCATCCTCGGCATCCTCATCCTGGCGGTCGTCGGGCCCACCGCCGGCCGTTTCTACATCGACATCGCCAGCGGCGTCACTCCCAAGCAATTCATCCGCGGAGAGTGGTTCGTCACCGATGCCGTGATCACCGGCCTCGTCTGGGTCCTCGCGACGCAGGCCGGCCTCTCTGCGTGGTGGGCCATCGGCCTCGCGTTCGCGGTCGGCTACGTCTTCCGCGTGCTCGCCCTGTGGTTCGCCTGGGAGGAGCCGCTGGCCAAGGAGCCGACGGGCGTCTACCTCCACTCAGACGGCCGGCCGATGCTGGGGCGCAAGCTCAAGGGCAAGTCGCAGCGCGAACTGCGCGACCTCGGCCTGCTGGTCGAGCCGCAGGCGGACGAGCTCGCAGGTAGTCCGGAGACCCCCTTGGCAGGAACATGACCGGAGGGCGAGCCTCGCCATAGGGAAGCAGATCGTCAACACGACCACCGGTCGGCTGCGAAAGCCGCCGCGCCAAGACAGAAGGGAGAGAGAGATGAAGGACGCATACGACGTCGTCCTGGCCGCCTACCCGGCACTGGAGGCGGCCCAGAAGGACTTCGACGGACTGGTACAGCTCGTCAAGGACAAGAAGGTCAGGTCCGAGGGCATCATCCTGGTCGAGCAGGACAAGGACGGCAAGGTCACCGTCCACCAGACCGGCGACCACCTGGGCCGCAAGGGCCTGGGCTGGGGCGGCGGGGTCGGGGTCGTGATCGGCCTCTTCAGCCCGCCGTTGCTCGGCTCGATCGTGGTCGGCGGCGCGGTCGGCGGCCTGATGGGCAAGTTCACGCACCACAAGGTCGAGACCGGCATGGAGACCGGTCTGGGCGACAAGCTCAAGCCCGGCCAGGCCGTCATCGTCGCCATGATCGACAGCCAGGACCGGCTGGCGGCCGAGTCCACGATCTCCACGCCGGCCAAGTCCGTCGTGCAGATGGAGAAGAAGGGCGTGCGCGGCCTCAAGGACGCCCTTGCCGAGGCCTCCCACAAGTTCCAGCCCGACCGCACCGTGCTGCCCGTCCCCGACAAGGCCTTCGGCGGCACCGCCGGGCGCACACTCGACAAATCGGTCGGCGACTGGACGATCATGGCCGGGCCCAACGCGCCCGAAGGCGCGCCGAACGTCCTCCTCGTGCTGATCGACGACGCCGGCTTCGGCGGCCCCGACACCTTCGGCGGCGAGATCGCGACGCCGAACTTCACGCGCATGCAGAAGATGGGCCTCACGTACAACGCCTTCCATGTGACGGCGGTCTGCTCGCCGACCCGCGCCGCGATGCTCACGGGCCGCAACCATCATCGCGTGGGCATGGGGACGATCGCCGAGCTCCCTGCCCCCTACCCCGGGTACTGCGGTGAGCGGCCGCGGAGCTGCACGGCGCTGCCTCGCATCCTGAGCGAGAACGGCTACGTCACAGCCGGCTTCGGCAAATGGCATCTGACGCCCGGGAGCCAGATGGGCGCGGCCGGTCCCTTCACGCACTGGCCCCAGTCCTGGGGCTTCGACCACTGGTGGGGCTTCCTGACGGGGGCCGCGGGTCAGTACGACCCGATCATCACGATCGACAACACCACGGTCGGCGTGCCCGAGGGCAAGGACGGCAAACTCTACTACTTCCCCGACGACATCACCGACAAGGCGGTGGAGTGGCACCACGCTGTCCGCGCGCACGATCCCCACAAGCCGTGGATGATCTACTACTCCACCGGCTGCAGCCACGCCCCGCATCACGTGGAGAAGGAGTGGGCCGACAAGTACAAGGGCAAGTTCGACGACGGCTGGGACGCCTATCGCGAGAGGACGCTCGAGCGGCAGAAGAAGCTGGGCATCGTCCCGCAGGACACCGAGCTTTCCGCACGTCCGGAGCTGTTCCCCGCCTGGGACTCACTTTCGGACGAGCAGAAGAAGCTCTATTCCCGCCAGATGGAGGTGTTTGCCGGCTACTCCGAGAACGCCGACTGGAACATCGGCCGTCTGCTCGACTCCATCGAGGAGTCGGGCGATCTCGAGAACACGCTCATCATCTGGATCTGGGGCGACAACGGCGCCAGCATGGAGGGCACCCTCACCGGCTCCTTCAACGAGACCACCTTCTTCAACGGCGAGGTGCTCGAGGCCGACCAGCAGCTCAAGCTCATCGAGAAGTACGGCGGCATCGAGGCGCTCGGCGGCTTCCACACCGCCCCCCACTTCGCGGCGGCCTGGGCCCACGCCAACAACACGCCGTTCCAGTGGGGCAAGCAGATGGCCAGCCACTTGGGCGGCACGCGCGACCCGATGGTCGTCGTCTGGCCGGGGCACATCGAGCCCGACGGTGACCCGCGCCGGCAGTTCACACACTGCATCGACGTCGCGCCCACCATCCTCGAGGCGATCGGCATCCCCCAGCCGGAGACGGTCGACGGGATCGAGCAGGAGCCCATGGACGGCACCAGCTTCGTCTACACCTTCGACGACGAGAAGGCGCCCGAGCGGCACACGGTGCAATACTTCGAGATGCTCGGCAGCCGCGCGATCTACAAGGACGGCTGGTGGGCCGGCGCCAGGCTCGACAAGGCGCCGTGGGACTTCAAGCCGGAGACGATCGCGCGCTTCAAGCCCGGCATGTACGACGAGTCAAAGGACGTCTGGGAACTCTACTACCTGCCGGACGACTTCTCGCAGGCCAAGGATCTGGCGGCGGAGAAGCCTGAGAAGCTGGCGGAGCTCAAGGAGCTCTTCTGGCAGGAGGCGGAGCGGAACAAGGTCCTGCCGTTGCTCGCCCCCTTCTCGGTGTGGATGGGCGACCTGCCGCCGCTGCCGACCGTCACCCGGCACACCTTCGCCGGCGACGTCCAGAACATCCAGACGACGATGATCCCGCGTATCTACGGGCACTCCTACGCGATCGAGGCGGAGCTGAAGGTACCGAAGGGTGGCGCCGAGGGCGTCATCGTGGCCATGGCGGACTTCATCGGCGGGTTCGCGCTTTGGGTCGACGAGAAGGGAATGCTCCACCACACCTACCAGTACGTCGGCATCGAAACCTACAAGCAGACGTCGACCAAGCCGATCCCCACGGGTGACGTCAGCGTGAAGATGCTGTTCGAATCTGATGCTCCCAAGCCGATGTCGGGCGGCAAGGTGACGCTGTGGGCGAACGACGAGCAAATCGGTGAGGGTCGCCTCGACAAGACCGTCTCGCTCATCTTCACCACCTACGCCGGCATGGACATCGGCCGGGACAACGGCGGGGTCGTGGATCTCGCCTACGAGGACAAGGCGCCCTACGCCTTCACCGGCACGGTGAAGAGGGTCGTCTTCGACCTCAAGCCCAAGTCACACGAGGACGAAAGGTCACTGCACGCGGACGCGCAACTCGACGGACTCGCGCACGGAGTCGCCGGCTGATCGTCGGCCGCGCTCGCCAGGTCGATGCACCTGCGGGCTGGGAGGGGCTTGACATCCCCTCCCAGCCCTCTTCCCACACGCCAGTCAGGAGGCGCGCCATGGACGACCACCAGATCGAGGAGCTCCAGGCCGAAGAATCGATGTTCGTGCAGACGGCGCAGGGGGCCGCGAGCGACGGCGTCACGCTGACGCTCCGCGGCGTCACGCCGTCCACCCTGTACTTCTCCGACCGACCCCAACGGGTCGTCGGCCACATGACCACCGCCGACTTCGTCGATCTGTGGGACGAGGGCGAGAACAGCTTCGAGGAGGACCCGCCGAACGCGGTGCTCTCGTTTCTCGGACCCCGCGAGGACGCCCCGGACGACGCTGTCGTGATCATCCGCAGGCCCCGCCTGAGCGATGGGACGCTGTCGTACTCGGTCGAGGTGCTCGAGGGCGTCCTGCCGGCCGAGACCGGGCCCGTGACGCTGTTCATCGACCCGTTCGGCAGACCGCTCTCGCCGGTCTCGGTGGCCGGCGTGCGCCGGCGTGGACGGCGCCGCGTGCGCCGGCGCACGTTGTGACCGAGTTGCTCCTGCAGGTAGCGCTCTACGGGCTGGCCGCGGCCGCCGCGGCCCCCATCGCCCTGGTGGTCTGCGCCCTCATCCTGGGCATGTCCGGGCGCCCTCTGGCAGGCGCCTGGACGTTCACCGCCGGCGCCGCCTTCCTCGACGTCGTGTTCGCCACCGTCATCCTCGCCTCGAGCATGTTCGACGACGCAGGCGATGCAGGCGCCTACGTCGACGTCGGGCTCGGCGTGCTGTTCGCCGTCATCGGCGCGATCGCAGTCCTCTCGCACGAGTCGCCCGAGAAGCAGCGGGCGCGGCAGGCGCGCGCGCAGCAGATCGCCACGGCGGGCCTGAAGAGTCTGTTCCTGGCCGGGCTGGCCGTACAGGTGATCAATTTCGACGCCATCGCCGTGTTCGGAGGCGCCCTCAAGGAGATTGCGGCGGCAGATGTCTCGACGAGCGAGGAGATCGTCGCCACGGCCTTCGGTCTGGCGATCATGCTGAGCGTCTATTACGCCCCGACCATCATCTACGTCCTGGTTCCACAGAAGTCACAGGCCATGCTGGGCGCCATCACGACCTGGGTCATCGCGCACAGCCGCATCCTCGAGATAGCGACCGGCCTTGGATTCGGGGTCCTCTTCCTCTGGAAGGGCCTCGCCGTTCTGCTCTGACCGCTGACCATGGGGCGCGAGGCGGAGCCCTCATGCCCGGCCGCCCCCTTCCCCGCCGGCAGGAGCACCGCCATCGGCCGGCGGCACGGACTCGGTCAGCCGCCGCCGGCCCGCGCGGAACGCCTCCTCGGTGGACTGGTAGACCGTGCTGTGCGCCGGGAAGATCGCGTCGCCGCCCAGCAGGTCCGCCAGCCCGGTCCGCTGCAGCTGGTCGCCCATCTCCCGTCCTATGCCCGCGAGCAGAAGGGCGCCGCCGCCGCTCTGAAGGTCCTCGGCATAGCGGCGAAAGAGGCCGATGGCGCTGCTTCCCACCTCGCCGCGTCCGCGCAAGCGGAGCACGAGCACGGCGCGCCGAGAACCTCGGACCTCCGGGAGCTTCTCGGCGATCACGTCCGCGGCTGCGTAGAAGATGCTGCCGTAGATATCGAGGATGGTCACTTCTTCGTCGGGCAATCGCGCAGGAGCATCGAGCTCCCGATAGGAGGCGTCAGCACCGGGCACGAGGCGGCGCACCTTCACGTCCAGTGACGAACTCGAGATGTATTGGATGGCGGAGAGCGCGACGCCGGCCAGGACCGCGTACTGGATGGGCACGGCAAGGGTCAGCGTGAGCGTGACCAGCATGACCGCTCTGGATGCCCAGTTCGTGCGCCAAACCTCGACGATCGCCGACACCCTGAACGACCCGGCCGCCGCCACGATCAGGAGGGCTGCCACCGTCGCCATCGGGACGAGCTCGACGGCGCTGCCGAACAGCACCAGGACGATGGCCACGATGACGCCCGCATAGACATTGGCCCAGCGGGACTTCGCGCCGGAGCTGACGTTGAGGGCGGAGGCGGAGACGGAGCCGCCGATGGGCATGCCGCGGAAGAAGCCCATCGCCGCGTTCGCAACGCCCTGTGCGACAAAGTCGCGTGAGACGTCGCCGTAGCCGCCGCCGGGATTGGGCACGCTCCTGCTGACGCCGGCCCCCTGGATGAGCCCGATCGCCGAGATGGCGATGGCCGGCACTACCATGCCAAGGGCGGGAGAGAGGTCCGGGACATCGATCTGAGGCAGCCCGGACGGGATCGCGGCGATGTCGCCGACCAGCGCCACTGACTGGATGCCGAAGACCGCGACGACGGCCGTCGCAGCAGCGAACGCAAGCACCATGGCGAACTTGCGTAGAGACGTTCGACCGATAGCCAGGATCAGCCCGATCGTGAACGCGCCCACGGCGAGCGTCGGCCACGAGATCTCACCGAGGTGCAGCAGCAGGTCGACCGTCTTCGCCACCTTGTTGGGGTAGTCGCTGCTGAAGCCGGTGAGGTCGCCGAGCTGCCCGAGGATGATGAGCACGGAGACGCCGGTCACGAATCCGACCATCACGCTGTTGGAAACGAACTTGGTGATCCAGCCGAGCTTGAGCAGTCCGAGCACGAGTTGAATGACGCCCACCAGCAGCGCGAGCACCACGACGAGGGTCGCCCGCTCGCTCGCGGCCGCGCCGCCGATAGCGTCTGACACGGCGAGCGCGATGGCGCCCGTGGTCGTGACCGTCATGAAGACCGAGCCGGCGAACAGCGCCCCGAGCGGGGTACCCACGACCAGTGTGTTCAGGCCGTTGAGCGGCTGGACCGTGGCCAGGATGGCCGACGCCATGGCGTCGGGGATCTGGACGAGGCCGGTCGTAAGGCCGGCCACCGTGTCTGCCTTGAGATCCTTGCGCTTGGGGAGGTCCAGGATCGACCTCACGTCAGCCCCCCCACACTACCGTCGCCGCGCTCAGCCCAGACCCCGACGGTCCGGCGTGTGCGCGAGCTCACGCGATGCGCCTTCGGGGACTCTTGCAGCCACGGCTACGGCGAGGCTCGCCTGCTGTCGCAGAAGTGCCTCGCGGCGCGGCTCCGACGCCACGGCCAGCAGGTGCTCGAGCAGCGCGAAGAGGCGCCGGGTGACCTGCGGCGACCCGGCGCCGAACTCCTGGATCTCAGTCAGCGACAGGCTGACGAGGTCGTCCCACCCGCGATGTCCCGCCACCAGGCGCACAGTCCCGTCTTCGTCGGCGACGAGATGACTCACGTCCGGTCGCCGCGCCACTTGGGCCAAGATATCCTCGAGGCGGTCGATGACCTGGACGGCGGTCGTCGGAGCGTTCACCGCCGGAGAGAGGGCCTGCACCGCGACGTCGACCAACTCGCGCACGCCGTAGGACGGGTCCTGGTACACCGTCCGCTCAGGCCCGACGTCGATCGTGCGCAGTAGCTCGTCGTCCCCAGGGACCGCGGACGATCTGGCACGCTCCCGGGGATGGACCTCGAAGACGGGGGCGCCCTCGCTGACGTAGTCGCCCACCTGCACGAGCGTCCGGATGACGCAATCGTCCCGACTGGCGAGGCGGACGAGCTGCACGGTGTCGGTCCCCATGATGACCCCTTGGGAGGCCCGGGTCGCGGCGAGCGACCAAGGGGGGCGCCGGTAGCGGACGACTCTGAGCGGCTCACCCAGGATCGGCTCCGGCACCCCCATGTAGGCGCTTTCGGGAGGAACCGCCGCGCGCAACGCCGATCGCGTCTCCTGTGCCACGGACCTGATCGCATAGGTGACGCGCATCAGGTTGATCGTGTGGCTCACGTACACGATGAACAGGATGAGGCTGGCCAGCGCGAGCAGACTGGCGACGAAGGCCGTCACCGTCGGCGGAGCGCTGCCGCCCGGCCCCTCGGTCCTCTCGACGTAGGCGAGCGCGAACAGCGGATAGACGAACGCGGCGACAAACGTCCCCAGGGCGATCTTCGTGGTCGTGGACCTGACATAGGTGCGCAGCACGCGCGGCGAGAACTGCTGGCTCGCGAGCTGCATCGCCACCATGGTGATGCTGAAGACGACGGCGAGGAAGGAGAGCATCGCCGTCGCGAGGACGCTGAGCACCTGGGTCGCGGCCGAGGCGGACCAGAGAGCCACCGACGTCGGAGTCGTCGCGGTGAACCGGCCGTCAAGGATGTGCGTGATCGCGCTCAGCACCAGCGCCCCGAGCAGGAGCAGGGTGGGCAGGAGCCAGAACGCGTTGGCGGCCTTCTCCCGCAGGCGGACCAGCGGAAAGACGCGCCTGTGCCTGACGACCCGCGCTTTCGTCAAGGATCCGGACGGAGCGGCCTCGTGTACTGCACCGTCTGCGGGACGCGATGATCGAATCGGCTCCTCCCCAGTCCATCCGTCGCAATGCTGACCCGCTGGTAACCTCTTGCGAACAGTCTAAGCCACGAGGCGGAGAAGTCCAGGAGGTCAGGTCACTCGCCGAGTTCGGCGACGGCAAGCAGCACGGGCGAATGGTCTCCGAGCGGCGAGAGGTCGTAGTCGCCATACAGGGCGATGAGATCGAAGCCGGCACGGGCGAGCAAGTGCTCGAGCTCGAAGCGGAACACGTAACGCAGAGGGAACGTCTCACTGAGCCGCCGCGTACCGCCGTCGGGCACCATGATCTCGTAGGTCATCTCACTCTCGCTGAGCTGACGTGAGCGATCGTAGGAGATCGTTTCCATCCACGAGCGGATCCTACGGCCGTCGCTCCACGCAGCGAGCTCAGCAGTCGACTCGCCTTCCGTGGATTCCGCATCGGCCACATCCTGGACGGGAGCCGGATCTGCGTTCACCAGATCGAGCACGAGCCTGCCGCGGGCCGACAGGTGAGCGCGGCAGCGGCTGAGACACGCGAGTTGCTGTTCGACCTCGATCAAGTGATGAAAGCCGCCGAACGCACAGAAGATCGCGGCGAAGCGGCGGCCGAGATCGAACGACGTCATGTCGGCATGGAGCAGGCGGACGCGCCCGCGCACCCCCGGGGGCTCAGCCGCCAGCTTTGCGCGGGCGCGCTCAAGCATGGCCTCCGAGAGGTCGATCCCGGTGATCTCGCGACCGCTGCGCGCCAACGAAAGCAACACGCGACCGGTGCCGCAGCCGATCTCGAGTAGGCGGCCCGGGCCCGACTGCCCGGCCATCTCGAGCCAGAAGGCAGCGTCGTCGCGGCACGCGTTCACGGCATCGTACAGAGCGGCGAGCTCCGCGGTCTCGTAGGCGCTGTAGTCGTCCATCGCGTACTCCGTCAGTCGCGGTCACCGAGGACGTTGCTGGCGATGACGCCTCGCAGGACGTCCTCGAGGTGATTCACGCGCGTCGCCTCATCGACATCGTCGAGGCCCAGGGCCTGCGGCAGCCAGTCCTCGCAGCCCGCCCAGCCCAGGTAGAGCGCGACGACGGCGGCGATGGTGAATCGCGGCGTGACGGGGCGCGGCGTCTCTCTTGCGTCCGCGCCCGCGACGCTCTCGGCCATGGCGGCCAGCTGAGACGCTGCCGGCATCCCCCCCATCGTCTCCTCGAAGGAGAGGCCGTGCAAAGAGGCCTGCAGGACGAGGCGCAGATAGCGCCGGTGATGTGCCAGCCCCTCGCGAAGCATGATGGCCATGGCGTCCGGGAGATCGCTCGTCCCCTCCGCCGCCTGCCGGATCGTCTCTTGGCGGCGCTTGAACACGGCACGGTGGACATCACTCTTGGATCCGAGGTAGCGGTGCACAAGCGCGTGGCTCACCCCGGCCTCTGCGGCGATCTCCCGCACCGAAGCGGCGGCGACGCCGCGCTCGGAGAACAGCTTCTCGGCAGCATCCAGCATCGCTCCGGTCGTCGCCGCGCCCTTGGCTCCCCGCGACGGGCCCGCGGCGATCTGGGCACTCTCCGGCTCAGCGTCTCGCGCACGAGCGTCCGCTGATGCCCGCCGTGCGGCGAGAGGCGCGCCGAGCGACCGGCCGGACGGACGAGGGTCGACGTGGAGGTGCCGCGCGATGATGCCTCGTACGACGTCCTCCAGTTGGTCGACGATGGCCTCCTCCGCAACGTCGTCGAGACCCATGGCCCGCCGCAGCCAGTCGTCAGTGGCGACCCAGCCGAACGACAACGCGAGCACCGCGGCGATCACGAAGCGAGGCGGGACGCCGCTCTCTCGACCAGCGAAGCGCGCGGCAGCCTCCTCAGCCATGCTCGCCAGTCGTGCGCCCACCGGCATGCGGCGCATCAGCTCGGCGAACGGCGGGTCCTGAAGCGCGGTCTGGATGATCACGCGCAGATAGGCGCGGTGATGGGCGAGGCCCTCCCTGAGCATAAGGACCATGGCGTCCGAGACGTTGTCGGCGTCGGCCGCGGCGGCGCCCATCTCGCCGGCATGGCGCGCGAAGACGGCCGAGAGGATGTCGTCCTTCGACCCGAGGTAACGATGCACGAGCGCGTGGCTCACCCCGGTCTCTGCCGCGATCTCCCGCACCGAGACGGCGGCGAAGCCACGCTCGGCGAACAGCTTCTCCGCGGCGTCCAGCATCGCCTCGGTCGTCGCTTCGCGTTTCGAGGTGCGGAGACCGTGGCCCTCAGTCAACATCCCTCCGATCCTCGCGTACCGCGTGTGCACCTACGCCTCGACCAGCGACCTACTGCTGCGCCATCGCGATCCGCATCCGCTCGTCGGGGTCGATCAGGTGGTCGTGGTTGTCATCGCCGAGGTCGATCTGCACCCACTTGACCTTGCCGCGGAACCGGCTTGTCGCCGGCGTGTAGTCGGGGGTGACCGTCGTTCCCGACTCGTATCCGATGTCGGTGGTCTCGTCAGCCGAGAAGATCATCGGCTGCGTGGCCCCCACGCGGCCCGTGCCCACGGCATTCCCGTCGTAGTAAAGCGTGACATCTCCACCCTTGGCGAGGCCCCCGCCGTCGTATGCGAACTCCATCCGCACCTGATGCGTCCCGGATGGGACCGGCTTGTCGGCCTCGACCGGGAACTCCTGGATGCCCAGCACGTTGTAGACGAACTTCGCCTTGCCGTCCTTGACGTACAGGCTCCACCCCCCGAAACGACCGCCTTGGGCGATGATCACGCCGTTGGCGCCCTTCTCGGGGACATCGACCTCCGCCGTGACCGAGAAAGACTTGTTCTTGATGTTGACCACGCTGCTCTCCGACAGCCGGCCCATGCCCGGGAAGAACTGCTGCGACGTGCCGTGGATCAACGTCGGTCGCCCTGCGATCTCGGGGTTGAGCCGGTCGCCGGTTCGATCATCGATGGGAAGCACGTTGTACTTCGTCGCCTCGATGAGCCAGAGCCGCTGCAGCTCGTGCAGCTTCTCGGGATGCTCCGCCGAGACGTCGTTCGCCTGGCTCCAGTCCTTCGTCCCGTCGTACAGCTCCCAGACGTCGTCGTCGAACGCCGGCACCGTGCCGCCCACGAGCACCCAAGGTGTGCGGTGCTTGGTCACCGCACTCCACCCCTTGTAGTAGACGCCACGGTTTCCGAACATCTCGAAGTACTGCAGGTCGTGCCGCTCGTCCGCGTTCGCCTCATTGAAGCTGTAGAGCATGCTCGTGCCCTCGATGGGCGACTGCTGCACGCCGTTGACCATGATCGGCTCCGGCAGACCCGCAGCCTCGAGGATCGTCGGTGCGACGTCGATGCAGTGCGTGAACTGGGTGCGGTGCCCGCCCTTCTCCTTGATACCGGCGGGCCAGTGCACGATCATGCCGTTGCGGGTGCCGCCCCAGTGCGAGGCTACCTGCTTGGTCCACTGCAGGGGCGAGTCCATCGCCCACGCCCAGCCGACGGCGTAGTGGTTGTAGGCGCTCGGTGAGCCGAGCTCGTCCAGCTTCGACGTCAGGAACTCCGGGGTCTCCAGAGCCGCCATGCCGTTGAAGTTCGCCATCTCGTTGAACGCACCGTTGAGCGTGCCCTCAGCTGAGGCGCCGTTGTCGCCGATGATGTAGTAGACGATCGTGTCGTCAAGGACTCCCAGGTCCTCGATGGCGTCGATGAGCCGGCCCACGTGGTGGTCGGTGTGCTCCAGGAATCCCGCATACACCTCCATCTCACGCTCGAGAACGGGCTTGAGCTCTGCCGGCATGTCCTTCCACGCGGGGATCTCGTCGTGACGCGGGGTGAGCTTCGCGTCGGCCGGCACGATCCCCATCTCCCGCTGCCGGGCGAAGGTGCGCTCACGCTGCACATCCCAGCCTTCGGCGAACTTGCCGACGTATCTGTCGGCCCACTCCTTGGGCACGTGATGCGGGGCATGGGTCGCCCCTGGTGCGAAGTAGGCGAAGAACGGCCGATCGGGCATCAGCGACTTCTGCGTGCGGATCCAGGTGATCGCGTGGTCGGCGAGGTCATCGGTGAGGTGGTAGCCCTCCTCCGGGGTCGCAGGGGGCTCGACGGGGGTCGTCCCGTTGTAGAGCGCGGGATCCCACTGGTTGTTCTCGCCGCCGACGAAACCGTAGAAGTACTCGAAGCCGCCGCCGGCGGACGGCCACGCGTCGAACGGCCCGAGCGGGGAAGACTGCCACACCGGAACCTCGTGGCACTTGCCGAACTGCGCGGTCGAGTACCCGTTGAGCTTGAGCGTCATCGCCAGGGGGGCCTTGGTGTTCGGACGCAGCGAGCTGTTGCCCGGCGCCGACGTGGCCGTCTCGGTGATGCTGCCCATCCCCACCGAGTGGTGATTGCGGCCGGTGAGCATCGCAGCTCGTGTCGGCGCGCACAGCGCCGTGGTGTGGAAGCGGTGGTACTTCAGCCCGCCCGCCGCGAGCTTCTCGGCGTTCGGCGTCTGGCACGGCCCGCCGAACGCGCTCGACGCGCCGAACCCGACATCATCGAGCAGCACGATCAGAACGTTCGGCGCCCCTCGTGGCGGAAGCAGCGGCTCGATCGGCGGATACGATGTGTCGGGATCCTTCGCGTCGTAGGTGGTCAGCCCCGGCTTGGGCCGGTCCGGAATCGGCAGCATCGCCCGAGAGTGTCGTTCCGACTGGTTCGCCACTTCACATCCCCTAGTCTGAGACCGAACCCGGTTGTTGCGGCCGGTGATCGTGACGATTACGCACGCTCTTTCGTCTGCGCGTTGTGGGCGGCCATGTGGCCGTAATTCACCACATGGTAACATGCAGACGGTGGGCGCCGTCTCCGGGGCCGAGCGCCGATGAGGTCGTCGGCTCTCGATCGGCGTCGCGGACAGCACTCCTCACGAGCGAACCGGAGGACGTATGGGTCAAGTGATCGGCGACATCCTTCCCTTGGCGATCGGCATCGCCATCAGCCCGGTGCCCATCATCGCCGTGATCCTTATGCTCATCACGCCCAAGGCACGCAGCAACGGGCTCGCGTTCCTCCTCGGTTGGATGCTGGGCTTATTCGTGGCCGCGACGATCGTGCTCGTCATCGCCAACACGGCCGGCATCGCCGAGTCCTCCGATCCGTCGACGGTGGTCAGCGTGATCAAGCTGGTGTTGGGCCTCTTGCTGCTCTTCGCGGCACTGCGGCAGTGGCGCACGCGGCCGAAGGCCGGCGAAGAGGCGCCGCTGCCCAAGTGGATGGGGGCGCTCGACGGTTTCAACCCCGGCAAGGCGCTTCTCGTCGCCGTCCTGCTGTCGGGTGTGAACCCCAAGAACCTGATTCTCAACGCGACCGCTGCCG
>CAZJGT010000030.1:0-19796 GCA_964545565.1 uncultured Thermoleophilia bacterium
CGCTGGCCTGGAAGAACGGCGACCCCGGCATCGTCTTCATCGACCGCATCAACGAGGACAACCCCACGCCGCATCTGGGCGAGATCGAGAGCACCAACCCCTGCGTCACCGGGGAGTCGCTGGTGTACACGGATGGTGGCCTGAAGCGGATCGTCGACCTCTACGAGGGTCGTCGGCGCCCGGGCCTCGTCCTCGACGGCCGCACGGCGGGAGACCGCAGGGCGGCCAAGGCCTCGCAGGTGGTCGCGAGCGGCGTCAAGCCGGTCTTCCGGCTCACCACGGTGGAGGGCTACGAGCTCCGGCTGACCGCCGACCACCGCGTGAAGACCACGCGCGGATGGGTGCCTGCCGGCGAACTCACGCAGGGCGACCGCATCCACATCCTCGACCGCAAAGGCGGGTTCGGCAGCGAGGGATCGAGTCGCCTGGGCATGCTCCTCGGCTGGCTCGTCGGCGACGGCACGATGAAGGCCACGGAGGTCGTGCTCTCCTTCTTCGGCGACGAGAAGCAGGAGCTGGCCCCGGTCTTCGCCGGCCTCATGCAGGACGAGGTGGACGGCCGGCAGTTGCTCGACCGGACGTACACGACGAACGGCTTCGAGGTCGGCGGGCGGGACGAGCACCGGATCAAGTCCGCGCGCTTCTGGCGTGTGGCCGAAGAGCACGGGCTCCGGCATGGCAGAAAGCTCTGCGTGCCGGAGAGCGTGCTCGTCGGTTCCGAGGAGATGCAGCAGGGTTTTCTCCGCGCACTGTTCACGGCGGACGGGCACGTCAGCGGGTCGCCGCAGAAGGGTGTCGACGTGCGACTCACCTCCATCAGCCGGTCGTTGCTGCGGGACGTCCAGCGCCTGCTCCTCAACTTCGGCATCCCGGCGCGCATCTACGAGGGCCGTCGTCCGCAGGGTCAGCGCGAGCTTCCCGACGGTCACGGCGGCAAGGCGCTCTACGACTGCAAGGCCTACCACGACCTGGTCGTCTCCCGCGGCAGCCTGCGCCTGTTCGCCGACGAGATCGGCTTCATGAGCGAGGCCAAGCAGAGCAAGCTCCTCGCGCTCCTCGAGGGCTACCGCCGGGGCCCGTACCGGCACTCCTTCACGGCGCGCTTCCGCTCGCTCGAGCCGGACGGCATGGAGATGGTGTACGACGTCACGGAGCCGCTCACCCATTCGTTCGTGGCCAACGGGCTTGTGGTTCACAATTGCGGCGAGCAGCCCTTGCTCCCCTACGAGAGTTGCAACCTCGGCTCCATCAACTTGTCCACGGTGGTGCCCGACGGCCACATCGACTACGGCGCCCTGGGCCGCATCGTGCGCACCGCCGTGCGCTTCCTCGACGACGTCATCGACGTCAACCGCTACCCGCTGCCCGAGATCGAGCAGATGACCAAGGGCAACCGCAAGATCGGCCTCGGCGTCATGGGTTTCGCCGACATGCTGCTCCGCCTGCAGGTCCCCTACGACTCGGATGAGGCCTGCCGCATCGCCGGCGAGGTCATGAGCTTCATCCACGACGAGGGGCGCGCGGAGAGCGAAGACCTCGCCCGCGAGCGCGGCGTGTTCCCCAACTACGAGGGCTCCGTGTTCGACTCGCCGACCGGCGCGCGCGTGCGCAACGCCACGGTCACCACGATCGCCCCCACCGGCACCATCAGCATCATCGCCGGCTGCTCGAGCGGCATCGAGCCCGTCTTCGCGCTGAGCTACGTGCGCGCCAACGTCCTCGACGACGACCGCATGGTCGAGGGTCATCCCTACTTCGAGCGCGTCGCCCGCGAGCGCGACTTCTACAGCGAAGAGCTCATGAAGAAGATCGCCGAGGTCGGCTCGGCCCGGCACGCCGACGGGGTGCCGGCCGACGTGCAGCAGGTGTTCGCCACGGCGCACGACATCACGCCCGAGTGGCACATCAAGCTGCAGGCGGCGTTCCAGAAGAGCACCGACAACGCCGTGTCCAAGACGGTCAACTTCCCCAACGAGGCGACCGTCGAAGACGTCGAGAACGTCTATCGCATGGCCTTCCGTAGCGGCTGTAAGGGCGTCACCATCTACCGCGACGGCAGCCGCGACGAGCAGGTGCTCAACGTCGGCCAGAGCAAGAAGAAGCGCGCTGCCGAACCGGGCGTCGGCATCGCCACCACGCGGCCCGCTCGCCCGCAGTTGCTCAGCGGCGAGACGCAGCGCATGGACACCGGTTGCGGCAAGCTCTTCGTGATCATGAACGACGACGAGTTCGGCCCCCGCGAGGTGTTCGCCAACATGGGTAAGGCCGGCGGGTGCGCCTCGAGCAACACCGAGGCGTTGGGCCGGCTCATCTCGCTCGCGCTCAAGAAGGGCGCCTCGGCGCAGGAGATCGTCGAGCAGCTCAAGGGCATCCGTTGCCACGTCCCCTACGGCATGGGCCCCAACGCGACGCTCAGCTGCGCCGACGCCATCGGCAAGGCCATCGAGCGGCGGTACGTCGCCGGCGCGGCGACGCAGGCTGCCGCCACGCCCGAGCCGCAGCTCTCGCTGGTCGAGGTGGCGCAGGGAGCCTGCCCGGATTGCGGCGGCGCCATCGAGCATGAGGGCGGCTGCGTGGTGTGCCGCACCTGCGGCTTCTCCAAGTGCGGGTGAGGCCCCGCGGCATCACCGCCGCCCCTCGCGAAGGCACCGCTCGAACTCGGCGGTCGCTTCTGCCTCTGACGGCACTGCGTCGTCGCCGGGGAGCGGTCTCATCCATTCCTCAACGAACAGGGCACGCCCGAGCTCACCGGCAAGAAGCGCAACCGGGTGTTCGCGTACGCGCGCTACCTGGAGACGCTCGGCGCGGGGACCTGACCGTCTGCTCGCGACGCCGGTCGAGGGATCTCGGTCGCGGCGATGCGGTGGAGACGCCGAGGTCGGACGGAGTGGCCGCACTCAGGTTGCGCCTCGCGGATCGCGGGTGACCGCTCTCTGACTCGTACCCGGCGCTCGCTCCGGGTACAGTAGGCGGGTGAGGCCGCGGCCGTCCCCCGCGGAGTGAGCGTAGACGACCGACGACGGGAGGAGTGCCATGAGCGAGACCCCGAAACCCGAAGGCCCCGGCACGGGCGGCGTCACCATCTCGGACAACGTGGTCGCGAAGATCGCCTTCAAGGCGATCAGCGGCGTCGACGGCATCAACGCCTTGGGCGGCACCAGCGCACGCGCGCTCGCGGGGTTGCGCGGCGACAAGGGAACGCCCGGCATCACCGTCGACCTGCGTGAGGGCAGCGTCGACATCGACATCACCATGAGCGTCGTCTTCGGCGCCAGCGTTCCCGCCATCGCCGAGGCCTGCCGCAAGGCCGTCTCGGAGCAGGTGGAGGCCACCACGGGTCTGCCCGTGCGCGCCGTCAACGTCCTCGTCACCGACGTCGTCTTCCCGGAGGACCAGGCTGGCTCCCCGGACTGAGAGGCGGCGGCCCGCCGCCGCGGCGGCAGGCGCGACCACGCGCATCGCGACCTTCGTCCTGCTGCTCACCGGCGGGACGGTCGCGCTGCTGTTCGCCATGCGGCTCACCGCGGCCGCGTTCGGCTGTGGGTTCTCGCCGTTCCCCTATCTCACGCCGGGCGGCGGCCATGCGGTGCTGGCGTGGCTGGCACTGGCGGCGATGGTCGTGCTGGCGCTGCTCATCTGGCTCGTCCTGCGCAACGACGCCGACACCCTGTGGCTCGCCGCGGGCGCCGGCGCCGGTGGCGTCCTCGTGCCGAGCGCCGACATCCAGGGGCCGGCCGCGTCCTCGGCCTCCCGGTGCCATCCGGATACCGTGCGCGCCGAGGTCGAGCTCTTCCAGCGCGGCGCGGACCTGCGCGGGCGAGTGCGGGTCTGGGCTCGCCCGCTGGCGGACGCGGCCACGGTGGGCGCCGCCGCCGACGCGGCGGTGCGGCGCCAGGTCGCCCGGCTCACCGGGCGTGACCTCGTGAGGCTCGACGTCCGCGTCCGGGTGCTCAAGGTGACGCAGCTCGTGAGGTACCTGCCGTGACGGCGCCGGCGCGTGTCGTCGCCGTCGTCGCCGGCGTGGCCTGCTTGCTCGTGGGGGGCGCCGCGCTTGTACGTCAGGCGGCGCTCGCCGCCGACGCCGCGGTCCGCTGGCCGGTCTCCACCTGGTGGGGAGAGCTGACAGGGGATCCCGTCTGGAGCACGACCGGGGTCGCCGCCGCCGTGATGGCTGCGATCACCATCGTCCTTCTCGTCCTCGCGTATCGTCAGGTCGGCGCGGCAGGCGGGCCGCAGATCATCGAGTACGCCGTCGAGGACGGCACGGCGCGGCTCTCCGTGCCGGCCCTCGGCAAGGCGCTGCGTCGCCGGTTCCACGCCATGCTCCCGGGCGCGCAGGTGACCGACGTCGCCGTCCGCAAGGACGACGCCGGCTGGAGTGTCCGCGTCGAGGCCTCCGTGCCGGCCTGCGCCCTTCACGACGTGCATGCGGCGCTGCTCGATGCGTTCCGCGACGACATGCGCCGGGTCGCGGACATCGAGCTCACCCGCCTCGACCTCGTCGTCACTTCGATGCGGGCGCCGACGAGGCGCTCCTGATGGCACGGAGGAGGCCCGGTGCGCGCCGGGTCTTCGCGAAGAGGCCCGGCGGCGGGGTGTGAGCGCCGGCGCTCTCGTCCCGCCGGCGTTCGTCGCCGGCCTCGTCGCCGCGGACCTCGACGGCACCCTGCTCGCCCCCGACCTCTCGCACGCGGACGGGCTTCCCGACGCCTTGGCGCGGCTGCGCGCGACGGGCGCCCGGACGGTGATCTGCACCGGGCGCATGTATCGCAGCGCGCGCCTCGTGGCGGCGCGCCTCGGCATCCGCCGGGGACCGGTGGTGTGCTACCAGGGCGCCATGGTCGCGGAGCTTGCCGACGGCTCGGAGTGGCGCCACATCCGAATGGACGGCCCGGTAGCGGCCGAGGTGGTCCGCCACGTGCTGGCGAGCGGTCGTCATCTCAACGCCTACATCGACGACCTGCTCTACGTCGAGCAGGTCACCGACTGGGCGCGGCAGTATGCGGAGCAGGTCGAAGTCGGCATCCATACGGTGGACGACATGGCGGCCGAAGTGGTACGGCGGCCGCCGACGAAACTGGTGCTCGTCACGTCGGCGCCCGACGTCGAGCAGATCCTGCCCGGCCTGCAGGAGCGCTGGCGAGGCCGGCTCTACGTCACCCGCTCGCAGGCGGAGTACATCGAGTTCACCGACGCCTCGGTGAACAAGGGCGGGGCGCTGGCCTGGCTCTGCGCCCGGCTGGGCGTGCCGAGGGAGCAGGTCGTCGCGCTCGGCGACGGCATGAACGACGTCGACATGCTCGCGTGGGCCGGGCTGGGGGTGGCCGTCGCGGAGGCGGCGAAGCCGGTGCGCGCGGCGGCCGACCTCGTCGTCCCGCGCGCCTCGATCCCCGCGTTGCTCGACGGCCTCACGGGCCCCGCGTCGACCACGACGTGAAGGAAGAAGTGAAGGCGGCGCCTGGAGGGGTGGCGCCGCCTTCGAGGGGCCTCGGTGCTGGTGGGGCAGCACCGGTCTTCGTCCCCCTGACGGGACACGCGTTCGACAGTTTAGACTGTGAATGCGCACAAAAAGGATACGCCGTACTCGGCCTCGGGTCAAGGCGCTCCGGCGCCGAGTGTGTGAAGAATTGTTGCGCGGCGCACGGCTCGAGGCCGGGCGGTCCTCGTTCAAGGACCCGCCTTCGTCATCCTGAGGGTGAAGGTGAGGGGGAAGTCCTCGTGGCGGCCCTTGACGCGGACCATGCCGCGGTCGTCCTCTTCGAGAAAGGCAAACGGAAGGCCGGGGACCGTGTACGGGAGTTCGCGGAGCACGTCGAGGCGTAGTCCGCGGCGCAGCAGGGGGTCGATGATCTCGGCGAAGCCGTGCAGCCACTCGAAGGTGACGGTGTGCTTCGGCGTCGCGCGCGGGTCGGCGTAGTCGCCGGGCTCGTCGAACCGCTGGGGCACCCCGTGCATGAAGTAGGGATAGCCGACGCGCAGCGACTCCGGCGAGGCGTCGTCCGCGAGGAGGAACACGTAGGGGTGGAACTCCGCGAGGTAGAACGTCCCGCCGGGCCGCAGGAAGCCCGCGACCACGTCGGCCCAGCGCTCGAGATCGGCGAGCCAGATGAGCGCCCCCCACGACGCGAAGACGACGTCGAACGAGCCGGACAGCTTGTCCGGCAGGCTTGCGACGTCGCTCTGGACGAAGGTGGCGCGCTGTGCCAGGCCGATCTCCTCGGCCAGAGTGCGCGCCACCCGTATCCCCTCGCCGGAGAAATCGGCGCCGGTGACGATCGCTCCCCGGCGCGCCCAGCTGAGCGTGTCGAGCCCGAAGTGGGACTGCAGGTGCAGGAGCGTCGTGTCCTCGCGCACGAAGGATCCCAGCTCGTCAAGTTCGATTCGGCTGAGTGACAGCCGGCCTGCCTTGAAGCCCTCCACGTCGTAGAGCTCCGAGCTCACGTGGAGGGCGACGGCCTCATCCCAGCTTGCGAGGTTCGCCTTGAGGTAGTCGTCCAGCATCGTCAGTCGCCTGGCCCGATGGGGCGCGTGGCGCGCAGCGAGAAGCTGAGGGGAAGGTCCTTGCGCGGGGCGCCGTCGGCGCCCGGGAGCCACCACCAACGGTCGTCGTCCCGGAGCATCCACTCCCAGAGGGGCGCCGGCGAGGTCGGGAACTCGTGAAGATGCTCCAACCGCAGGCCGGCGCCGCTCAGCGCGCCGAGGATCTCGGCGAAGCTGTGTGTCCAGCCCCAGGCGACGTGCCCGGTGGTGTCCGCACCGCGCTCGGCGTAGCTGCCGACGACCGCTTCGACGTCTGGCTCGTCCGGGTCCGGGAGCAGCCGGTACTTGACGCGCAACTCATGCTCGCCCGGCACCTCGTCGAGGGCGTAGGCGAGGGGATGGATCTCGGCCATGTAGAAGCTGCCGCCGGACTTGAGGTGACGAGCGACGATCGCCGCCCAGCGTTGCAGGTCCGGCAGCCACTCGATGGCTCCCCAGCTCGTGAAGACGACGTCGAAGAGCCGCTCGCCGAGGTGCCGGTCCGCGTCGTAGAGATCGGCGCAGATGAACTCGGTGCGATCGGAAAGGCCGGCCTGGCCGGCCAGGCGCCGCGCCAGACCGATCGCCTCGTCGCTGAGGTCGAGGCCGACGGTGGCCGCTCCCATCCGCGCCCAGCTCAGCGTATCGAGGCCGAAGTGGCACTGAAGGTGCAGCAGCGTGGTGCTCTCGTGCACGTACGGGCCCAACTCCTCCAACTCGAGTGGCAAGAGGGAGGTCTTGCCGGCAAGAAAGCCCTCCACGTCGTAGAAGGCGCTCTGCGCATGGATCGCGGTCCAGTGATTCCAGAGCGCAAGATTGGCCTTGCGCGCCGCGGCGGGGATCGGATCCGCGCGGTCGCGCATCGCTCAGTCCGGCACCAGGTACGCAACGGCGCGGACGAGACCGATGGTCTCACCGTTCTCGCCGGCGGTGGTGCAGTCGCTCATGGAGAACATCTGGGCGGCGCCTTCTTCCGCCAGAAATGCCGTCACCTGCGCGTCCAGTTCATCCAACTCGCGCATCGCGGCGAAGATCTTGATGGGCGTCGCGAACGTCTTCACCTTGATCATGGCTGCTCCTCTCCTCGCGTGGTCATGTGCGCCCGTTGTGTTGCTGCATCTATCCGGGTGGCCGTCATCCGTAACGTGGCGGCCGCCGGTCTGGTCGTGGCGGGTACGAAGCTCAGACTAGGGCGAACACCTGATTTCGTGCCTTTTGAGCGTCGGAAGCCTTGGTTTGTGCATGCGCGTGAGATAGGGTGCCGACGGTGGAGACGGTATACGACAAGGACGGCGCGTATCTCGGCAGGCTCGCCGACGTCTTCGGCGATCCCACGCGTCGCGGCGTGTACCGCCATCTTCGTGGCTGCGAGGCGCCGCAGTCGGCGAGCGAGGTGGCAGAGGTCTTCGGTCTGCATCGTACCGTCGCGCGCGCCCACCTAGAGAAGCTCGGCGAACTCGGTCTCGTCGTGACCGCCACGCGTCGCCGCGCCGGAGGCGGTCGCCCCGCCAAGACGTACGCGGTCGCGGACGCACGCCTCGAGGTCATGCTGCCGCCGCGTCGCTACGAGCGGCTGGCGCGGCTGCTGCTCCGTCTCATCGACGACGCCCTTGAGCCCGAGGCGGCGGGCGTCGCTGCGGCCGCACTGGGCCGCGACTACGGCGAGCAGACCGCCGCGGAGCTGGCGGGCGACGGCGTGCGGCCGCCGGTGAAGCTCGCGCCGCGCGCCGTGGTCGACTGGATGGACGTCTCGGGCTACGGCGCGATCCTCGGCGCCGGCGACGACGGCGCGACGGTCATCGAGATCAGCAACTGCGTCTACCAGGAACTGGCGGCCGAGCACCCCGATCTGGTGTGCGTCTTCGACCGCACCATGCTCTGCGGCATGCTCGGCGCCGAGCCCTCGGCCCACACGCAGACGCACTCACTGAGCGCCGGCGACGCGTTCTGCCGGCACGAGTTCAGGCTCTAGAGCGCGCGCCGGCGTCTCGCCGCCCACCACCACCCGCTCCGCTCCTCCCACTTCATTCCGAGGACTCCGAGCGTCCCGTGAAACCGTCCATGGCGTCGTTGAGGCCGAAGAAGTCGGCCGCGCGGTCGAAGGCCCACACCGGCAGCAGCCGCAGCGCGGGAAGCGTGCGCACCATGAACGGCATCTGCACCTGGGCCTCGTCACGTTGGATCGCCCGCAGGATGCGCCCGGCCACCTCCTCTTCTTTGAGCACGGGGAGGAGCAGCGGGAACCGGGACTTGACGCCCTTGAACATGCCCGTGTCGATGTAGAACGGGCAGACCACGGTCGTCTTGACGCCGGGGGCGCCGCGCCGCAGCTCCTGACGCAGCGCCTCGTTGAAGCCCACGGCGGCGAACTTGCTCGCCGCGTAGTCGGTCTCGCGAGCGGTGCCGATCAGGCCTGCGGCCGAGGCCACAGTGACGACGTGGCCGCTCCCGCGCGCGGTCATGGCCGGCAAAAACGCCTTCGCCGTCCAGAAGAGCGCCAGCGTGTTGACGGCGAAGGTACGCTCGATGCGCTCATCCGCGAGCTCGAGCAGAGGACGGCCGTTGACGATGCCGGCGTTGTTCACGAGGACGTCGACGTCGCCGGCCGCCGCTCGCACCTCCTCGGCGCACGCGTAGACCCGCTCGCGATCGCTCACGTCGCAGACGAGCGCGTGGGCGCCGGCCGCGCCGTGCGCGGACGCCTCCGCCGCGACGCGGTCGGCGCCGGGGGCGTCGAGGTCCCAGATCGTCACCGTCGCGCCCAGCGAGGCGCAGCCGAGAGCCAGGAGGCGTCCTATGCCCGAGGCTCCACCGGTGATCAGGACGTGCTTGTTGTGGACGGCGGTCACGGTCGCCTCCTCACTTGATGCCGGGCATGTGCCTGAGCAGGCGCACCGCGGCCGTCATCACCGCCGCGTACTGACCGTGGCTCAGGAACGGCGGCGTGCCGATGCCGAGGACGCGTTGCGCCGCCACCGTCTGCGATTGCGTGTACTTGAGGAGGCCGTCGCGGGCGTGTCGCCGTCCGAGTCCGGACTGCTTCCAGCCGCCCATGGGTGCGGCCGACGCCCAGGCCGCCGCGTAGGCCTCGTTCACGTTGACCGTGCCGGCCTCGATGCGGCCGGCGATCTCGCGGCCGGCTCTCGCGTCACGCGTCCAGACGCTCGCGTTGAGGCCGTAGTCGCTGTCGTTGGCGCGGGCGACCATCTCGTCGACCGACGCGCAGCGGTGGACGGCGGCGACGGGACCGAAGGTCTCGGCGCGGCACAGCTCCATCTCGTCCGTCACGCCGGTGAGCAGCGTCGGCTCGAAGAAGTAGGGGCCGAGGTCGGGGCGGGCCTTGCCGCCCGCCAACACCTCGGCGCCCTTGGCCACGGCGTCGTCGACATGGGCGCGGACCTTGGCCAGCTGGTCCGCGCCGATCAGCGAACCGACGTCGTCGGCGAACGTGAGGCTGGCCCCGAGCTTGACCCCATGCAGGGCTTCCGCCAGGCGTGGGACGAAGGCGTCGTACAGGGCGTCGTGCACGTAGACGCGCTCGATGCTGATGCAGAGTTGGCCGCTGTTCGACGTGATGCCCTGAACGGCGCCGCGGACCGTACGCGCAAGCGGCGCGTCGGGGAGCACGAGGAGGGCGTTCTTGCCGCCCAGCTCCATGGCGCAGCTCTTGAGCTGCTCTCCGCACTGGGCGGCCACGCGGCGCCCGGTGGCGGTGGACCCCGTGAACATGAGGTAGTCGGTCCCGTCGATGAGCGGTCCGCCCAGCTCGGCCCCGCGGCCGGTGACCACCTGGAGCAGGCCGCGGGGCAGGCCGGCCTCCTCGAGCAGGCCCGCCGCCCACAGTGCGCTGAGCGGCGTCTGTGCATCGGGCTTGAGGACGACGCCGTTGCCGGCGACCAGGGCGGGCAGGGCGTCGCCGATCGCCAGGGTGAACGGGTAGTTCCACGGGGCGATCATCCCGATCACGCCGCGCGGCCGGTGGTGCACGCGCGTGGCGGTGAGGACGGGGAGGGCGCCCTGTGCGCGCTGCTCGCGCAGGAAGCCGGCGGCCGCGTGCGCGTAGTAGCGTGCCTGGATGGCGACGTCCAGCACCTCTTCGAACGCGTGGATGCGCGCCTTGCCGGACTCGAGCTGGACGAGGTCGAGGATCTCCTGGGCGTTGGCGATCACGAGGTCGTGGTAGTCCATGAGCACCGCGGCACGTTCGTCGACGTCGAGCCGCGCCCACTCCACCTGCGCGGCCCGTGCGGCCGCGCACGCGGCCTGCACGTCCGCCGGCGTGCCTCGCGGCACCTCGGCCAGCGTGTCGCCGGTGAACGGCGCCTCCACGGCCATCTGCTCGGCCGGCGCGGCCACGGCCGCGCGCGCCGCGAGGCGCGCGAGCATGGCCGCGTTCACTCGCGGCGACGGCTCGGTCTTCGGCGGAGGCGCCGGTCCGGCGCCGGGCGACTCACTCTGGACGGTGGTCGGGTCGGGCGTTGCGTCTGTCATGGCTTCCTCCAGCCCCGGGTGCGGCCGAGTCAGGTCCGCCGCTTCTCCCGTTCACGTCGTGCGTTCATCCGCAGTGGCTCTCTATCGACTCAGCGCCTCGACTCTACACCCCGGGGGCGGCGAGGGTATGGCGCGTGCTGCGGCGAAAGACAGGGGGAGAGCACCCGAGGAGGCTGAGGTTGGGATCGAGGTGGCGCACAGGTGTGCTCGCGGCGGCCGCCGCGGCGGCGATGCTCGCCGGCTGCGGCATCCGCGTGAGTACGGAGCCGTCTCCGTCTGCGCGCCCGGCGACGGTCGTCGTGACATCTCCGGTCGTCTCGCCGGCGCCGCCGGCGGGCCCTCCCGGCCTCGCCCCTGTCGCACCGCCGTCCGCCGGCGCGGAGGCGGCGCTCGCGACTGCCGCGCGTCGCGTGCAGGCGGCGGCCGACGTCAGGCGGGCACTGCCCACGTTCGATCAACTCGCCGCGAGCATGGTCGCCAGGAGCGGCGTGCCCGGTGCGGCCGTCGCGGTCGTCGCCGGCGACGCCGTCGCTTACGCTCGTTGTTTCGGGCTGCGCCGGATCGGGAGTCCCGACGAGATCACGGACGACACCCTGTTCCAGCTGGGGGCGGTCTCGCGCAGCTACACGACGACGATGCTCGCCGCGCTCGCCGGCGAGGGCGAAGTGCGCTGGGACCAGCCGGTGCGCCGGGCGTGGCCAGGCTTTCGCCTCCGCGACCGCTGGGCGACGCGCGCGGCGACCTTCCGTGACCTCACGGCGCAGCGCAGCGGTCTGCCTGCGTACGCCGGCGCCGAGCTGCTGCAGTTCGGCTACGGACGTGAGGAGGTGCTGCGGCGGCTGCGGTACCTGCGGCCGGCCGCCGGCTTCCGCGCCGCCCGCGCTCCGCAGGACGCCGTCTTCACCGCCGCGGCCGTCGCCGCGGAGCGCGCGACCGGCGACTCTTGGGCGCGTCTCATGCGCACGCGCGTGCTGCAGCCGATCGGTGACGAGCGGACGATGCTCAGCTACCGCGGCTACATGGCCGCGGAGAACAGGGCCGCGCCGCACCGGCTCGCCGCCGGCGCGATGGTGCCGCAGAAACCCTCGAACGAGACGGTGTTGGCGCCGTCTCTCGGGGTCAGCTCGAGCCTCAGCGGCCTCGTTCCCTTCGCCCGACTGCAGCTCAACGGCGGCGCGCTCGGCGGGGTGCGCGTGGCGCCGGCCGGCCCGCTCGGGCAGACGCTCGCTCCGACCACTGCGGCCGGCGCGGGGTCAGGCTACGAGGCCGGCGCGGCGATCTCGGACCCCACGGTCGCCGCCCTCGGCTGGCTCGTCCGCGGTTTCGACGAGCGGCTGGTGGCGAGTGCCGAGGGCGGCCTCGCGACCGGCACCGGCGCCGTCGTCAGCCTGGTGCCCTCGGATGGGATCGCCGTGATCGTGCTCGCCAACGCCTACCCCGAAGGCGTCGTGCTCGGCAGGGCGCTCACCAAGACGCTCCTCGACCTCGCCGGGCGCGGCGTCGTGCAGCAGGACTGGCTCGGGCACGAACAGGCGCTTGCGGTGGAGGCGGCGACGGTCTCGCAGGCGGTCGCGACGGCGGGTGGAGCCGGCGGCGGGGCCGTCGATGACGCGAATGATCCGGCCGGGCCCGGCCGCGAGGGCGGGCCCGGGCTCGTTCTGCCTCCTCAGGCGCCCGCCGGCGTCGCCGCGCCGCGGGCGCGGAGCGTGTACGAGGGCGTCTACACGGACCGGTACTACGGCCGGGTCACAGTGCGCCCGGCCCCCGGCGGCGGCCTGAACGTCCGTCTCGGGCGAGGCGAGACACTGCGGTACGTACCATGGAACCGCGACATCTGGCGCGACTCGGCCTCGGGGACCGCGGCGGTCTTCGCCGTGCGGGGCGGCAAGGCGCGGTCGGTCGCGCTCACGCGACTGACCTTCGACGGCCGGCGCGGGGCGTTCGTGCGGGTCGACTGACGTCGCCGCGAGAGCCCCGGTCCTCACTTCTTCCGGCGCCCGCCGATGATCGAGTTGAGCAGCATGCCGAAGGCGATGCCGGCGATGGCGGCGCCGATCAGCACGATCCAGCCGGCGGCCCCACTGACGGCGATGAGCGCGGTCATAGGGTCTCCCTCCCGATCCGCCCGCTTCACCAGCCGGGGAGAGCCTGCTCGCCCTCCAGCGCGCGGGCGCCGGTCACGTCCTCGTTGATCTCGAGGATACCCTTGTAGGCGCCGGCCCCGTCTCGCAGAGCGATGTACCGGGTGCGCTTCATCGTCTCGCCCTTCTGCTCCCAGCCCTCAGCCACGTCTTTGGTGCCGGCCTTGAACTCGCGCAGGATCTCCTCGAGGCAGTCCAGGGAGTCCTCCGGGTGGCAGTCACGCACATCGCGACCGATGTAGCGGGCGTCGCAGGTCTTGTATGTCTCGCCCTTCCAGTAGACGAGCACATCGTCCTCGTCGGCCACACTGAGGTCGAGCGGGAGGAAGGTGAAGACCGCGTCCGCCAACTCTGGGGTAAGACTGCCGCGCTTCCACAGCATCGTCGGGACCGCCTCTCGGAGTGGTTGCTCTGCTCGCATCCATCGTATCGCATGGGACGCGCATCACAGGGGCGCCCGCTGACGGACGCCGGTGGGTCTAACGGCTACCAGTCGATGAGCCGGCGCTGGCCCTCGAGCGCCCGGATCGCCGTCGCGTCCTGCACCGTCTCGACGACGCCACGGTAGGCGCCGCCGGCATCGCGGATGGCGAAGTAGCGGATGTGCAGGAACTTCCCGTTCATCTCGATCCAGAACTCGGCGGTGTCCTTGCTGCCCTCGCGGAACGCGTCGATGATCTGCTGTACCTTGTGCACGCTCGCCGGTGGGTGGCAGTTCTGCACCTTGCGGCCGATCACGCCGGGGCTGCGCGGGAAGATCCGGTGACCCTCGCTGTAAAAGCACACCTTGTCGTGCTCGTCCACGTACTGGAAGTCGATGGGGAGGGCTCCGAGCACGAGGTCGAGTTGCTCGAGCGTGAGGCCGCCGGTCTTGAGCTCGAGGAGGCCTCCGGGCGCAGCCTGCCCCGCCTGGGCGGCGTCCGCAGCGGCGCCGGCCGGAGCGCCTGCGGCGCCGGCCTCGCCCGCCGGCGGCCACGCCGGAACGTCGGTGATGAAGGCGTAGCCGATGTCGCTCTCACCGGCACGGATCTGCGCCCACTCGGCGTCGCTCAGGGTGTCGATCGCCATGGGGTGCAGGACCTTCTCCTCCTTGGTCACCATGTCGTCTACCATCTTGGCGAGTGCCTGGCAGGTGCTCACGGCGAGCGCGGCGTCGTCGCCCTCGATCGTCGCCCTGGCCTGCTTGATCAGGGCGCGGATGTCGTCGTGGATCGCCCACATCACCTTGCTCGGACCTTCCACGCCGTGGTTCTCGAGGTAGGGGAAGAGCTGGTTCTCCTTGCGCAGGTAGTGCTTGTCCACCTCGGCCAGCCGCTCCACGGTGCTCGCGAGGGCGTCCTTGAGCCGCGCCCAGGCGGCGCCGTCCGGCGGCTCGCCGATCGCCTCGGCCACCTTGCGCAGCGACGCCGTCACCTGCAGCAGCGCCTGGTTCTCGCGCTGGAAGGTGTCCATGGGGTGCCCCGCCGGCGCCGTCACCGCCTCGTGGCCCTCGAGCGCGTCGGCGAACACCTGCACGTGCACGTCGCAGAGCCGCTTGACCTCGGTGTCGGGGACGCCGTCCTCGATGAGCTTCTGCTCCATGGCGGCGATCTCCGTTGCCTCCACGTCGGCGATGAGCTCCTCGAAGCGCGGCTTGACCTCCTCCACCGACTTGCCGGCGTGGAGGTCTTTGACGATCGCGTGCAGCTCGGCGAGCCGCGCCGGGTCGATGGTCTGGGCGTCGGCCACGTCGGCCACCGGTGGGCGCGAGCCAGTCTGCCTCTCGATCTCACCGCCGATGTCGTCGATGAGCCGGTTCAGGGGCACCGCGCCCAGCTCGGCCACGGTGTCCAGCGTCGCCATGCGACCGACCGTGCGCCGCAGCACCGGGTTGGTCAGCTTCTTGAACTCGGGGTGGTACCCGGCCAGGTAGTCGAGGAGAAAGGGATACTCCTTGAGCAGCGTGTGGACGGTGGTCTTCGGCGTGATGGTGATGGTGTGCGACGCTGCGCTCATACCCGACTCCTGCGGTTGGGATTGTCTCTGGGGGATGGTACCACCTGCCAACGCCCCCAAGCTTGACGTTGCTCAAGTGTTGTCGTGCGCGCCGCTACCTGCCGTCGCGCCGGGCCTTGCGACGCTTGTGCCGGCGCCACAGCAGCGCGAACTGCCCGATGACGAAACCGACGAGTGCGGTGATCACCAGGACGAGCCACAGCGGCAAGGTGAACGACCAGAACAGGAAGCTGAACTGGGTATCCGTCGTGTTCTGGACGATGAAGACGATCAGCAGGGCGGCCAGGATCCCGCCGCCGATCAGCCAGCCGTTGACGCCGCGCGATCCTCCGCCGCTCTGTGGTGCGTTCTGTGTCATGTGCCGTCTCCTCCTCGTTGACCTTTCGGTCGATCCGTCAGTGCTGGTATACCGCGTTGAGCGGCAGACTTACCGTGAACTCGGCCCCGGCGCCGGGCGCCGTGGTGAGCCGCACCTCGCCGCCGTGCGCTTCGACGATGGCGGCGACGATGGCGAGCCCGAGGCCGGCGCCTCCCGTCTTGCGGGTACGTGAGGCATCGGTGCGGTAGAAGGGCTCGAAGACCCTGGCTGCGTCGTGCGCTTCGAGCCCCGGGCCGTCGTCGGCGACGGCGAGCGTGGCCCGCCCGTCGCCGGCCGTCAGACACACGCGGATCTGCGCCTCCGGCGGCGTGTGCCGCACGGCGTTGGTGAGCAGGTTGGCGACGACCTGGCGGAGCTGGTGGTCGTCGCCCAGGACTTGGGCCGTCTCGGCGCACTCCAGCGAGATGTCGCGCTCCGGCGCGGCGGCGTGTGCGTCGCCGACCGCGTCGACGACGACGCGAGAGAGGTCCACCGGAGCGCGCTCGGGCTCACGGCCTTCGCCGATGCGCGCCAGCATGAGCAGTTCCTCGACCATCAAGCCCATGCGCTTGCTCTCCTCTTCGATGCGGCGCATCGCCAGCTCAAGGTCGTCGGGGTCGTCCTTGGCGCGCTCGAACACCTCGGAGTAGCCGCGGATGCTGGCCAGCGGCGTGCGCAGCTCGTGTGAGGCGTCGGCGAGAAAGCGCCGCAGCTTCTCCTCCGTCGCGGCGCGCTCCGCGAACGCTTCCTCGATGCGCGCGAGCATCGTGTTCAGGCTGAGGCCGAGCCGGCCCACCTCCGTGCGCGGCTCGGCCGGCTGCACGCGCCGTGTCAGGTCGCCGCCGGCGATGGCGTCGGCGGTCACGGCCATGTGTTCGAGTGGTCGCAGGCCGCGCTTGACGATCAGCCACGTGGCCGCCGCCAGCGCCGCCAGCACGCCCAGCAGCACGACCACTTCGGCACCCACCAGGCGCCGGAGCGTCTGCGCGGTCTCGGTGAGCGGGATCGCGACGATGATGACGCGCTGCAGCCGAGGCAGGCTCTCCACCAGCACGCGAAAGCGGGTACCGCCGCCGGTCGCAGCGACGGTGAAGGCTTCCGGGCGCCCGTCGTCCGCCGTCGGGCTCGGGAGTGGATCCGGCAGCACCGGCGTCGGCTGCTCCTGTCCGCCGTAGGAGAACGAGATCGTGTTGATGACCGTGCCGCCGGTGTCCCTGAGCTGCCCGTAGGTGCCCGGCGGCAGATTGGCTTGGCCCGGGTCGCCGCCCGGCCCGAACGGGAGATCGCTGCTGCGCAGACTGCCGGCAAGAGCCATGGCCACCGGCACCTGGGCCTCGCGCAGCTGCTGATCGACGCGCTCGAGCAGGAACGAGCGCAGCGAGAGGTACGTTGCCACGCCGGCCACGGCCATGCCGAGGGCGACGACGCCGACGAGAGCGAGGAGGAGGCGGGTCCGTAGGCTCACACGCCCAGCCCTTCAGTCCTTGGGCAGCCGCAGGCTGTAGCCGACGCCGCGGACGGTGTGGATGAGCGGCGGCCCGTCGCCGTCGACTTTGCGCCGCAGGTAGCTGATATAGGTCTCGACGATGTTGGCGTTGCCGCCGAAGTCGTAGTTCCACACGTGGTCGAGGATCTGGTCCTTGCTGAGCACGCGGCGCGCGTTCAGGAGCAGGTAACGGAGGAGTTTGAACTCGGTGGCGGTGAGCTCGATCTCGCGGCCGCTGCGCCACACCTCGTGCGTGTCCTCGTCGAGCTCAAGATCCGAGAAGGCGAGACGGCCCGGCGAAGCGGCGGCCGGTTGCACGCGTCTCAGGATCGCGCGGATGCGCGCCACGAGCTCCTCGACGCTGAACGGCTTGGTCATGTAGTCGTCGCCGCCGAGCGTGAGGCCGCGGATCTTGTCCTCGGTCGCGTCGCGCGCGGTGAGGAAGAGGATGGGGAGGCGCGCGCCCTGGTTGCGCAGGCGTCGCGCGACCTCGAAGCCGTCGATACCCGGCATCATGATGTCGAGCACGGCGAGGTCCGGCGCGAACTCCTCGACTGCGTCGAGCGCCTCGCGCCCGTTGCTCGCCACGCGCACGTCGAACTGTTCGTAGCGCAGCGCCATCGCCACGAGGTCGGTGATGCTGACCTCGTCGTCGACCACGAGCACCCGCGTGGCTCCTGCCGGTGTTCCGATCATCGCGTCGTCCTCCCACGAGCGCCTGTCTTCCACCTGTCCCGTGCGATTCTAGAGCGATCTCCTGTGAAAAGCCTGAGGGAATCCTGAACGCCGCCTGAAGCGTACGCCCGGCGGCCCGCTCTCGCCGTTCCTTCGCTTCCTCGCGGCGCGTCGAGCAGCCATCGCGCCTGGCGCCATTCTCAGGGATCTCACAGGTGGGCTTCAGGCCCGTCCAAGCCCCATCCGTTACAAGTACGTCAGCTCGCCATGTGGCCCGCGGCGCGGACGCTCCGCGTTCGGCTCGCCATCGACCTGAGGAGGGACGATGTTCTTCACCTACGTGTTCCGTGAGCTGCGCCGCCGCCACCGGCAGGCGCTGCTCACCGCCCTGGGTCTCGCCGTCGGCGTGGCTCTCGTCGTCGCCGTCACAGCTTATGCGAGCGGGGTCCGCAAGGCTCAGGACGAGGTGCTGCAGTCGCTCTACGGCGTCGGCACCGACATCACCGTGTCGCAGCAGCGGAAGATGGACGAGGGTGGCCCGCAACGTTTCGGCATGCGGCCTCCGGACGGCGCGACGGAGGGCGGCAAGGTCGACCACACGACGATCAGGAGCAGCCCGGGGCAGCAGGCGATCGCCGAGGCCAAGCTCACCACCATCTCGAGGCTTGACGGCGTCAGTGCGGCCACGGGCAGCCTGGGCCTGAGCTCCCTCCACGTCTCCGGCACCTTCGATCCCAACGAGGGTGGCGGCCTTGGAGGCGGTGGGGGAGGCGGCGACGGCTCCGGGGCGCCGGCGACGGGGGCATCTGGAGTGTCCTCGATCGACGTGTCGTCGTTCACCATCGCCGGCGTGGAGGTCACCAACCTGAAGCTCGGCCCTCTCAGCGCCGGCCAGATCACATCGGGGCGATCGCTGACGAGCGACGAGACCAACGCCAAGGTCGCGCTCGTCACCAAGGCCTACGCCAAGCAGAACTCGCTGTCCGTGGGCGACAAGGTCGAGATCGACGCGACGAAGTTCGAGATCGTCGGCATCGTCGCGTTGCCCAGCGGCAGCACGTCCTCGGATATGTACATCCCGCTGAGGCGGGCACAGACGCTGAGCGACAACAAGGACATGGTCAACCAGATCTACGTGCAGGCCACCAGTGCCGACACCATCGTCACCGTCAAGAAGGAGATCAAGGAAGCCCTGCCCAAAGCCACGGTCACGTCGTCTGACGACCTCGCGAACCAGGTCAGCGGTTCGCTCTCCGGTGCCTCTGACCTGGCCGATCGCCTCGGCACGTGGCTGGCGGTCGCAGCCCTGATCGCCGCCTTCGCCGTCGCCAGCCTGCTCACGGTGTCCGCCGTCTCTCGTCGGGTGCGCGAGTTCGGTACGCTCAAGGCGCTCGGCTGGAAGAGCCGCCGCATCGTCGGCCAGGTGCTCGGCGAGAGCATGGTCCAAGGCATCATCGGCGCCGTGCTCGGCGTGGGTTTGGGCGTCCTCGGCGCCAGGATCATCGCCTCCTTCACACCGGCGCTCAAGGCGACCATGGGCACCACCGTGCAGATGCCGGGCGGTGCGCCCCCCGGCATGGCCGGCGCGGCGAGGGCTCTTGGTGGGGCCGCGCAGACGGTCACCGTCGATCTGACGGCGCCCGTGAGCCTCCAGCTCGTGGGCATTGCCGTGGCCCTGGCCCTGGCTGGGGCGCTGCTGGCCGGCGCCCTGGGCGGCTGGCGTGCCTCGCGACTGCGCCCCGCCGACGCCCTGCGGCGGGTCGACTGACGTGCGCCGGCGGATCGACCGGCGGTGCTCCGCAGGCGCACCGCCCACCGCTCACCGAGACGACGACTGACGCGAAAGGACTGGCGATGCTGTACGACCTGACAGATGTGACCAAGCGCTACACCCAGCGCGGCAAGCAGATCGACGCTTTGGCCGGTGTCGACCTGACGATCGACGAAGGCGAGTTCCTGGCGATCCAGGGCTCGACCGGATCGGGCAAGACCACGCTCCTGCAGATGCTCGGCGCCATGGACCGGCCGTCGGGTGGCAAGCTGCTGTTCGAGGGACGCGACCTCGCCAAGATGGGGGAGGGCGACCTCTCGGAGCTCAGGAGCCACTCCTTCGGGTTCATCTTCCAGGCGT
>CAZJGT010000031.1:0-19719 GCA_964545565.1 uncultured Thermoleophilia bacterium
TCGCGATTGATGTAGAGCGCCGGGTCACGCAGGTCGGCGTCGGTGGGCTCGGCCGCCGGGGACGTCTCCGGCGCGAACTCCTCCTGGGCCGCCTTGGTGGTCTGCTTGACGGCCTCACGGCCGTGGTACTCGTCGGCGCGCGTGCGCTCCTCTGGGCCCCTCACCGCAACCTCCTCACGTCCGGAGCGAGAAACGCGTGGCTCCGGCTGTTCTCGTCCCGACCTCACAGTATATGCCATGGCGGCGATCATCCCGGCCGGTCCGGCGGCGGCGGAACGGCGGCGGCCGGCGGGTCACCTCATGGTGACCCGCCGGCCGCCGCACGCCGCGCATGCTCGACTCACTAGGCCAGGTTCTCGACCCGATCGACGCCGGGCACCACGTTCTTGAGATGGCGCTCCACGCCGTTGGTCAGCGTCAGCTGGGACATGGGGCATCCCGCGCAGGCGCCCTGGAGACGCACCTGGACGACTCCGTCGTCCAGCACGTCGACCAGTTCGATGTCGCCGCCGTCGGCCTGGAGGGCCGGGCGGATGTCACCGAGGGCCTTCTCTACTTGTTCCTTGAGCTCTGCCATGTGAATTGTCACCTCCCCGTCGCCTGCGGGCGGCCGTCTGAAGCAGACACACGTCGTCGTGCATCGGCCAGGGCCGCGAACGTCACCGTCTGGAGCTCCTTCGTAAGGAGCGTCTCGACACCGTGCCAGAAGTCGTGGGTGTCGCACACGTCGTCGCCGCAGGGCTCGCCCCGCTGACGACATCGGCAGAGCAAGATAGGCCCCTCCACCGCCTCGTACACGTCGAGCACACTGATCTCCTGCGGCGCATGCGCCAGCATCACGCCGCCCTGGTGTCCGCGCTGCGTGCGCACCAGACCGGCGCGCGCCAGGTCGTGGATCACCTTGGCAAGCCGTTGGGCCGGGATCCGCTGGGCGCCGGCGATGTCACCGGTGTGCAGCACGGTACCGGGATCTCGCCGTGCCAGCTCGAAGACGGCGCGCACCGCGTAATCTGCTTGCGTGGAGAGCCTCACGGGTTCCATTCTACCCAAAGTGGAAGAAAATATCCACTTTGCGCCGGGCCTCGCGCTCCTGCGGTCTACACCTCGTCCCAGACCCAGAGGAGGTTCTCGCGATGCGCGGCGGCGTACACGTCGTCCACCCCGACGCCGTCCGCCAGGAAGCGCGCGGCCGGCAGATCGAGATCGCCGCGCGCGACCCCGGCCGCCTTGGCGGCGGCGACCGCCTCGACGACCCCGGCGATGTAGCGTTCGTTGGCGTCGATGATCCGCTTGTCCATCGCCGGGCCGTGACTCGGGACGACGACGTCGACGGGGAGCTGCTTGAGCCGGCGCAACGTGCGGATCCATTCCTCGGCGCCGTCGCGCTGAGCGAAGTTGGGCAGCGGCCACTCGACGGTATCGCCGCCCAACAGGAGACGTGCCTCCACGAGGAAGACGACCAGCGAATCCTCACTGTGACCCGGCGTGTGGATCAGGTGGATCGTCTCTCCGTCGTCGGAGTAGGTGAGCCGGTCACCGAACGTCACCGTCGGCATGGGCACGCCCTCGGAGGGCGGCACGCGCAGCGACTCGTCGCCGCCCTGCAGTCCGGCCTGCATCAGGCGCGGGCAGGCGCGCTGGGCGATGATGTCGTGGCCGGCGAAGGCGGCGTTGCCGAAGACGTGGTCCCAGTGGTGGTGCGTGTTGACCACGAGCACGCGACGGTCACCGGCCTCCGCGGCGACGAAGTCGAGCACCGGGTCCATGTCGCGAGGACCCGTGAGCGTGTCGACGACGATCAGGCGTCGTCGCGTCCTGATGACGGCAGACAGGGTGGGAAACCCCTCGGCGTGGACACTGTGCGCCCACACGGCGGGCGCCAACTGCTTCATCGCGGCTCCTCCCGCACGACGCCGACCTCCTCGGACGCCAGCGTCAGCCTCTCGACGCCGTCGCCGGTCACCAGCCACGTGTTCTCGACGCCGACGGCGCCCAGCCCGGGCAAGACGAACTTGGGCTCCAGCGCGAACACCATGCCGGGCTCGAGCTCGAGGCTGCTGCCGGTGAGCACCGGCAGTTCATCGAGCTCGATGCCGACGCCGTGTCCCACGTAGGGCACCCGGCCGGCGCCGTACCCCATGAAGTTGTCGGCGAGGCCGGCGTCGTCCGCGGCCGCCAGGGCGGCCTCCCACACGGCGCGGCACGCCGCGCCGGGCCGAGCCGCGGCGGTAGCCGCTTGTTGCACACGAAGGGCGGCGTCGTAGGCGCGAAGCAGTCCATCCGGCAGCTGCCCGATCGCATACATGCGCGTGAAGTCGGCCATGTAGCCGTCACGCACGGGAACGAAGTCGAAGACGATGGGCTCGCCGCGACCGATGCGCCGGAAGCTCGCCCCCTGGGCGACCGACGGGCTGAGCCCCGTGCCGGCGAGCGGTGTGTCGAGGTAGCTCGGGGCGCAGCCGCTCACACCGGTGAGCAGCTGCCCGTAGAACATCTCCTGGTTGAAGCCACGCATGCGGATGTAGCCCTCGTGCCCCAGCCGCCGCGCCTCCGCTTCGACCCGCCCGGCGAACTCGACCTCCGAGAGGCCCTCCTCGAGGAGGCCGGGAATGAGCCGGCTGACCTCGTCGGCGACGCGGGCCGCGGCGCGGACGCGCTCGACCTCCCAGGCCGACTTGACCGCGCGCTGGCGCACGATGTCGCGGCCGACGTCCTCGAAGGCAACGCCGGGCAGCAGCTTCTCCAGACGCCGGAAGTGAGCGACCGGCAGCACGTCGAACTCGAGACCGACCCGCGCCGGCAGCGCGCCATAGCGCTCGGCCACGAGCCGCGGGAGCTCCTTGGGCGACGGCAGCTCGACGACGGCGCCGAGCGCCGATTCGAGGCGGGCGCGCTCGGCTGACCTGCGCACGAAGAGCGTCGCCTCGCCCTGTGCGGGGACGAACAGGTATGACTGTTGGACCGTGCCCGCGAAGTAGTAGAGGTCGGCGTTCTGCTGGATCAGCGCCGCGTCGAGCTCGCGGGCCGCAAGGCGGGCCTGCAGGCCGGCGATCCGGCCCGCGAGCTCCGCCGCCGGAGTGAGCGCCGCGCCCGGCTGGACCAGCGGTGCTTGCGGAGCAGCCGTCACCTCGGCACCCCGTCAGGCCATGAAGCTCGTCACGCTCCACCAGGTGAGCGCGACGAGGAGAAGGACGATGCCGAGCACGGCGAGACCGTCGGGGCGCTCGAAGGGACGGCGGGGGTCCTTACGGCCGCCGAGCGTCATCGCCAGGAGCAGCGCCGCGCCGGCGAGCAGCCCGCCGATGTGCGCCTGCCACGAGATCCCGCCTCTGAACGAGAAGAAGAGGTTGATCACCAGCAGGAACACGACGTTGCCGAGGAGCGCCCGGGACTGGAAGTCGCGCCCGCGATTGAGGAACGCATGTACGGCGAGCGCGCCGAACAGGCCGAAGATGGCGCCGGAGGCGCCCACGACGGTGACGTTCGCAGGAGCCGCGAGCAGGACGAGGACAGAGCCGGCGAACCCCGAGACGAAGTACAGGATCACGAACTTGAGCCGGCCGAGAAGCGCCTCGACGAACCCGCCGATCACCCACAGGGCCCACATGTTGAAGGCCAGGTGGATGAGGCCGGCGTGCAGGAACATGCTCGTGAACAGGCGCCAGTAGTCGTGCCCCACGAAGACCTGGATCGGGGCCAGGCCGCCCAGGTCCACGGCGCCTGACCCCCCGCCCATCAGGCCGGAGTAGCCCGTGACCATCTCGATCACGAACATGATCACGTTGAGCACCATGAGGACCTTGGTCGCGGACCAGCCCGCCGGCATGCCCGTCGCGCCGGCGCTCCAGCGGGAGCGGACCTGCGCGCGCGTGACGACCTGGGCACGCGACCCGCCGGCGTTCTGCTCCTTGACGCACTCCGGGCAGCGGAAGCCCACCGCCGCCGGGATCATGCACTCGTGGCAGATGGGGCGGCCGCAGTTGGAGCAGGAGACGCCGGTCTCGCGGTCGTGGTGCCGGTAGCAATGCTTGACCTCGATGTCGTCCGGCATCGAGGTCTCGAAGTCCGGCGGCAGGTCGCCGCCCGGGAAGCGGTACACGTTGCTCACGGGCCGTCCTCTGGGGCGACCGGGACGCGGGCGAGCAGTCCGCGCAGCCAGTCCGGCACGGCCACGGCCCGGCCCGTCCCGCGTTCGCACACGGCAAGACGGGTCCAGCCGGTGACCAGCAGGAGTCCGTCCTCGCGGGTGATCTCATAGTCGAAGGAGAACGACGCCGGCCCGATGGCGTCGACGACGATGGCGACCGAGAGCAGATCGTCGAGACGCGCGGGCCGCAGGTACTTGAGGCGCGCCTCGACGACGGGGAGGATGACGCCGCGCGCCTCGACGGCCGGGATCGGGCAGCCGAGGGCCCGCAGCAGTTCCACGCGGGCGACCTCGAAGTACGTGAGGTAGTCGCCGTAGTAGACGACGCCGGCGGCGTCGGTCTCGGCGTAGCGCACACGCACGCGCGTCTCGAAGCGGGTCTGTGACGGCTGCGGCGTGCTCACGCGGGCGAGTCTAGCACGCCGTCGCGGTCGATACGTCCCGACGACGACGGAGCGCCCCGGCGACCGACGAGGGCGGGGCGCCGGAGCGCCCCGCCCTCGTGGACGACCTGGGTACGCCGCGCCGGTCAGGCGAAGGCGACCTTGGCGGCCTCTGCGAAGATGCCGATGGCGTGATCCATGTCGGCGTCGCTGATGTTGAGCGGCGGCAGGAAGCGGACGCCGTTGCCCTGGGAGCAGGCGCCCATGAGGATCACCTTGTGCTTCTGGCACTCCGCCATGAACGCCTTGGCGGCGGCCGCGTTGGGCTCCTTGGTCCCCGGCTGCACGCACTCGATGGCGAGCATGAGACCCTTGCCGCGCGCCTCGCCGATGGCCGGGTACAACGCCTCCTGCTCCTTCAGGAACGCGAGCAGCTTCTCTCCCTGCTTGGCGGCGTTGGCCAGCATCTTCTCTTCTTTCATGGCGTCCATGGTCGCGACGCCGGCGGCGCAGGCCACGGCGTTGCCGCCGTAGGTTCCGCCCATCGAGCCGGGCAGGCACTTCTCCCACAGCGCGTGGTTGGCGGCGATGGCTCCGAGCGGATAGCCGGAGGCGATGCCCTTGGCCACGGTGACGATGTCGGGCTTGACGCCGTAGTGCTCGTGGCACAGCCACTTGCCGGTGCGACCGAAGCCGGCCTGGATCTCATCGATGATGAGGCAGGCGCCGATCTCGTCGGCGATCGCGCGGACCTCCTGCATGAACTCGGCGGTCGGGACGATGAACCCGCCCTCGCCCTGGATGGGCTCGACGATGATGGCGGCGACGTCGTCGCCGTAGATCTCGGCGCGCAGCACGCGACGGACGTCCTCGATGGCGTAGGCCGTCGGATCTTCACTGGCGGGAGTGCGGAACGGGTAGCAGTAGCGCGCGTGATAGATGCCGCCGACCAGCGGCTCGTGGTGACCGCGATAGTGCACGGCCGAGTCGGTGAGGGCCATCGTCAGGTGGGTACGGCCGTGGAAGGCGCCCTGGAAGGCGATGATCCCCGGCCTGCGCGTGTACTGCTTGGCCAGCTTGATGGCGTTCTCGACCGCCTCGGCGCCGGAGTTGGCGAACATGACCTCGTCCATGCCCTCGGGCATGATGCCGGTGAGCTTCTCGGCCAGCTGGAGCATCGGGCCGTGGCGGTAGATGTTCATCTGCGCGTGCGCGACCCTGGCGGCCTGCTCCTGCACCGCCTTGACGACTCCGGGATGGCAATGACCGGTGTTGACCACGGCGATGCCCATGACGAAGTCGAGCCACTTGCCGCCGTCGGTGTCGTAGACCCAGCTCCCTTCGGCGTGGTCGATGGTGATCGGCGCCACCGGCCCGAGGAAGTGGGGCATGTGCTTCATGTACGTAGGCTTGTCCGGCATGTGGTGACCTCCAGCTCCGACCGTGCTCCGTCAAGGTGACCGCACCGGCGGCGCCGGTCGGTCCCGGCCAGGGTCGTACGCACCGCGGCAGGCGGCTCCGGGACGCCCCATGGCTCGCTGGCGTCACTGTACCAGAGCCGGCGGGGCCGCACTCGCCGGGTCAACGTACGCGCGACACGAGGACGAGGCCGCGATTGGCCAACTTGGACAAGGCGCGGCCAACCTAGATAATGCGCGACTCTGTTCTGATCTGCGCGAGGATGTTGACAGCGGGGCACAGAGGTGGCAGAATCGTGACAGATTTCACAGCGTTCGTTTTGTAACGACCTCAGGGAACGCGAGACCGCCACCCACCGCCCGGGAGACGTTCGTGGTATCGAGGAAGACAGTGTCGCGCATGAGCCGCTACCGGCGGCTACTGCAGTCGCTCGGCGCCGACGGCGTCGAGAGCATCTATTCTCATCAGTTGGCGCGTCATGCGGTCGTCAGCGCCGCCCAGGTGCGCCGCGACCTCATGGCGATCGGATACTCGGGCAGCCCCAACAAGGGCTACGACGTCGTCGCCTGCATCGAGAGCATCTCCAGCTTCCTCGACGGCTCGACCCGCCAGGAGGTCGCCCTCGTCGGGGTCGGCAATCTGGGTCACGCCGTCCTCGCGCACTTCGCCGACAAGAGCCCCGCCGTGGCGATCGTCGCCGCCTTCGACGTCGACCCGTCGCTCGTCGACACGATCGTCCAGGGGGTGCGCTGCATCGACGTATCGCGCATGGAGGCGCTGGTCCGCGACCTGGGCATCGAGATCGCGGTGCTCACGGTGCCGGGCGAGGCCGCCCAGGACACGGCCGACGCGCTCGTGCGCGCGGGCGTGAAGAGCATCATCAGCTTCGCGCCCACGCCGCTGCGTCTGCCCGATCACATCTTCGTCGAGTACATGGACATCACGGCGGCGCTCGAGTCCGCCGCCTACTTCGCGCGCCTCGGCGGCCGCGAGGAGCCGGCGTCGAACGGCGACGGCGACATCGAGCCGATGGTCAAGAAACTGGAATCCCTGCTCGCGAGGTCGCATATGAAGCTCGAGGATCTGGCTGCCAACATCGGCGCCCATATCGTGACGCAGGGTAAGCCCGGCGGCACCGCGGTCGCCAAGGTCTACGCGGGCGACCGCGTCAGCGACCTGCTCAACGAGGCGTCGGACAAGACCCTGCTGGTCAGCAATCTCGCCAGCGTGCAGATGCTGCGCGTCGCCGAGCTCATGGACGTCCCCGGCATCTGCTTCGTCAACGGCATCGAGCCCGATGCCGAGATGATCGACCTCGCCCGGGACAACGACACCCTGCTCATGGTCTCCCCGCAGGGAGTGTTCGAGACCTGCGGGCTCATCTATCAGGCCCTCGACGGAGAACGCGCCTGAGCCGTGGAGCACCTGGCCTACGAAATCCGCCGAGGGGACTTCACGAGCGCGGGCGCGGCATCTCGCGACCTCAAACAGCATCTCAAGCGCATCGGCGCCGAGGGCGATGCCGTGCGCCGCGCCATGATCGCCGCCTACGAGGCCGAGATGAACGTCGTCATCCACGCCGACGACGGCGGACGCCTCGAGGCCGCCGTGAGCGACGGCCAGCTCGACGTGGACGTCATCGACAGCGGCCCCGGCATCCCCGATGTCGATTCCGCCATGCGGGAGGGCTGGTCGACGGCCTCCGCGGACGCCCGCGCCCTGGGCTTCGGCGCCGGCATGGGGCTCCCCAACATCTTGCGCAACAGCGACCGCTTGAGCGTCACGTCCTCCGTCGGTGAGGGCACCCGCGTGAGCTTCTCCGTCGCGCTGCGGCCGGAGGCCACCGATCACGGGGCGCGGCCGTCGTCGCTCAGCGTCGTCGCCGAGCTCTGCAAGGAGTGCCGTCACTGCCTGGTCGCCTGCCCGACGGCGGCGATCCGCGTGCGCGACGCGCGACCGCAGGTCCTCGACCACCTCTGCATCGACTGCACCGCCTGCATCGGCGCCTGCGCACCACGAGCTCTCACCATGGTCGACGCCGCCGGCGCCCTCGCCGGAGGAGCCGTGCTCGTCGTCCCGCCGGCGTTGCTCGCCGGGTTCGGCGACCACCCGGTGAGCGCCGTTCTCGAAGAGCTGCACGGGCTCGGCTACGACGAGGTCGTCTCCGCCCACGGCTACGAGGACGCCCTGCGGCGCGCGGTCATCGAGCTCGCCGCCACCGGCGACGCTCCCGCGCCGCTCATCTCCCCGGTCTGCCCCGCGGTCGTGAATCTGGTGGAGGTCAAGTTCCCTTCGCTCCTGGACCATCTGGCTCCGTACGCCTCCCCGTGGGAGGCTGCCCAGCAGGACCTCGCCGGCCGCGACGTGACCTTCGCGGTCTCGTGCCCGAGCCAGCGCAGCGCTTTGCTCGGGCAGCTGCCGGTCGCGCAGCGAGACACGGTGACGGCCGCGGCCGTCCGCGACGCGGTGCTGCCTCGCCTCGCAGCGCGCGCTCCTCGTGCGGCCGGCATGACGACGCCGTCCCCGGGCGTCGGCGGCGCCGACGACCTGCTCGTGGTGACCGGCGTCGGCCACGTGCTCGCCGTGCTCGAGGCGGCCGAGGACGACCGCCTGCCCGGCGTCGCCGCGATCGAGCCGTACATCTGCGACGGCGGCTGTTTCGGGTCGCCGCTGCTCGCTGAGGACGCCTGTGTCACGGCCTGGCGCTGGGCCGGCGGCGGCGGCGCCCCCACCGCCGGCCACAGCCTCGAGCGCTCGCGTCCCTTCCGCGCCCGTCCAGGGATCCGCCTCGACCAGGACATGGCGATCGCGATCGCCAAGCTCGCCCGGCTGGACGCGGAGACCCGGACGCTGCCCGGCAAGGACTGCGGTGTCTGCGGCGCGCCCACGTGCGCCGCGCTCGCCGAGGACATCGTGATGGGGCGCGCGGAGCGCGCGCTCTGCCCCTACGTCGCCCCCGAGGAGGAGAGCCGCCCATGAAGCTCGCCGACATCGCCAACGAGCTCGGCCTCATCGAGCTCACACCGGACGTCTCCGGCAACCGCGAGGCCGAGATCGGCCGCGGGTACGCGTCCGACCTGCTCAGCGACGTGCTGGCGCACGCGCCCGAAGGAGGCGTGCTCATCACGCTCCAGGTGCACCTCAACGTCATCGCCGTCGCCAGCCACGCGGAGCTGGCCGCGGTGATCTTCGCGGGAGGCCGGGCGCCCGAGGACGACGTGCTCGCCAAGGCCACCGCCGAGGGCCTCTCCCTGTATTCGTCGCCGGCGGACACCTTCGACATCGCCGGCCGTCTGTACACCCTCGGGGTGAAGGGGAAGCATGCGTGAACGTCTGCTTCGCAGACCTGCACGTGCACACGGCGCTGTCGCCCTGCGCGGACGACGAGATGACGCCACCGGCGATCGTCGCGGCGGCCCTCGATGAGGGCCTCGGCATGATCGCCGTCTGCGATCACAACTCCGCGCGCAACGCGGCGGCGGTACAGGCGGCCGCCGGCGCACGCCTCGCCGTGATCGCCGGCATGGAGGTGACCACCGCCGAGGAGTGTCACGTGGTCGGCCTCTTCCCCTCCGCGCCCGTCGCCGAGGCGGCTGCAGCGGAGGTCGGATCCACGCTGCCGCCGATCGAGGACGGTTACGAGACCTTCTTCGGCGAGCAGCGCGTGTGCGACGCCGACGGCGCCGAGACGGAGCGCGAGCAGCTCGCGCTGGCCACGGCGACATCGCTCGGCGTCGAGGCCGTCGTCGAGCTCGTGCACCGGCACGACGGCCTCGCCGTGGCGGCCCACATCGACCGCACGAGCTTCGGCGTGATCGGCCAGCTCGGCTTCTTCCCGGCCGAGGCCGGGTTCGACGCGGTCGAGCTCTCGCGCCACGTGCCGGCGGGGTCCGAGCGCGAGGCCGGGTTCGCCGTGTACGGCCTCCCGATCCTGCGCTCGTCGGACGCCCACTATCGCGGCGACATCGGCGCCGCGCGTACCACCCTCCGCTGCGCGCGTCCGGACTTCTCTGAACTGGTCCTGGCCGTGCACGGCCTCGACGGGAGGGGCCTCGGCGATGCATGACCTCTCCCTGTATCTGCTCGACATCCTCGAGAACTCGGTGCGCGCCGGAGCGACGGTGGTCGCCACGGCGATCGACGCCGACCGCGCCGGTGACGAGCTCTCGCTGCGCGTCGAGGACGACGGGCCGGGCCTGCCGGTGGCGCCGGAGCAGGCTCTCGACCCGTTCTTCACGACCAAGTCCCACAAGAAGACCGGCCTCGGCCTCAGCCTCTTCCGCCAGGCGGCGGAGGCCGCCGGCGGCGGACTGACCGTGGGCCGGTCGGACGAGCTCGGCGGCGTCGCCGTGCGCGCCTGGATGCGGCTGAGCGACGTCGATCGCCCGCCTCTCGGCGACGTCGCCGCCTCCCTCGCCACCATGATCGTCACCAACCCGGGGATCGAGTTCCGGATCGACCTGACAAACGACGGCACGCGCGCCTCCATGCGCGGCCCGCAAGTGCCCCAGCGTCTCGCCGAGCTGGTGGCCTTCCAGGAGGACCTGCCATGACCAGACGACATCATCTGCGAAGCGATCGCAGCGGACTCAAGCGAAGGAGAGGGGAATGAGTGAAGCAGTGAAGTCGTGCGCCTGCTGCGCCGAGGAAGCGACCGAGGAGGAACTCCTCGAGCGCCTCGACGCGGTGATCGCCGAGTACAAGGGCAAGCCGGGCGCCCTGATCCCGGTGCTTCAGCTCGCTCAAGGCATCTTCGGCTACCTTCCTGAGGTCGCTCTCAAGCATATCGCCCGCGAGTTGCGCAAGCCGTACAGCGAGGTCGCCGGCGTCGTCGGCTTCTACTCGTTCTTCACGACCGTCCCGCGCGGCAAGCACCTCATCCGCATCTGCCTCGGCACCGCCTGTTACGTCCGCGGCGGCGTCGCGGTGATGGACGCGTTCAAGAAGGAACTCGGGATCGACCTGGGCGGTACCACCGAGGACCGCCTGTTCTCTCTCGAGATCGGCCGCTGCTTCGGCGCCTGCGGCCTGGCTCCCGTGATCATGGTCGACGACGACGTCCACCATCGCGTCAAGCCCAAGCGCGTGAACGAGATCCTCGCCCAGTACGCGGAAGAGCCGGTCCTGGCCGAAAGGAGCGCTTGACATGGCCGACAGGATCACGAGTCCCGACCAGCTGAAGAACCTGGCCGCCAAAGCGAAGGCCGACATCGACCTGCGCGACGGCCGCAAGGACACGCAGGTGACCGTCCACATGGGCACCTGCGGCATCGCCGCCGGCGCGCGTGAGATCGTCGCCGCCTTCATGGCCGAGCTGTCCGCCAACGGCGTGACCTCGGCCAGCCTGCACCAGTCCGGTTGCGCCGGCCTGTGCGAGGAGGAGCCGATGGCCACCCTCACCATGCCGGACGGCACGCTGTATCGCTACGGCCTGCTCGACAAGGCCAAGGTACACACGATCGTCACCAATCACCTCGTGGGCGGCACACCCGTCGAGGCCTACCTCATCAAGACCTGAGAGCGAGTGATCCGACTATGGCTGATGTGAGAAGTCACTTCTTGATCTGCACCGGCGGCGGCTGCATCGCCTCCGGCGCCCTGGACGTGAGCGAGGCCGTGCGTGCCGAGCTCAAGAAACGCGATCTCGCCGACGAGATCGAGGTCATCGAGACCGGCTGCCTCGGTCCCTGCGTGCAGGGTCCGGTGGGGCTCGTCTACCCCGACGGCGTCTTCTACCAGAACATGAAGGTGGACGACGTGCCCGAGATCGTCGAGGAACACCTCCTCAAGGGCCGCGTGGTCGAACGCCTCGTGAGCCACGCGCCCGGCACCGAGAAGACCCAGGCGGAGATGGACGACATCCCGTTCTTCAACCGCCAGGTCAAGATCGTCCTGCGCAACTCCGGCATCATCGATCCCCTGAACATCGACGAGTACATCGCCCGCGACGGCTACCAGGCGCTCGCCAAGGTGCTCACCGAGTTGACTCCCGAACAGGTGGTCGACGAGGTGCTCGCCAGCGGCCTGCGCGGCCGCGGCGGCGCCGGCTTCCCCACCGGGATGAAGTGGCGCTTCGCCCAGCAACAGGACAACGACACCAAGTACATCCTGTGCAACGCGGACGAGGGCGACCCCGGCGCGTTCATGGACCGCTCCGTGCTCGAGGGCGACCCTCATTCGCTGATCGAGGGCATGGTCATCGGCGCCTTCGCGATCGGCGCGCACCAGGGCTTCGTGTATGTCCGCGCCGAGTACCCGCTCGCCGTGGAGCGTCTCGAGCACGCGCTCGGGCAGGCGCGTGAGTACGGCCTGCTCGGTAACGACATCATGGGCAGCGGCTTCGACTTCGACCTCGAGATCCGCATGGGCTCCGGCGCCTTCGTCTGTGGCGAGGAGACGGCGCTCATGACCTCGATCGAAGGTCACCGCGGCGAGCCGCGCCCGCGCCCGCCGTTCCCGGCGGTCTCCGGCCTCTGGGGCAAGCCCAGCGTGCTCAACAACGTGGAGACGTTCGCCAACATCGCGCCGATCCTCCTCAAGGGCGCCGAGTGGTATGCCAGCACCGGCACGGAGAGCAGCAAGGGCACCAAGGTGTTCGCTCTCGGCGGCAACGTGCAGCACACCGGTCTCGTCGAGGTCCCCATCGGCATGCAGCTCGGCGAGCTCATCTACGAGGTCGGCGGCGGCATCCCGAACGGCAAGGCCTACAAGGCCGCCCAGCTCGGCGGCCCCTCGGGCGGCTGCATCCCCAAGGAGCACCTCAACGTGCCCGTCGACTACGCGACCCTGCAGGAGCTCGGCGCCATCATGGGCTCCGGCGGCGTGATCGTCATGGACGAGGACACCTGCATGGTCGACATCGCGCGCTTCTTCCTCGAGTTCACCCAGGAGGAGAGCTGCGGCAAATGCCCACCGTGCCGCGTGGGCACCAAGCGGATGCTCGAGATCGTCGAGCGCATCTGCCACGGTGAGGGCGAAGAGGGCGACATCGAGCGCCTCATCGCCCTCGGCGAGACCATCAGCCAGACCGCGCTCTGCGGCCTCGGCCAGACGGCCGCCAACCCCGTGCTCAGCACCATCCGCCATTTCCGTCACGAGTACGAGGCCCACATCAAGGACAAGTACTGCGAGGCCGGCGTCTGCGCCACGATGTTCAAGGCGCGCTGTTCCAACGCGTGCCCGGCGCACGTCAACATCCCCGGGTTCGTGAGCCTCGTGGGCGAACAGCGGTACGACGAGGCGCTCAAGTTCCACCGCGAGCGCAACCCGCTGGCCAGCATCTGCGCCCGCGTCTGCTTCCACCCCTGCGAGAGCAAGTGCATGCGCTCCAGCCTCGACGGCGCCCTCGCCATCCGTCACGTCAAGCGCTTCATGGTCGAGCAGGAGACGGAGGCGCAGCTGCCGGAGATCCGCGAGAACGCCGACAACGCGGCCCGCAAGGTCGCCGTCGTCGGCTCCGGGCCGGCCGGTCTCTCGGCCGCGTTCTTCCTCGCCCGCCTCGGGTACAAGCCGGTCGTGTTCGAGGCCGAGCCCAAGGCCGGCGGCATGCTCGTGCAGGCCATCCCGGCCTATCGCCTGCCGCGGCCCGAGCTCGAGCGCGAGATCGAGATGATCGAGGCCATGGGCGCTCGCTTCGAGTACGGCAAGACGCTCGGCCGTGACTTCACCCTGCAGAGCCTGAAGGACGAGGGCTACGAAGCCGTGTTCGTCGGCGTCGGCGCCCCCGAGGGCATGGGGATCGGCATCCCCGGCGAGGACGGTCCCGGCGTGTACGACGGGCTCTCGTTCCTCAAGCAGTACAACATCCACGGCACCGGCGAGGTGGGCAAGAACGTCGCCGTGATCGGCGGCGGCAACGCGGCCATCGACGCCGCGCGCACCGCCCTCCGTCTCGGCGCCGAGAGCGTCAAGATCCTCTATCGCCGCACCCGGGCGCAGATGCCGGCGTGGGGCGAGGAGATCGACGCCGCCGACCTCGAGGGCATCGACATCATGACGCTCGTCGCGCCGGAGGAGATCGTCCGGGACGCCGAGGGCAAGGTCACCGGCGTGCGCTGCAAGGAGATGGCGCTGGGCGACTACGACCGCAGCGGCCGGCGGCGTCCCGTGGCCGGCCACAACCCCGACTTCGTGGTCGAGGCCGACACCGTCATCGCCGCCATCGGCCAGAAGCTCGACGCCGCCGCCCTCACGGACGGCACCGACATCGAGCTCAACCGTTGGGGCTACCTGCAGGCAGACCCGGACAGCGGCCAGACGTCCGTCGACTGGGTGTTCAGCGGCGGCGACGCCTCGACCGGGCCCTCCTCGGTCGTCGAGGCGATCGGCGCCGGCGAGCGTGCCGCAGCCGGCATGGACGAGCACCTGACCGGCGCCAACCACGCGTTCTGGCGCCGGGACATCGAACCGCCGACGTTCTTCGATCCCGACGCCGATCCCGAGCCGGTCGACCGCCATGTGGTCGAGGAGCTGGCCGTGACGCAGCGCGTCGCCAACTTCGACGAGGTCGAGCTGAGCTGGGCCGCGGAGGTAGCCGTCGCCGAGGCGCGGCGCTGCCTGCGCTGCGACTACGGCAAGTACGGCTCGTGAGCAAGGAGAGCACAGTATGCCAACCCTGACCATTGACGACACCAAGGTCGAGGTGCCCGAGGGCACCACGGTCCTTCAGGCCGCGCGCCAAGCCGGCGTGAAGATCCCGACCCTCTGCTATCTCGAAGACGTCCAGTCGATCGGCGCTTGTCGCGTGTGCCTCGTTGAGGTCGAGGGCGCACGCACGCTGGTCGCCTCGTGCAGCCAGCCGGCGACCGAAGGCATGGTCGTCAAGACCAACACGGGCAAGGTGCGCGACGGCCGCCGCACGGTGGTCGAACTGCTCCTCTCGGAGCACGACGGCGACTGCAAGACGTGCGCCCGCTCGGCCGACTGCGAGCTGCGCACGCTGGCCGACGAGCTCGGCATCGGCGAGCTGCGCTATCGCGGTGAGAAGACCTTCAAGATGATCGACGACAGCACACCGGCGCTCATCCGCGACACCGGCAAGTGCATCAGCTGCCGGCGCTGCGTCACCGTCTGCAACGAGGTCCAGGAGGTGGGCGGCCTCTTCGCCCAGGGCCGCGGCTTCACCACGCTCATCGGTCCCGCCTTCGCGCAGAACCTCAGCGACGTGGTCTGCGTGCAGTGCGGCCAGTGCGCCGCCGTGTGCCCCGTGGGCGCCATCACCGAGCGCAACCAGATCGACGAGGTCTGGGACGCGCTCGAGGATCCCACCAAGACCGTCATCGTGCAGACGGCGCCGGCGATCCGCGCCGCGCTGGGCGAGTGCTTCGACTACCCGGCCGGCACACTGGTGACCGGCAAGATGGTCGCCGCCCTCCGTCGTATCGGCTTCGACGCCGTGTTCGACACCGACTTCACGGCCGACCTCACGATCATGGAGGAGGGGACGGAGCTGCTCACGCGGCTCAAGAAGGCGCTCGTCGACGGCGAGCAGGTCGCTCTGCCGCAATTCTCCAGTTGCTCCCCGGGCTGGATCAACTACATGGAGCACTTCAACCCCGACATGCTCGCCAACCTGAGCACCTGCAAGAGCCCGCAGCAGATGTTCGGCGCGATCGCCAAGACCTACTACGCCGAGAAGATCGGCGTGAAGCCGGAGGACATGGTCGTCGTGTCGGTCATGCCCTGCACGGCCAAGAAGTTCGAGGCCGCGCGCCCGGAGATGAACGACAGCGGCGTCCAGGATGTCGACATCGTGCTCACCACGCGCGAGCTCGGCGCCTTCATCAAGCAGGCCGGCATCGACTTCCGCAGCCTGCCGGACGAGGAGATGGACGCGCCGCTGGGCATCAGCACCGGCGCCGCCGACATCTTCGCCAACACCGGCGGCGTCATGGAGGCGGCCCTGCGTACCGCATGGGCGGTCGTCACCGAGTCGGAGCCGTTCCCCTTCCCCAACCTGCACGTCTCGCCCGTCGAGGGCCTCGAGGGCGTGAAGACCGCGACCGTGAAGGTCACCGGCGCCAAGGGCGACTGGGCCTTCCTCGAAGGCGCCGACCTCAAGGTGGCCGTGGCTCACGGCCTCGGTAACGCGCAGAAGGTCATCGACCAGATCAGGAGCGGCGACGCCGAGTACCACTTCGTCGAGGTCATGACCTGCCCCGGCGGCTGCATCGGCGGCGGCGGGCAGCCACGTCTCACGACCAACGCGGTACGCGAGGCGCGCATCGCCGCGATCTACCGCGAGGACGAAGGCCGCGAGCTGCGCCAGTCCCACGAGAACCCAGCCGTCTGCGCCCTGTACGAGGAGTACCTCGGGGCGCCGTGCGGCGAGATCTCGCACGATCTCCTGCACACTCACTACATCGAGCACGACCGCGTCTGAGACGAGACGCGGAACAGACGACGGCCGGGCGCGTGGGCGGCGCGCCGGCGAGGCGGCCCCGGGAGACCGGGGCCGCCTCGAAGCCGTCGCCGGAGCCCGGCGGCCCAGCCGGTATACTGAGGGCGGACCATGAGCCAAGACCAGGCACTCATACTGATCGTCGACGACGACTTCGACTTCCTCGAGCTCAACCGCTTCATCCTCGAGGGAGCCGGCTACCGCGTGGTCACCGCCACCAACCCCGCAGAGGCTCTCAAGCGCATCGACGCCGAACCCCCGGACCTCATCATCACCGACCTCATGATGACGAGCATCGACGCCGGCTTCGCGTTCGCCGCCCAGGTCAAGGGAGACCGGCGCACGGCCGACGTGCCGATCATCATCAGCACGTCGGTGAGCAGCGCGCTGGGGCTGGACTTCAGCCCCGACTCCGACGAGGACCTCGGCAAGATGAACGTCGACGCCTACTTCGACAAGCCCATCGACGCCGAGGCGCTGGTGTCCAAGGTCGGCGAGTTGCTCGCCGCCCGTGGCTGATACCGGAGGCCCCTTCATGAACGAAGACAGAGTCACTCGTCTCCAGCTGGTCACCACCATCCGCGAGAAGTGCCGGCGGTGCTACACGTGCGTGCGCGAGTGTCCCGCCAAAGCCATCCAGATCCTCGACGGTCAGGCGAGCGTCATCCAGACACGCTGCATCGGCTGTGGCAACTGCGTCACCGTCTGCAGCCAGAACGCCAAGCAGGTGCTCAGCGGCATCGACGACACCGAACGCCTGCTCGCCGGCGAGGCGCCGGTCGCGGCGATCGTGGCGCCGAGCTATGCGGCCGAGTTCACGGAGTGCGACACGGCCGCACTGGTCGGCGCCCTTCGCGAGCTTGGCTTCAGCAGCGTCCACGAAGTCGGCTTCGGCGCCGATCTGGTGGCGGCCGAGTATGCACGTCTGCTCGACCAGGACGACGGACGCTACATCGCCACCAGCTGCCCGGCCGTGGTGAGCTATGTACGCAAGTACCATTCCGACATCCTGGACAACCTGGCGCCCATCGTCTCGCCGATGCTGGCGATCGCCCGGGTGCTGCACAAGAAGCACGGCCCCGATCTGCGTATCGTCTTCATCGGCCCCTGCATCGCCAAGAAAGGTGAGGCGAGCTACGAGCAGTTCGAGGGCGAGGTGCACGCCGTGCTCACCTACGTCGAGCTCCGCGCCCTCCTCGCCGCCCGTGAGGTGAGCCTCACCGCGCATGACGGCACGGGCGTCGATTTCGACCCGCCGCACAGCAGCCTCGGGGCGCTCTTCCCCATCACCCGCGGTCTCCTGCAGGCCGCCGATCTCGACGAGGACCTGCTCAGCGGCGAGATCGTGAGCGCCGACGGGCGCGCCAACCTCGTGGAGGCCATCACCGACTTCGAACACGGCGACACCGAGGCGCGCCTCCTGGACATCCTCTGCTGTGAGGGCTGCATCATGGGCGCCGGGTTCAGCTGCGAGGACCCGGTCTTCAAGCGCCGCTCAGACGTCAGCGCCGAGACCCGCGACCGTCAGTCCGCCTTCGACCAGGAGGCCTGGGAGGCGGCCGTCGCCGAGTTCGCCGACGTGGACCTCTCACGCACCTTCGCCCCCTTCGACCAGCGGTTCGACGACATGCCCACGACGGAGGAGCTCCGGGAGATCCTGGCGCGCATGAACAAGCACGACGACGAGGACGAGCTCAACTGCGGAGCGTGCGGCTACGACACGTGTCGCGACCACGCAGTCGCCATCTGGCAGGGCCTCGCCGAGGTCGAGATGTGCCTTCCGTACTCGGTCGAGGAACTGCACAAGGCCATCGACGAACTGCAGGAGTCCAACCGTTCGCTCGAGACGACCAAGGAGGCTCTCGTCAAGAGCGAGAAGCTGGCGAGCATGGGCCAGCTCGCCGCCGGCATCGCTCACGAGGTCAACAACCCGCTCGGCATCCTTCTGCTGCACGCCAATCTCCTGCTCGAGGACTGCGACGACGATCCCGACGTCTCGTCGGACGTCAAGCTCATCGTCGACCAGGCGAACCGCTGCAAGAAGATCATCTCCGGGCTGCTCAACTTCGCCCGCCAGAGCCGCGTCGTGCGTCAGCCGACCGACCTCACCGGCCTGGTGGCCGAGGTCCTGCGTACGATCCCCGTGACCGCGGAGATCACCATCGAGGTGAACGACCACCTCGACGACGCCGTCGCGGAGCTCGACGGCGACCAGATGATCCAGGTGCTCACCAACCTGCTCACCAACGCCCAGCATGCGATGCCGGACGGCGGCGTCATCACCGTGACCCTCGACGGCACCGAGGAGAACGTGCTGATCACAGTGCAGGACGAAGGCACCGGCATCGCCGCGGAGCATCTCGACAAGCTGTTCAGCCCGTTCTTCACGACCAAGCAGGTCGGCAAGGGCACCGGCCTCGGTCTTGCGGTGACGCACGGGATCGTCAAGATGCACCGCGGTCAGATCACCGTCGAGTCGAACGCCGACCCGGCGACCGGCCCGACGGGGACCACGTTCACCATCTCGCTGCCACGGTTCGAGACCGCCACCGACGTGCCGGCGAGCCTGCAGGAGATCACCGGGAGCTGAGCGATGAACGCCGAACCGACAACCCGCGAGAGCCTCATGGACCCGGAGCAGGCCACGCTCCAGGTCGTGATGGTCGACGACGAGGAGGCACTCTGCCTCGGGGTGCGGCGCATCATCCAGAAGTACCACGTCCACGTCGCCGACGTCCTCGTCGACGCCGACTACGAGTTCCGCTACTTCACGACCGGAGAGGCCTTCCTCACCTACCTTGATGAGGGCGGTACGGTCGATCTGCTGCTGCTCGACCTCAAGCTCCCCGGGGTCGGCGGCATGGACGTCCTCGACGCCCTGAGCACCCAGGGGCGCGAGGTACTGACCATCATGATCACCGCCTACGCGACCTTCGAGACGGCGGTGAAAGCCACCAAGCTGGGCGCCTACGACTTCCTCGCCAAGCCGTTCACGCCCGAGGAGCTCCGCTACGCGCTGCGCAAAGCGACCAGTCAGCTGATCCTCAGCAAGCAGGCGCGCAAGCTCGCCGAGGAGAAGCGCGAGATCCGCTTCAACTTCATCTCCGTACTCGCGCACGAACTCAAGGCGCCGCTCAACGCCGTGGAGGGCTATCTCAACATCCTGCGCAGCACCGAGGCCGACCAGAACCTGCAGATGGTCGAGCGCAGCATCATGCGTGTGGACGGTATGAAGAAGCTCATCATGGACCTGCTCGACCTCACCCGGATCGAGTCCGGCCAGCGCGAGCGCACGATCAAGAGACTCGATCTGCGGGAGCTGGCCAAGGCGTCGATGGAGCTGTTCGCCGTCGACGCCGAGCGCCGCGGCA
>CAZJGT010000032.1:0-19112 GCA_964545565.1 uncultured Thermoleophilia bacterium
TCGTGATCTACGCGCTGGCCGTGTACGGTGGCGAGCGCCGCGAGGCCTGAGCCGCGCGGACAGCCGCAGAGCCTCACCAAGCAGAAGAACGAGGGACGGGGCGCCGCCGGCGCCCCGTCCCTCGTTCGTTGCTACCTGCGTCCGTGCGGACGTCAGTCCCGGCTCAGTCCTTGCTGTGCTTCTCGGTGCCGAAGGCCTCCTTGAGCTCCTCTTCCTGCTCGTGCGTGAGGTTGGAGCGCACCAGCGTCGCCTGCGTGCCCTGCACCGCTTCGAGGAACTTGTCTTCGGTCATCTTGCCGATGAGCAGGAACCAGCCCGCCTTGCCCGGCGGCACGGCGTCGCCCATCTGCTCCAGCACCTGCTTGTTGATCCCGGTCTTGCCGAGCTTGCCGAACAGGGCGCCCATGCCGGCGCCGATGGCCAGCCCGAGGAAGGGCACGAAGAAGAGCAGGCCGAAGAGCATGCCCCAGAAGGCCCCGCCGAGAGCGCCCGCGCCGACCAGTTTGTTGCCGTGCTTCACGTGCGGTTTGCCGTCCAGGTCGCGCACGACCATGGAGGCGTCCTGCAACTGCACGATCATGTCCTTCTGCAGTTGGGCCAGCGTCACGCCGAAGTCCTCGGCGGCCGCCTCGTTCTCGAAGCCCAAGACCATCAGTTCACTCATATGCCCTCCTCGTTCACGGGATCGTCGCCGCTCGCCCATCTCGGGTCAGAGCAGCAGGGGTCGGGTGGTATCTACCCCCAAGCATCAGAAGCGGCACCTCCGATCGGCCGCCCGAGATGCATGGTAACCCTTTGGTCAACCAGTGTCACCCGCGTCGAGACTCGGGAACCGGGAGCGCAGGGCGTCGAGGGCGAAGCGCTCGAACGAATCGAGGAACTCCTGCTCGCTCATGTCGCCGAGTCCGGAGGCCTGCAGCACCCACTCACGGGCCGCCGACCAGCCGATGAGCAGCGCGACCAGACTGGCGATGACGAACCGGGGGTCGAGGTCCCGATCGTGTGATTCACCCTCAGCGGCCGCGACCTCCTGCGCCAACTCGACCAGTCTCTCCGTCGCCGCGAACCGCCCGCTGGTGCGCTTGTAGGACAAGCCGTGCAAGGCCGAGTGGGCGATGAGCCGCACATACGGACGCTGGCGGAGCACCGCCTCCTGCAGCATGGAACGGGTGGCCTCGAGCAGGTCGGCCTCGCTGGGCGCGGCGTCGCGGATGACCGTCTCGTGCCGCTGCAGCGTCGTCCGGTAGACCTCCCGCTTCGAACCCAGATAACGATGCACGAGCGCGTGACTGACGCCCGCCCTGGCGGCGATGTCGCGCACGCTCACCGCCGAATAGCCGTGCTCGGAGAACAACGCCTCGGCCGCGTCGAGGATCGCCTCGGTCGCGCGCTCGCGCCCCATCCTGGCGGTCTTCCTCTTGGCCACGCTCACCTCGATTCATCTGTCGCCGATTGCAGCACTCTATCGCATGACAATCTCCGTTTCGTTCGGTTACCATGCGGCCACTCCGTGAGCCGGGCAGGCGGCGGTATGCCGGCACCGTGGAGAAGGTCGTCTTCGCGACCGACAGACCGTGATCTGAGAGGAGGCAGGCGATGGAGCCGAGGAGAGTGCAGCATCCAAGCGTTCAAGAGCGTCGGGCCCGCGGCAAGGCGGCGCGCGAGGCGGCGGCGCTGTCCAGCCACCTGAAGTGGAAGCCGGCCGCCGGCCGGCCCGACCCGGTCGCCTTGCTGGAGGAACAGAACACGCGCCGAGAGCCCGACCTGGTGCCGGTGCGTCACGGGCGCATGATGGTCTCGCCGTTCACCTTCTACCGGGGCGCGGCCAGGATCATGGCCACCGACCTCAAGGAGACCCCCCGGTCCGGACTCACCGTCCAGTTGTGCGGCGACGCACACCTCTCCAACTTCGGCGTGTTCGCGTCTCCCGAGCGGACCCTGCTGTTCGACCTCAACGACTTCGACGAGACCCTGCCGGGTCCGTTCGAGTACGATGTCGAACGCATGGCCGCGAGCTTCACGGTCGCAGCGCGCAACAACCGGTTCACCAAGAGCGATGCCCGGGCGGTGACCCTCGCGGCGGTGAGAGCCTATCGCCAGGCGATGGCCGAGTTCGCGGGCATGGGCGTGATGGACGTCTGGTACGCGCGCCTGACCGAGTCCGACCTCAGGCAAGCGATCGCGAAGGTCCAGAGGACGGGAAAGGCCAAGAAAGAGAGGAAGGCGTCAGAGGCGAGCGCCCGAAGAGTCGAGGCCGGCCTCGCGAAGGCGCGCACCCGCGACAGCCTCTCGGCGCTCGGCAAGCTCGCCGAACAGGTCGACGGCGCCTACCGCATCGTCAGTCAGCCTCCGCTCGTCGTGCCGATGCGAGACATGGTGACGGTGTACGGCCTCTCAGGCGACGAGTGGCAGCACGTGATCCATGAGCAGTTCCGTGCCTATCGCGCCACGCTGCAGCACGACAGACGCGTCCTGCTCGAGCGCTTCGAGGTCGTCGACGTGGCGCGCAAGGTCGTCGGCGTCGGCAGCGTCGGCACACGCTGCTTCATCGTCCTGCTCCGGGGACGCGACCAGGACGACCCCCTGTTCCTGCAGGCCAAGGAGGCGACGTCGTCGGTGCTCGAGGACCACCTGCCCCGGAGTCGCTACCGGCAGCCGGGGCAGCGCGTCGTGGAGGGCCAGCGGATGATGCAGGCGGCGAGCGACATCTACCTGGGGTGGACCAAAGGTCACCAGGAGGGGCGTTTCCTGTACTGGCGCCAGCTGCGCGACATGAAGGGCTCGGCCGAGGTCGACATGATGCCGCCGGTCGCCCTGTCGCTCTACGCACGGCTGTGCGGATGGACGCTCGCCCGGGCGCACGCACGGTCAGGGGACCCGATCGCCATCGCGGCCTACCTGGGAAAGAGCGACAAGTTCGACAAAGCGATCGTCGACTTCTCCGAGCGCTACGCCGACCAGAACGAACGCGACTACAAGGCGTTCGCGAAGGCGGTCAAGGCGGGACGGCTGGCGGCGCAGAAGGGCGTGTGACCACAGGCGTCAGTCCTCGTCAGGCGCCGCGCCGCGCAACCAGCGCCAGGTGAGCCGGATGACGATGAGGAAGCTCAGCACGAGCGCGACGACGAACCCGATCGGCGCGATGCGCTCCATGAGGTCCCAGACCGTGCCCTGCAGGTTGGCGGCGGCGATGCCGTAGGAGGCCACCGCCGACCCGATCAGCATGCCGACCAGCATGACGGCGATGACGACCTCACGCCCGAGCCGCGTCAGCCGCGAGACCTCCTTCGACAGTTGCGAGGTGTCGACCGTGACCTCGAAGCGTCCCTTCTGGTACTGGTCGAGCCACTTGGTCGTCGCATCGGCCAGCGTCGGGATGCGGTCGAGCACCTCGCCGCCCACTCCCATCAGCTGCTTGACGGCCACGTCGACGATCTTCTCCCCGGTGACGGCTTGAAGCGCCATGTCGCGAAGCATCGGCACGCCCTCCGCGAGGAGCCCGCTGTCGGAGGAGAGGGCGTGGGCGACGCTCTCGGTCTGCACGAGCGCCTTCACCGCGAGCGTCAGATCGGCGTCGAGCCGCAGGCCGTGCACGCGCAGCAGCTCGAACCCCTCGCTCGCGATCTGCCCGAAGGAGGCGGGCCGGCTCTGATCCATGTACCGGCCCATGCGCCGGATGAAGTCGCGCCGGAAGCCCTTCTCGTCCACTTCGCCCGCGATCGGCAGGCTCATCCCGCGCAGCGCGGCCGCCATACCCTCGACGCTCCCCTGGTGGGCGACGACCATGAGCTGGCCGAGCCGGAGCCGCTTCTGAAGGTCGAGCTCGCCCATCATCCCGAGGTCGATGAAGGTCAGGACACCCGTATCGAGGTTGACCAGCAGGTTGCCGGGGTGCGGATCGGCGTGGAAGAAGCCGTCGACCGGCAACTGCTTGATGAGCGCGCGGAGGGCGTTGCGGGCGATGACCTCCCGGTCCAGCCCCGCTGCCTCGATCGAGTCGACGTCACTCACCTTGACGCCCTCGACGAACTCCTGGGTGATGATCCTGGACGTCGAGAGCTCCGTGTAGATGACCGGTACGTGAACGCCGGGCAGACCCTGCATGTTCGTCGCGAGCTGCAGCGCGTTGTAGGTCTCGCCCCGGTAGTCGAGCTCCTCGAGCACGCCGGACGAGAACTGCTCGAGCATCCCGACGACGTCGAGGGAGCGCACCGTCTCGGATCGCGCCGCGGCGACGCGCGCCGCGTTCTGCAGGATACCGAGGTCCGAGCGCACCTTCGTGGCGATCAAGGGGCGTTGTACCTTGACGGCCACCTTGGTGCCGTCGTGCAGGAACGCGCGGTGCACCTGCGCCGTCGAGGCGGCCGCGAACGGCTGCGGCTCGAACGACGCGTACAACTCTTCCGGCGGCGCCCCGAGCTCCTCGATGATCGCCTCGCGCACCTGTTCGCCGGGGAACGGGGCCACGGCGTCCTGCAGGCGGGCGAGCTCCGCGGCCAGGTCCGCCGGCAGCGCGGATGCCTGGCTGGAGACGATCTGTCCGATCTTCACATACGTCGGACCGAGCTCCTCGAGCATGAGCCGCAGCCTGACGGCGGCCGGCGGCTCCTCCCACCCTTTCGGGAGTCGCCATACCCACGTCTGCACCCCATGCCGAAGACTGCCGATATAGGGCGTGCGCTCCAGCACCGCGTCGAGGCCGTAGCGCATCAGCGTGTTGTACACCTGCTGCAGGCGGAGGTCCTCGTGGAGCCTGTCCATGGACGTGCGTCTCATGACCGCCCCCCGCCCAGGTCGTCCTGGTCCGGCTTCCCGGTGATCTCGTGCAGCTTCTGCTTGCCGGTCACGGCCGCATCGAGCAGCTCACCCTCCATGTGGCCTGGCCTGGCCCGGGCGATGCGGATGCGGAGCGCCTCGGGCTGCCCCTTGATGATCGGCGGCGTGAGCCCGAACACATTCTCGAGGAGCGCGATCAGCAAGCCGCTGACGAGCCCTGCCAGGAGTGCCCAGAGCAGGTGCTCCACGTGGAAGCGCTGCGGGAATACCAGCGCGAGCGTCCAGATGACGATCGTGTTGATGAGCACGACGACAAGGCCGAACGACACGAAGATGAGCGGCAGCAGCAGCAGCTGGACGAGCGGCTTGACGAAGGCCAGGAGCAGCCCGAACACCGCGCTGATGAGCAGCCACGAGAGGATGCGGTAGTCGCCCGAGAAGAACACGTGCGGCACGATGAGGACGGTCAGCGCGAGGCACAGCGCGCTGACCAGCCACCGCACAAGCACCGGACGCACGCGGAAGTGCAGGCCGAGATGACGTCGCGACCTCGACTGGGCATCGGACACGTGCTTCTCCTCGTTCCGAACTCGGCAATGGCACTCGCCGTCGCCTGGGCTCTCCTCACCATCGACCGGCTCCGGCCTGAGGGAGACGGCGAAGGCGACGAAAGGGTGACCGCAGGGTAACATAATGGGAACCGCACGGTTCGTCCAGCCCATGCGCGGAGGCGTCACGAGCGACGACATCGAGAAGCTGCTTGAGGAGATGGACATGCTGGAGGGGAGCCTTCCGCCCGGCGCCGAGCCGGTCGCGGTGTTCATCGACCCCTTCGGGCGCCCGCGAGAGCCACGAGAGCGGGACGGCCGCGGCGAAGCCCTGCCCTCGGCGTCGGCCACACTCGCTTCAAGGCCGGCCCGCGCCAGCAGCGGAAGAGGGAGCCTCTCCTGAACACGAGCCCGAAAGACCACCCCGAGCCGTCCCTCACCACCCTGCCCCGCGCGCTGCCGCCCTCGTTCCACCTGCTCGCCAAACCCACCGGCTCGGCCTGCAACCTCGACTGCGCCTACTGCTTCTTCCTGGAGAAGGAGCGGCTGTACCCGGGCGTCCGCATGCGCATGACCGACGAGACGCTGCAACGCTACATCCGCCAGCTCGTCGAGTCGCACCGCACACCCGAAGTCACCATCGCCTGGCAAGGCGGTGAGCCGACGCTCATGGGACTGGAGTTCTTCCGCCGGGCCGTGGAGCTCGGCAAGCGGTGCGCGCGGCCCGGCCAGACCGTCGTCCACACCATCCAGACCAACGGCACCAAGATCAACGGCGACTGGGCCCGGTTCTTCGTCGAGAACGGCTTCCTCGTCGGCCTCAGCATCGACGGGCCACGTGAGCTGCACGACGCGTACAGGCGCGACAAGGGCGGCGAGCCGACGTTCAGCAAGGTGATGCGCGGATTGGACACCCTGCGCGAACACGACGTGGAGTGGAACGCGCTGACGACGGTGAACGCAGCGAACGAGGCGCATCCCCTCGAGGTGTACCGATTCCTGCGCGACGCCTGCGGCTGCCGGTTCGTCCAGTTCATCCCCATCGTGGAGCGACCCTGCACGGACGGCGTGCCGCGCGGCGACGCCGTGACGGAGCGTTCGGTGTCGCCGCAAGCCTGGGGTGACTTCCTGGTCGGCGTGTTCGAGGAGTGGGTCCGGCGCGACGTCGGCGAAGTGTTCGTGCAGCACTTCGACGTCGCTCTCGCCAACTGGTACGGCGAGCCCTCAGGCCTCTGCGTGCACTCGGCCTCGTGTGGGACGGCGCTCGCTATGGAGTGGAACGGCGACGTGTACGCCTGCGACCACTTCGTCGAGCCCGCGTACCTGCGCGGCAACATCCGGCACACGCACCTCGCCGAGCTCGTCGCCTCGCGCGAGCAGGTGGCGTTCGGCGACGCCAAGCAGACGCGGCTGCCGCAGTACTGTAGGCAATGCGACGTGCGCTTCGCCTGCCACGGCGGCTGCCCCAAGGACCGCTTCACGCGGTCGCCGGACGACGAGCCGGGGCTCAACTACCTCTGCCCCGGCTACAAGCGGTTCTTCCGTCATGTCGACGCGCCGATGAGGCGGATGTGCGAGCTGTTGCGGCAGGGCCGGTCGCCCGCCGAGATCACCGCCGACTACCGCTCCGACGAGTAAGTGGCCGCGCATGGCATGATCGTCGCCGCCCTCATCGCCGCCACGGCTTCGAGCGCAGCCGCACCGGCGACGACGTCCCCCGGAAGCTGGGGCTACCTGCTCGTGTTCGTCACGATGATCGCCCAGTGCGCCGGGGTGCCGCTCCCCGCGGTTTCCGTCCTTCTCGCCTCCGACGTCGCCGCCGAGCATGGCGAGCTCAGCCTGGGCCTGGTCATCGCCCTGGGCAGTGCCGGCGCCATCATCGGCAGCGAGATCGGCTATCTTCTCGGCCGGATCGGAGGACGACCGCTCATGCTCAGACTCGCACACCGGCTGCACGCCGACGAGGAACGCATCGACGCCATGGAGCGGTTCTTCGCGCGCCACGGCGGCAAGGCGGTCTTCTTCGGCCGCTGGGTGGTCGTCGTGCGCATGTGGGGTGCGATCGCCGCCGGGGCGGCCCATATGCCCTGGCCCCGGTTCCTGCTCTGGAACACGCTCGGGTCTGTCGTTTGGGTCACGAGCCTCACGCTCCTGGCCGCCGTGGCCGGCGACGTGGCGCGGGCGCTGAACGACTGGCTGAACGTCGGGGGATGGATACTGGTCGCCGTGATCGTCACGGGGACGGTCGTCGCGGAGCTCCGGCGGCGGGCGCGACGCTCAGCCTCCGGCGCCTAGCGCCGGCCCCGACACCGAGAGCCGACCCCGGCCGCGTGACGCCCGGCCACCCCTCGCTTTGTGGTAACCAAAAGGTTACGATGGCGCGCAAGCCTCGATGAGTCCTGACAGGGGGTGTTCGGTGAAGCCCGACAGCGACGGTCCAGTAGACGCGCGCGCGACCAGCCGCTTCGCCGTGCCCGGCTGGGCAAGCGACATCGGCAAGTGGAGCGGCATCATCGTGCTGGTCGCCGTCGCCCTCGCGCTGTTCCTGTTGCTGGTCGCAGTCGTCAAGGTGCTGTTCCTCGCGGCGCTGTTCGCCGTCCTGTTCGGCGGAACGTTCCTCCCCGTCGTCGACTGGCTGGAGAGACACCACGTCAAGCGTGGCTTCGGGGCGATCATCGTGTCCGCGCTGCTCATCCTGCTCGGCGTCGCCGTCTGCCTGCTCATCATCTTCAGCGTCTTCAAGCAGATCCCCGAGATCCAGGACAAGCTCACGGCGGCCTGGAACGACATCGAGAAGGCCTTCAAGTCCACGAGCGTCTCGCAGTCGCAGATCGACTCGCTCAAGTCGAGCGTCGAAACCATGGCCAAGAACGCCGCCGGCGGCTTGGCCGGCAGCGTCGCGGGGCTGATCGGCGGTGTCGCGAGCCTGATCTTCGGCGTGTTCATCGGCCTGAACATCTTCGTCTGGTTGCTCATCCAGGGACGCAAGCTGGGCAGGTGGGCGTCGAAGCGCATGGGGCCGGTGCCGCCCGCAGTCGCCTACGACATCCTCGCGAGCAGCGCACGGTTCTTTCGCGGCTACCTGTACGGGAGCACGCTCGTCGGCCTGTTCAACGGAGCCGTCATGGGCGTCGGCGCGCTGATCATCGGCGTACCGCTCGCGGCGGCCATCTTCGTCATCGGCTGGTTCACCAACTACATCCCCTTCTTCGGCGCGATCATCAGCGGTGCGTTCGCCGTCCTGATCGCGCTCGGGTCGGGCGGACCGTCCAAGGCCGTCCCCATGCTCATCATCGTCATCATCTCCAACGGCTACCTGCAGACGATCGTCTCGCAGTTCGCGCTGGGATCGGCGCTCAACCTCCACCCGCTGGCGGTGCTGTTCGCGACCACCGCCGGAAGCCTGCTGTTCGGCGCCGTGGGCGGCGTGTTCGCGGCGCCGTTCCTCAAGATCGCGGTCGACGCCCGGCTCAAGATGAAGGCCGTCGGGATGTTCTCCACCGGGACGCCCGGCCTGGCGAGCGGCGTAGAGCCGCCCGGTGCGACCGGTGCAGGTCCGCCGGGAGGATAAGCCCGAGGCTCGGCCGGCATCGGCCGACCCGGGCTGACAGAGGCGCGGGATCCACGAGGGAAGCTCCTCGCGTCGTCGTCTCCGAGGCCATGCTCGCCGTTCAGCTGCCAGTCGGGGCGAGCAAGCTGCAGGCGAACGCCGACGTACGGCTCGAACAGCCGCTCCTTTTCGGCGCCGACGTCGGTCGTCCGGACAGCGGCGCGAGGAGGTGGCTTCGCCCAGCCTGTGGCGAAGCGCTCCCGGTCCAGTCTCAGCGAAAGCCTTCGGGCGCGTCCTTGACGGCGCGGGCAAGGATGCGTCGCGCGTTGGACGCCTTGACGTGCGCACCGTCGTAGAACGCGTCGGGGTCGCCGCCGAACGACGCGATGTCGGTGTAGTCGAGAACGTGGAAACGGTAGGCCTCGCGCAGGCTCTCCAGGTAGGCGCTGAGGGCATCTTCCTTTGCGCCCCAGCCTACGGCACGGAAGGCGGCGAGCACCTCGGGGTGGTAGGGCATGATCACGAGTACCGGCTCCACGCCGTGCCGGTTGAAGAGCTCGAGTGCGCGCTCGAAGTAAGCGCGCGCGCGAGTCTGCGAGTACGGTGACGGCGTGCCGGCCTGCGGCACCATCCTCGCGAGGTAGCCCTTGAGCGTGGTCTCGAGCGTCCTGCCGCGCTCAAGCCGCGCGTCGTAGCTGTTGTGCAGCAGCAGGCCGCGGGCGGTGTACTCCACGTCGTCCGGCATCTCGCGACCCTTGGTGCTCACACCGGCTTCACGCTGTTCCGCGAGCAGATCACCTGGAAGGAACTGGTTCAGTCGCGGCTCGGCAAGGAGACCCGGATGCAGCGGCGAGTCGGAGAGCGTCGTCGCCTGCAGAGCCCAGAAGCAGCGGAGCTGCACCTCGGGCTCCCGCGAGAACAACCAGCTCGCCATCGCATAGGCGTCTTCCGGCCGGCTGTTCTGCACGGCGAAGTTGAAGGCGGAGAGACCGGTGAACCTCTCGACGACGGAAGGCTCGAAGCGCTGCGCCCGCGAGCCCCCGAAGATCACGAGCTCGGGCGGTTGCGGAAGTCGTTCGACGAGGTCGCACTTGAAGGTGCGGTCGAAGCGGGGGCGGGTGACGCCCTCGAAGTCCCCGGCGGCGGACTGCCCGGCGGGTGGCGGACTGTCTGCCGTCGGGCCGACTGCCGCGGGACTGCCGGCCGGGCCGGCGGGCGCCGGATCCCCGCAGCCGGCCAGCGAGAGGACCAGGCAGGCGGCGGCAACGGCGGCGGCCGCTGCCGCCGCCGCGATACGCACTCCGCTGCCCGACATTCCCATGCCCCGATGGTACGTCGAGGACTCTGCCGGGGAAAGCGGCCCACGGGCACTGGCAGGCGAAGCGAGGCAGGACGTAGACTGTGGCGGGTAAGCGACGGGGGAGCGGCATGGCGGACGAGCAGGGGTTCACCTACAAGCAGGCCGGCGTCGACGTCGAGGCCGGCAACCTGGCCGTGGATCTTATGAAGCAGCGGCTGAAGAGCACGCAGAACCCGCTCGTGCTCGGCGGCTTGGGCGGGTTCGGAGGCGCCATGCGCCTGCCGCGCCTCAAGGACCCCGTGCTCGTCGCCGGCACCGACGGCGTGGGCACCAAGATCGAGATCGCCCGGCGCGTGGGCCGCCTCGACACCATCGGCATCGACCTCGTGGCGATGAGCGTCAACGACGTCTCGGCCTGCGGCGCGGTCCCGCTCTTCTTCCTCGACTACCTGGTAGTCGGCAGCGTGGTCCCGGAGCAGGTCGCCGAGATCGTCGCCGGCGTGGACGAGGGCTGTCTGCGCGCCCAGTGTGTGCTGCTCGGTGGGGAGACCGCCGAGCACCCGGGCCAGTTCCCCGACGGCGACTTCGATCTGGCGGGGTTCGCCGTCGGCCTCGCCGAGCGCGACGAGCTCTGGGCACCGCAGTTGGTCAAGGAGGGCGACGCCCTCGTCGGCATCGACTCGAGCGGCGTGCACAGCAACGGCTTCAGCCTCATCCGCCATCTGCTCGCGGAGCACTGCATCGACCTCAGCAGCAACTTCATCAGCGAAGGCGGAGGCGTAGGGCTGTGCATCACGCCCGGCGAGGGCTTCGGCCCCTGCTACGACCCCCGCTCCACGGTCGGCGACGTGCTGCTCACGCCGACGGCCATCTACAGCCCCGTGTTGCACGACCTCGGCCATGCCGGCGGCGTGCACGCTGCGGCGCACATCACCGGCGGCGGCTTCCCCGACAACGTCGGGCGCGCCGTGCCGGACCAGCTCGCCGCCGTCATCGACCTCGAGAGCTGGACGCCGAGCCCGCTCTTCGGCTGGCTCCACGGGCTGGGCGTGCGCCGCGCCGAGCTGCTCAAGACCTTCAACTGCGGACTCGGCATGGTCCTGGCCATGGACCCGCAGCACGTGCAGAAGAACCTGGCGATCATCGAGAAGGCGGAGTTCTCCTGCCGCGTCGTCGGCGAGGTCGTCGCCCGCGGCGCCGGCGCGGCCGTCCGCTACCGCGGAGAGCTCCGCGTATGAGGCCGGTCGACCTGATCGGCTGCGGTGCGCTCAACCTCGATCTCATCTACCGGCTCCCCCGGACCTTCCCTCTGTGGGACGAGCTGGGCCCGCCCGGCACCGAGCAGCTCGTGACCGCCTCGGTGCGCAAGGTGGTGGACGAGGCTCTGGCTAACGTCGACCCGGTGCGGGCCGGCGGCGGTCAGGCGGCCAACACGGTCCACGCGCTGGCCCGCCTCGGCTACGCGGCCGCCATGATCGGTCGGGTGGGCGCCGACGACGACGGCCGCTTTCTGCTCGGCGGACTCGCTCCGGCCGACGCCCGGCTCGTGCACCGCGAAGGCGAGAGCGGCCGGGTCTACGTACTGCTGGACGAGGACGGCGAGCGCCGCAACCTCGTGTGGCCGGCGGCGAACGACGCGTTCTCGCCGGCCGACCTCCCGCGGCGCCTGCCGCGCACCCGCTACGCCCTCTTCACGAGCTTTGTCGGCGACGGGCCGCTCGAGGCCCAACTGGCGCTGCTCGAGCGGCTCCCGGCAGACGTCGAGATCGCCTTCGACCCAGGCGAGATCTACGCGCGCAAAGGGGTCAAGCGCTTTCTGCCCATCCTCCAGCGCTGCGCCTATCTCTTCTCCACCGAGACGGAGCTCGAGATGCTGTGCGGCCTCTCCCTGCCCGAGTCCCTCGACTTCCTGCTCAACGCCGGGGTGGGCCTCGTGATCGTCAAGATGGGCGGCCGCGGGGCACGGCTGGTCGGCCGCCGGGGCGACCTCTACGTGCCGCCGCTGCCGGCGGAGGTGGTCGACGTCACCGGCGCCGGCGACCTCTTCGCCGCCGGGTTCCTCGCCGCCCTGATCGAACAGGTCGGCCTCGAGAGCGCCGGCCGGCTCGCGGCGTGGACGGCCAGCCGCGGCATCGCCGGCCTCGGACGCAGCGCCTACCCGGATGTCGAGGCCTGGCAGGGCCGGCTCGCCGAAGAACGGGGCGAGCCCGAGTCCTCGGTGGCACGGCGGGGCGGGCCATGAGGATCGGCTGGTTGTCCAGTGGCCGCGACCAGGCCGCCACCAACCTCCTCGCCGACGTCGTAGCTCGCGCGCAGCGAGACGAGGTCCCGCTGGAGATCGGCGCCGTGTTCAGCGACCGAGAGCGCGGTGAAGCGCCCCAGAGCGACCGCTTCATCGAGCTCGTCGAACGCCTCGGCTTCCCTCTGGTGACGCTGTCCAGCGCCGCCAGCTGGGTCGAGGCGCAGAAGCTCGGTGTCTCGCGGACCACCTGGCGCGACGAATACCATCGCGGCGTGAACGACCTGCTCGTGCCCTACAACCTCGGCGCGCTCGTCATGGCCGGGTACATGCTCATCACCAGCCCGGCCCTCTGCCGCGGATTCGCCATCCTCAACCTCCATCCCGCCCTGCCCGGCGGGCCGACGGGTACGTGGCAGGAGGTCATCTGGCGGCTGCTGGAGGAGGAAGCGGAGGAGACCGGCGCCATGATCCACCTGGCCACTGCGCAACTCGATCGCGGTCCGGTGGTCAGCACCTTCCGGTTTCCGCTGCGGGGACCGGACTGGGACTCGCTGTGGAAGCAGTGGCACGTCAAGCGGGCGGCGATGAGCGTCGCCCAGATCGCCGCAGCCGAAGGAGAGCGTGAGCCCCTGTTCGCGGAGATCCGTCGCCAAGGTGAGATCCGCGAGATCCCGCTGCTCTACCAGACACTGCGCCAGTTCGCCGAGGGCACGCTCAACACCGCCAACGGCTGCGTCTTCGCCGAGGCGATACGACTGCCGCTCGACCTCAGCGGGCCGGTCGATGCGGAGGTGGCGCAGCGATGAACGGCCGCATCTACGTCAGCGACTGCGAGGGTCCGCTCACCAAGAACGACAACGCGCAGGAGATCGCCGCGCGCTTCGTCCCCGAGGGAGCCGCGTTCTTCGCTCGCCTGAGCCGCTACGACGACTTCCTCGCCGACGTCGTCCGCAGACCCGGCTACAACGCCGGCGACACGTTGCGCCTTCTCCCGCCGTTCCTCAAGGCCTTCTACGTGAGCGACGGCGACGTGGAGGCGTTCAGCTCCGAGCGTGTACTGCTCGTACCCAAGGCGCTGGGGGTCCTCGACGTCGTGGCCGCGCTCATGCCCACGTTCATCATCTCGACGTCGTACAGCCCCTACCTCATGGCGCTCTGTGCGCTCGCGAAGTTCCCGATGGAGAACGTCCGCTGCACCGATCTGCGCCTTGATGCATGGGAGCTGCCCGAGGATGAAGCGGCATGGCTGCGGACCGCAGCGGGTCAGGTGCTGGAGCGTCCCGTCATCGAGATCCCGGACGGGGCGAGCGGCGTCGGCGACCTCTCGCCCGGCGATCGGCAGACGGTGGCCCAGCTCGACGACCTGTTCTGGACGCGGATGACCGGAGGGGTGAGCGGCGAGATGCTGGCCGCCGTCCGCCCCGTGGGCGGCGGCCAGAAGCTCGCCGCGCTCGACGACATCGTCGCCGCCGAAGGCGTCGCGCGACGCGACGTGATGTACGTCGGCGACTCGATCACGGACGCGCCGCCGCTCGAGGCCGTCAAGGCATGGGGCGGCGTCTCCCTCAGCTTCAACGGCAACGGTTACGCGGTGGCGGCGGCCGAGTTCGCGGCCGCGAGCCCGGATGCCGAGGTGCAGGCCCAGCTCGCTCGCGCGTTCGCGTCCGGCGGCCTCGAGGCCGTGACGGCCGCCGTCCGCGCCTGGCCGAAGGCCGCCGAAGGCACGCTCCCACGTGGCAGGGCAAGGGCGACCGTGGGTATGGTCACCGAGTCCCGCGAAGCACTCGCCCAGGCCTCCGCCGCCATGCGGCGGAGCGTCCGCGGCGAGCAGGCCGCGCGCCTCGGCTGACCGCCCCGGCCCGATGACGATGCCGCCCGGTCCCGCCGCCCCGCCGGCTCCGTCGTCACCGTCGTCTCCGGCTTCGCCGCCGTCTCCGGGCACTCCACTCACCGCCCTCAGCCTCGACGGCGTCACGGTCTGGGAGTGGGACGAGCGCTCGCGCCGGCGCCGGCCCATCCTCACCAGCATCGACTGGGAAGTCGGCCCCGGCGAGCAATGGACCGTGCTCGGCCCCAACGGAGCGGGCAAGTCCACGCTGCTCGACGTCGCCGCCGGCCTGCGTCATCCGAGTCGCGGCGAGGTGGGGATCCTCGGTGAGACCGTCGGAAGGGTCGACCTGCGCGTCCTGCGCGAGCGCATCGGCCACGTGGACGTGAAGACCGAGGAGGCGTTCTCGCCACGGCGCACGGCCCTGGAGGTCGTGCTCACCGGAGCGACCGGGACGATCCAGGTGCTGCACGAACGCGTTGACCGGGCGACCCATGAGCGCGCGGCGCAGCTGCTCGCGCGGTTCGGCTGCGCCGCTGTGAAGGCGCACCGCTTCGCCTCCTGTTCGCAGGGAGAGCGGCGACGCATCCTGCTGGCACGGGCGATGATGCGCCGCCCGCCGCTCCTGCTGCTCGACGAGCCGGCGGATGGGCTGGACCTTCCCGGTCGGGAGGCGCTGCTCGCGGCGCTCGCCGGGCTCGCCGACGAGCGGTCTGCGCCGGCCGTCGTCCTCGTGACGCATCACCTCGAGGAGCTGCCGCCGTCGATCACGCACGCGTTGCTTCTCAGAGCCGGGAGCGCGGTCGCCTGCGGCGCCGCGCCCGACGTCCTCGCCGCCGGGCCGCTCAGCGCCTGCTTCGGCGTGCGTGTGACGGTGAGGCGCGCGGACGGCCGCTGGACCGCGCGCGCCACCCCGAGCTGGTAGCCGCCTCCCATCCACGCCGGCTCCCGGCGACGGCTCGACTGGGCGCCGCGCGGCCATCAACGACCGTACGCCTGTACGTTGACCGTCCCCGAGAAGTACGGATACCGTACTTTGTAAGCCTTGCCATGTACGCGCTGGTGCCGACAGGAGGCCGCCATGCCCGTCGCCGAAGACATCACGCCCAGGCGCGCCGCCTTGACGCGGCCGCGGATCGTCGATCTGGCCCTGCACATCATCGACGAGGACGGCCTCGAAGCTCTCAACATGCGCCGGCTCGCGGCGGACGCCGGCGTCAAGCCCATGAGCCTCTACCACCATTTCGCCGGCAAGCAGGCGATCCTCGACGCGGTGGGCGAGAAGATCGCCGCGGCGGCACTCGGAGCGTCGCCGCCGGATCCGCGCTGGCGGAGCCGGGTACGTCAGCTGTTCATGGGCCTCCACGCGCTCGCCGAAGCCCATCCCCGAGCCCTGCCGCTCATCTCGATCGCGGTCGTGCGCACCCCCAGCGGCCGGCGCTGGATGGAGGAACTGATGAGCACGCTGCTGGACGCCGGCTTCAGCGAGGACCGCGCCGCGACCGTGTACCACGTGCTCGGCGCGTATGCCCTGGGGCTGGGCTACGCGCGCATGCTGGGCGACGAGGTACGGACCACCGATATCGTCGCCGAGCTCGTCGGCCACTGGGCCGACTACCCCAGCATGATGCGGGTCGGCCTGCGACTCGCCGTCTGGGACCGGCCCGGCGAGTTCGAGACGGGGCTCGACGTGCTTCTGGCTCACTTCGCCGAGCGGCCGGGAGGGCGGGCGTGACCGGCCGGAACGGCGGCTGCGGCGGCTTCCGGCCCGGGCCAGCGCAGGCCCGCAGGGCCCCGCTGCGCCGCCCGCCGTCCGGTCGCCCGCTCCGGGTCAAGATGATCAGCCCCGCCAAGACGGCCGCCGACAGCCGCTACTGGCGCTCGATCAAGTACTCGCTCTTCCCTCCGCTCGGCCTCGCGACCCTGGCCGGCCACCTGGACCCGGACGACGAGGTCGACCTGCAGGACGAGCACGTCGAGACCCTGCGCCTCGACGACGATCCCGACCTCGTCGTCATCGAGGCGTACATCACCTCCGCCGGCCGCGCCTACCGCTACGCCGACCACTATCGCGCCAGGGGCTCCTACGTGTGCCTCGGCGGCCTTCACCCGACGAGCCTGCCGGAGGAGGCCGCCGGGCACGCCGACAGCGTGTTCTGCGGGCCCGGCGAAGACATCTGGCCGGCGTTCCTCAGGGACTTCCGCGCCGGCCACCCCAGGCCGCTCTACCGCTCGACGGAGCGCACGCTGGCCGGTATGCCGCCGGCGCGCCGCGACCTCATCAAGCGCGAGCGCTACCTCGTGCCCAACTCGCTGGTGGTGAGCCGCGGCTGCCCGCACCTCTGCGACTTCTGCTACAAGGAGGCGTTCTTCCGCGGCGGCAGGTCGTTCTACGTGCAGGCGGTCGACCAGGCCCTCGCGGAGATCGACCGCCTCCCCGGCCGGCACCTCTACTTCCTCGACGACAACCTCTTCGGCAGCCCACCGTTCGCGGACGCGCTCTTCGACGGCCTCCGAGGAATGGGACGCCTGTGGCAGGCGGCGGGCACGGTGGAGGCCGTCCTTCGGCCGGGCCTCCTCGAGAAGGCCGTCGAGAGCGGCCTGCGCAGCCTGTTCATCGGCTTCGAGACGCTGAGCGAAGCGAATCTCCGTGGCGCCGGCAAGACGCAGAACCTGGTCGGCGGCGGAGCCGGCGGGAGGCGCGGCGGGGCCTCCGGCGCGCCGCTCGGTCTCCCGCAGTACGACGCCGCCGTCCGGCGCCTGCACGACCTCGGCGTCATGGTCAACGGCGCCTTCGTCTTCGGCATGGACCACGACGACGCGTCGGTCTTCGCACGCACTGTGGAATGGGCGGTCAGCCGCGGTGTGGAGACGGCGACCTTCCACATCATGACGCCGTACCCGGGCACCCGGCTCGAGCGGCGGCTTGCGGCCGAAGGCCGCGTCACCAGCCGCGACTGGGATCTCTACGACACGCGTCACGCCGTGTTCGCGCCGGCTGGCATGTCGGCGGAGCGGCTCGAGACCGGCTACTGGGGCGCGTACCGCGAGTTCTACCGCTGGCGCAGCATCGGGCGCGCCGCGTTCGCCCACGGCGACCTGCGTGAGCACGCGCGCCACCTCGCGTACACGAGCGGCTGGAAGAAGCTCGAGCCGATGTGGGACTGGGCGATCCGCAGCGGCCAGGTGCATCGCTTCCTGCCGCTGCTCGAGACGATCCTCGACCGCTTCGGCAGTGGTGGCGGGGCCATGCCGGCGCGGCTCGCCCGCCGAGCCACGGAGCGGGCCACCCCGATCGGCGCCTGAGGCGCGCCCGCAGACGTGACGACCGGCTGCGAGGACGCATGAGCCGGGCACTTCAGCGGTACACTCCCGATGGAGTCACCGTACCGTAGTACGAACTGGGAGGTCACCGTGGGGTTCATGGATGACGCCAAGAAGATGGCCGACGACGCCGCCGCGAAGGCGAAGCAGGTCGCCGCCGACGCCAAGGAGAAGTCGGGTCCCGCGATGGACAAGGCCAAGACGACTGCCGGTGAGTGGAGCGACAAGGCCAAGCCGACGACGGACAAGGCCAAAGCCGAGGCCGCCGACATCATCGAGAAGGCCAAGAAGCAGGGCGCCGAACTCATCGAGAAGGCCAAGACGCAGGGCCCCGAGCTCTACGAGAAGGCCAAGAAGGAGGCGGCCGAGCTGCTCGAGCGAGCGCAGAAGGAGGCCGGCGAGCTGCTCGAGAAGGCCAAGAGCAAGCTCGGTTGAGCCGAGTCGGCGGACCATGGAGCGACGCCCTGGCGGCCGGCCCCGACGGCCGGCCGCGCTGCTTCTGGGCCGTCGGAGGCGCCCCCGAGTACGTCGCGTACCATGATGAGGAGTGGGGGCGCCCGGTCCTGACCGACGACGGCCTGTTCGAACGCCTGACGCTGGAGGCGTTCCAGTCGGGTCTGTCGTGGCTGACGATCCTGCGTAAACGCGCTGCGTTTCGGGCGGCGTTCGCGGATTTCCACATCGCCGCCGTCGCGGCGTTCGGCGACGCCGACCGCGACCGCCTGCTGGCCGATGCCGGCATCGTGCGCAACCGCCTCAAGGTGGATGCAGCCGTCGCCAACGCCCGCGTCGCCGTAGCCGTGATCGAAGAGCATGGATCCTTGGCGGCGTTCTTCTGGCGCTTTCGGCCGGAGACGCATGAGGCGCCGTGCTCGCGGGCCGCCTTCGTCGCCGCGAGCCCCGAATCGGTCGCCATGGCGACGGAGCTCAAGCGCCGCGGCTTCCGCTTCGTCGGGCCCACGACCGCCTACGCGCTCATGCAGGCGGCCGGCATCGTCAACGACCACGCCGGAGGATGCTGCGTGCGCAACGAGGTCGAACAGGAGCAATGGGACGCGGCGGCGCGTCTCGCCTGATCGCGCCGCCTCAGTCCCCGCCGCCTCAGTCCGCGTCGCCCGAGTCCTCGTCGCCTGAGTCCGCGTCGTCCGGCTCGGCCTCCTCGCGCTTGTCGGCGCCGTCCCGGGCGCCGGACGGCCCCCGCAGCCAAACGGTCTGCTGAGGGAACGGGATCACGATACCGGCCTCATCGAACGCGTCCTTCAGGCGCGCGCGCAGCGCGCGTCCGGCCGCCCACTGCTCACCCGGCCGCGTCTTCACCGCCAGCCGGATGACGACGGCGCTCGGGTCGAACCGTTCCACGCCCCACAGCTCCGGCTCTTCGATGATCGTGCCGCCCGGGCGCCGTGCCCTCCACTCCTCGTCGGCCACGCGCTTGATGACCTCCGACGCGGCCGCGATGTCGGTGTCGTAGGCGACCTCGACGTCGAGCACGATGCGCGACCAGAGCTGCGACAGGTTGCCGACCCGGCGGATCTCGCCGTTGG
>CAZJGT010000033.1:0-5366 GCA_964545565.1 uncultured Thermoleophilia bacterium
GCCGGCGGCGCTGCACTACTGCATCACGCGACCCAACACGGCGCCGGGGCTCGCCGAGGCGTTCCTCGAGGCGCTCCGCGGCGCCGTCGCGTACGCCACGCAGCACAAGGGCGAGCCCGCCAAGTCCGGCGTGGTGTACGGCTTCGGGGGCACACCGCAGGGCAATGCCCTCGTCGAGACGGTCATGGCGAGCCTCCTGGACGCGATGCACGCGGTCGCTCCGGAGGCGCCGGCGTCCTGACATGGGCGCCCGCTGGATCCTGGCGGTCGACCACGGCAACGGTGGCCCCAAGGTCGCCGTGTGCTCGCTCAACGGTGAGGTGCTGACGACCGCGCTGCGGCCCGTGCACGTGCAGGTGGGCATCGACGGCGCGGCGACCCAGGACGCCGTCGAGTGGTGGACGGCACTGCTCGAGGCGGCGCGCGAGGCGATCGAGGACGCCGGCGCCGACTGCACGCAGCTTCACGCCGTCGCGATCACCGGGCAGTGGGCTTCGTCGGTGCCCGTGGGCGCCGACGGCGCGCCCGCCGGCGAGGTGCTGCTCTGGTCGGACACGCGCGCCCGCGAGTATGCAAACGAGGTCATCGGGGGGCCCGTCACCATCGGCGGCTTCGCGCCGCACAAGGTGTGGCCGTTCATCCGCATGACCGGCGGAGCCCCGTCGCCGAGCGGCGCCGACCCCACCGGCCACTCCCTGCTGCTGCAGAACCGGCTGACGGACGTGTACGCGAGGACCAAGGTGATCCTCGAGCCGGTCGACTACCTCGGCCTCAGGTTCACCGGTCGCGCCGCGGCGACGCCGGCGTCGATGATCGCGTCATGGCTCACGGACAACCGCATGGGTGCGCCCTTCGGGTACGCCGACGAGCTGATCGCGAAGACGCGGCGGGACCGCGACCGCCTGCCCGAGCTCCTGCCGACCGGCTCCGTGCTCGGCCCCCTGCTGCCCGAGGTCGCCGCCGCGCTCGGCGTCGAGCCGGGAGCGCCCGTGGTCTGCGGCATCCCCGACGTGCACGCCGCCGTGGTGGGCTCCGGCGCCATCGCCCCCTACGACACCCATCTGGCGATCTCCACCACCTCCTGGATCGGCACTCGTGTGCCCTTCAAGCGGACCGACATCCTGCATCAGCTCGCCAGCGTGCCCGGGCTCGAGCCGTCGCATCACGTCGTGATCAACAACCAGGAGATCGGCGGCGCCGCGCTGCGCTGGCTGCGTGAGATGATCGTCGCGCCCAGCGACGGCCTGCCCGGAGGCGGCAGCGGCATCGGCGCGAGCGGCGCCGCCGGGGAGTCGCTCTCGCCCTCGTACCAGGACCTCCTGGACCTCGCGCAGCGTGCCCCGGCGGGCTGCGAGGGACTCCTCTTCATGCCGTGGCTCGACGGCGAACGGAGCCCCGTCGAGGACAAGGTCATCCGCGCGGGGTGGCTGAACGTCTCGCTGCGCACCGATCGCTCGATGCTGGTGCGCTCGGTGCTGGAGGGTGTGGCCTTCAACTCGCGCTGGCTGCTGGACGCCTACGAGAAGTACCTGAAGCGACCGGTCCCCAAGCTGCGCATCCTCGGCGGCGGCGCGCAGAGCGAGCTCTGGTGCCAGATCTACGCCGACGTCCTTGGGCGCCCGGTGGAGCAGGTGGCCGACCCCCGCCACGCGCAACTCAGCGGCGTCGCCCTCTGGGCGCGGATCTGCCTCGGAGAGCTGAGGCTCGAGGATGTGCCGGAGTACGTGCCCGTCCCGGCGTCGTTCACGCCGTCGGCCGACGCCGGCGTCTATGCGGCGCGCTACGCCGAATACAAGGGTCTCTACGGCAGACTCAAAGCGCTCTACCACCGGCTCAACGCGAAAGGAGCGGGATCGTGAACGAGCAGTACCGGGTCTACGGCTACCGCTGGGTGGTCCTCGGCAGCTTCATGTTCGTCAACCTGATGATCCAGATGCTGTGGATCAGCTATGCGCCGATCACGAGCCTGGCAAGTGAGTACTACGGGGTCTCCGACCTGGCGATCGGCGTGCTCTCCATGACGTTCATGATCGCCTTCATCCCGCTGGCGATGCCGGCCGCCTGGGTGACCGACGCGCGCGGCTTTCGCCCGGCGATAGGCCTCGGCGTGATCCTGATGGCCGTGTTCGGCATCGCCCGCGGCCTGGCCGGCACGGACTACACGCTGGTGCTGCTCAGTACCATCGGCCTCGCCGCCGCGCAGCCGTTCCTCATGGTCACGTGGACCAAGGTACCGGCCAACTGGTTCGCGCCACGCGAGCGGGCCACGGCCGTCGGCCTGCTCACGCTCGCCAGCATGAGCGGGATCGCCGTCGGCATGGCCGTCACGCCGATCCTCGCCGACGCCATGCCCATCGCGCGCGTGCAGCTCGTGTACGGCGCCCTGGCCGTCGTGGCGGCGATCGCCTTTCTCGCGCTGGCGCGCGAGCGGCCGGCGACGCCGCCCTGCCCGGCCGAGATGCAGGAGCGCGCGCTCATGCTCGACGGCCTCAAGCACGCGCTCTCCCTCAGGCCGTTCTGGCTCCTGCTGGCCGTGGCCTTCATCGTCATGAGCGCCTTCAACGGCGTGACCACCTGGGTGGAGCAGATCATCGAGCCGCGCGGCTTCAGCCCCACGGACGCCGGCACCATGGGGGCCCTCATGCTGGTCGCCGGCATCATCGGCGCCGTCGTCCTCTCGGCGCTCTCCGACCGCAGGGGCAAACGCGTCCGCTACGCCGTCGTCGCCCTGGTGGCGACCGTGCCCGGGATGCTAGGCGTCGCCTTCATCTCATCGACGCTGCTGCTGTACGCCTTCGCCGTCGTGCTCGGCTTCTTCCTCGTCGCCGCGTTCCCGATCCTCACGCAGTACGCTGCTGAGGCCACGCATCCCACGCCGGAGGGCACCTCCAACGGGCTCATCCAGCTGGCCGGGCAGGTGTCCGTCGTCTCCGTCTACATCATGGAGGCGCTGCGCACCTCGGACGGCTCCTTCACCATCTCGCTGCTGCTGCTGGCCGCGCTTCTGGGCGTGTGCGCGGTGGCGGTGTCGCGACTCAAGGACGTGAAGCTCGCGGGCGCGCCGGCGGAGGGAGAGAAGGTGGCTGGCGAGGAAGGACTCGAACCTTCAATCCCCTGATCCAGAGTCAGGTGCCTTGCCAATTAGGCCACTCGCCAGCGGCGACCAGAGTGTACCCCGAGGCTGCCGTTCGCTCAACCGTCGGAGGCTGAGGAATCGGGCGTGAGCGGGCGCTTTGCGAGCGACGGATGCGCGCTCGGGCGGCGTCGTCAGGCCGGGCCCTGCCGCCCCCGGGCTTGCAGCTTCGCCCACGTGTCGCGAAGGGTGAGCGTGCGGTTGAACACGAGCGAGCCGGGCGCCGAGTCCGGGTCGGGGCAGAAGTAGCCGAGGCGCTCGAACTGGACGGTCTCGCCGGCCGGCACGTCGGCGAGCGACGGCTCCACGAGGCAGCCCCGGAGCACGGTCTCCGAGTCCGGGTCCACCTGCTCGAAGAGGTCGCGGCCGTCGGTCCCGGGGTGCGGCTCCTTGAAGAGGTAGTCGTACAGGCGGACCTCCGCGGGCACGGCGTGCGCGGCCGACACCCAGTGGAGCGTGGCCTTGGGGCGGCGGCCGTCGGGCGCGTCGCCGCCGCGCGTCGCCGGGTCGTAGGTGCAGCGCAGCTCCACGATCCTTCCATCCGCATCCTTGACCACTTCACGACAGGTGACGAAGTACGCGGAGCGCAGCCGCACCTCGCGGCCGGGCGCCAGGCGGAAGAACTTGCGCACCGGCTCCTCCATGAAGTCGTCGCGTTCGATCCACAGCTCCCGCGAGAAAGCCACCCGTCGGCTCCCGGCGGACGGATCTTCCGGATTGTTGGGAACGTCCATCTCTTCGGACTGCCCCTCGGGATAGTCCTCGATCACGATCTTGAGCGGATCGAGCACAGCCAAGCGGCGCAGAGCCTCGCGGTTGAGCACGTCCCGGACGCAGTGCTCGAGCATCTCGACCTCGACGGTGTTGTCCGCCTTGGCAACGCCCACCAGCGCGGCGAACTCGCGGATGCCCTCGGCGGGGAAGCCGCGGCGACGCAAGCCCGACAGCGTCGGCATCCGGGGGTCGTCCCAGCCGCGCACCGCCCCCTCCTCGACGAGGCGCAGGACAACGCGCTTGGACATCACCGTGTGCGTCAGGTTGAGGCGCGCGAACTCGTACTGATGTGGCCGCGCCGGCACGGGCAGGTTGTCGATGAGCCAGTCGTAGAGCGGCCGGTGGGCCTCGAACTCGAGCGTGCAGATGGAGTGCGTGATGCCCTCGATGGCGTCCGACTGCCCATGGGCGAAGTCGTAGGTGGGGTACACACACCAGGCGTCGCCGGTGCGCGGATGCTCCGTGTGGAGGATCCGGTACAGGACGGGGTCACGCAGATTGATGTTGGGCGCGGCCATGTCGATCCGGGCGCGCAGCACCCGCGCGCCGTCGGGGAACTCACCGGCGCGCATGCGCGCGAAGAGATCGAGGCTCTCTGAGGCCGGCCGGTCGCGCCAGGGGCTCTCCCGGCCGGGCTCGGTGAACGTGCCGCGGTGCTCGCGGATCTCGTCCGCGCTGAGGTCGTCCACGTAGGCCTTGCCGCCCTTGATGAGGTCGACGGCCCACTCGTAGAGCCGCTCGAAGTAGTCCGAGGCGAAATACAGGTGCTCGCCCCAGTCGAACCCGAGCCAGCGCACGTCCGCCTCGATGGAGTCGATGTACTCCTGCTCTTCCTTCATCGGGTTGGTGTCGTCGAAGCGCAGGTGGCAGCGGCCGCCGAACTCGCGGGCGATGCCGAAATTGAGGCAGATCGACTTGGCGTGGCCGATGTGCAGGTAGCCGTTCGGCTCCGGTGGGAAGCGAGTGACGACCGACTGCACGCGTCCCTCGCGCAGGTCGGCGGCGACGATCTCGCGGATGAAGTCGCTACGCTCGGGTGAGGATGGTGCCTGGCTGCTCACGGCGCCGAGGATAACACAGGGTCGCGCCCGGACCGGTTCCCGGGCCTCACCGCTCGTGGGCGTGCAGCACCGGGTACACTCAGGTCGAGCCGTCATCCGACAGACGGGAGCATTTCGTGACCTCCGGACCGATGCCCGGGCGCCGCGTGGCCGCTCTGGCCCTCGCCGCCGCCATCGCGCTCGTGACGTTCATCGTGCCGGCGTGGTGCGTCGCCTCCGGCTTGTGGGGCTGGTGATCCGGAGCCGTCTGCTGCCTCGGCGGCTCCGTTGACGTGAACGTGGTGTTCCGCGGCATCCGCAGGCGGGTGCGGGCGACGCGCTGAGGTCGCCGTGGTCAGAGACCGTCTCGCAGCCAGGCGCGGTGCGACTCCATGGCCGCCCCCGACGGAGCCGCCCAC
>CAZJGT010000033.1:5466-17870 GCA_964545565.1 uncultured Thermoleophilia bacterium
GTCTCGCAGCCAGGCGCGGTGCGACTCCATGGCCGCCCCCGACGGAGCCGCCCACAGGTCCCCGTGGCCGCCGGGCAGCCAGTCGAGACGCTTGCGTTCCGGAGTGGCGGCAAAGTACCGCGTGACGCTCTCCCTTGAAAAGAGCGGGTCGCCGGCGCCGGCCTGGAAGAGGTAGGCGCCGCCGCGGCCGACGGCGATCGCGGCGGCGGGGTCGACGAAGTCGGCCACACGGGTCGGGTCGGCGTCGACCCAGTCCGCGCCGGCGTACGTCAGCACGAAGACCTTCACCGGCTCCCGAAGGCCGGCCAGGTAACCTCCCACGTAGCCGCCCCAGCTGTAGCCGACATAGCCGATCCGCTGCCGGTCGATCCGCGGCATCGAGCGCAGTACGTCGAGCCCGCGACGCAGATCGGTCACGTACCTGACGTGAGCGGCGGCGGCGACGTCCGAATCGAGCGTGACCGGCCGCACGTACGGGTCGCGGCCGTCCGGCGGATCGACGACCAGCGCCGCGAGACCGTCGCGCTGCAGCGCCGCGATGTCGCCTGCGAACATGTCGGCCCTGCAGCCGACGCCCGGCGCGTACAGCACAGCGGGGAAGGGCCCCCTGCCCGAGGGCACCGAGAGCACGCCGGTGACCACGGCGCCGTCGCTGCGGTAGGTCACGTGGCGGACCGGCTGGCCGTCCCAGCGGCCGGTCCGTGTCACCTTCAAGGAGAGCGGCCCGGCGGCCAGCGGGAACAGCCGGGACAGCGATGCCGTTGTCGCCGCCCCGGCGGACGCCGAGGCCGCGGGCGCCGGCGTCGATGACGGCGATAGTGCCGACTGTTCTGCCCCGACCGGCCCGCCGCAGGCCGCGAGTACGACGGCGAGCAGGATGACGGTCACCGTGGTCGCCGCCGCCGACGACCGCGAGGCGACTCGGAACCCGGGCGAGCTGGAGAAGCGCTTCATGTCGGCAACCTTCCCGCGGCCGGCCTCCGCCACGCAGGAGAGCGCGGCAGAGGTAGCTGTCCGGCACGGCACAAGTAGCCGAGAGTCCCAGCGGTGGTCACTCGGTGACCGGCCTCACGCTGCTATCATCGCGCCCATGGATGAACGGGCAGGAGTCGACCCCAGGCGCGTAGAGGAGCTGTGGGAGCGCGAGAGTGCGCGCTTCGCGCGCGAGCATCCGTGCTGTCTCGAGCTTCGCGAGCGCGCGCGGCTCCGCATGCCTCACGGCGTGCCCATGAGCTGGATGGCGAGCTACTTCGCCCACCCGCCGGTGTGGGTCGGCGAGGGCCACGGCGCCCACTTCGTCTGCGCCGACGGGCGCCGCTTCCTCGACACCAACGTCGGCGACAAGAGCACCTTCTGCGGCATCGACCCGGCGCCGGTGGTCCGCGCCGTGCAGCGGCGCGTCGCCGCCGGCGCCCAGTTCATGCTGCCCACCGAGGACGCGATCGTCGTCGCCGACGAGCTCGCGCGACGCTGGAGTCTACCGGCGTGGCAGTTCACGTCGTCCGCCTCGCAGGCCCATACCGAGGCACTCCGTCTCACGCGGCACGCCACCGGTCGAGGCAAGGTCCTCAGCTTCATCGGCAACTACGGCGGCCACGGCGATGAGCTGCTGGCCGCGTTCGCCGGCGCCGGCCGCCTCTCGTATCTGGGCCTCGCGCCGGACGCCGGTAGCGACCTGGACGTGCTGCGCTTCAACGACGCCGACGGCCTGGAACGCGCCCTCGCCGGAGGCGACTACTCCTGCGTGTTCACGGAGCCGGCGCTCACCAACGAAGGCGTCGTGCTGCCCGAGCCGGGTTTTCACGACGCGCTGCGGCGCCTGACGAGGGAGACCGGCACGCTGCTCGTGCTGGACGAGACGCACACGCTGATCTGCGCGCCCGGCGGACTCACACAGCGTTGGGCGCTCGAGCCCGACGTGGTCGTGGTCGGCAAGGCGATCGGCGGCGGCCTGCCGCTGGGCGCCTACGGCATGAGCGCGGCTCTGTGCACCGCCTTCGAGAGCGGCGAGAGCCGCGACGGCGCGCGGGGAGAGCTCGCGACCGGCGGCACGCACTTCGCCAACGCGCTGAGCATGGCGGCGGCACGCGCGGCGCTCACCGAGGTGCTCACGGCGGAGGCCTACGAGCGCGCCGCGGCGCTTGGAGCGGCACTGGCCGACGGGCTCGAGGCCGTCGTGGACGAGGCCGGACTACCCTGGAAGGTGCAGCGCCTGTATCCGCGCTCCGGCATCAGCTTCGGCGGGCGCCTCGCCCGCGATGCGGGCGAGGCCGACGCCGACGAGCAGCCGGAGCTCAACGCCCTGCTCCGGCTGCACCTGGCCAATCGAGGTGTCTGGGAGGCGATCAGCACTGCCGGTCCCGCCATGTCGGCGGCCGCGACCGGCGCCGACGTCGCCGCCTACGTCGCCGCCTTCGGGGAGTTCGTCCGGGACGTGACGGCGCCGTCCTGACGGCGCGCGGCGCCGGCCGGCGGCGCACAGGCGCACGTGCTCACCCGCCGTCGTCCTCGGCCCCCCAGGACGCCTCCATCTCGGCTGCGCTTGCCGGGGCCTCTCGGGACGCGAACTCAAGTACCACCGAGGTGCGCCCGGGTCGCGTGCTCAGCAGCACCCGAGCGCAGCTCTGCAACATGATCGTGAAGCCCATGCCGAGACTGGCGGCCGTGGAGAACCCACGCTGCAGCGTGGCCCGGGGCAGCGTGCGGAAGTCGATCCCCGGGCCCTCGTCGCGCACCAGCACCTGCAGTCTCTCGCCGCGCGAGAAGATCTGGTACGTCCCGCCACCGGCGTGGCGGAGCGTATTGACGAGCGCCTCGCCGACGGGAGCGCGGATGTCCGTGTGAGCCGCCCAGTCCGGAAAGCGTTCGGCGGCGGTCCGCGCGATGACGCCGCGCGCGCCGCAGAGGTCGCGCGGCGCGTCCACGCGCTCCGCTTCGATGAGCGGCTCGCCGAGCTGCCCGGCGAGCTCTTCCTCGGTGAGCAGGATGAGCCTGCCGCCGGTGACCGCGTCGAGCACGTCGACGTAAGCCCGGCGGATGTCGTCCTCCTGCCGCCGGAGCGCCTGCTCCGCGCGGCGCACGTCCGTCACGTCCTGGGCGGCGAGCGCCCAGCGGTCGCGGCCGACAGGGTACACCTCGAGGACCTCGTAGGAGTCCTCGCTCTCGATGTGGAGCTCCGCCCGGGACGGCGTGCCGGTACCGGCCGCACCGGCCACGGTCTCGAGATACGCCCTCGTGCGCTCGTCCAGGCCCTCGGGCCTGTTCAGCCGGCCACCGAAGACCTCGTCCATGCGTAGTCCGGTACGCGCCAGTTGAGCCGGATTCATGTCCACAAGCACGAGATCCATCAGCTTGCCGGCGCGGTCTCGCTCCACCTTGAACACCGTGATGCCCTCGACGGCGTTCTCGAACAACCGCGTGTAGCCCTCCTGCGACGTCTCGAGGCTGCGGAAGTAGCGCAGCGCCATCGCCAACAGGATCGCCGCCGTGACGACGACGAAGAGAAGTCCCCGGCCGGATGCGAGCGAGAGCTCGAGATCCTGCCGCAGGCCAAGCCAAGCCAGCGTCCTGTCGGAGAGGACGATCCAGGCGGTCGCGAGGACCGCGTAGATCAGGGTGAGCCGCAGCGCCAGCCGCCGCGCCGCGCGCAGCCGTCTCTTGCGGGCCTCGGCCCGGTCTGTAGCCGCTGATGTCGTCATGGGAGAGGTCTGTCCGTCCGCATTCCACGCGGAGTGCGAGGACCCTCCTACAGCTTACCCTTCCGTATCGCACCACGCAGACCGCGACCGTTTGCCTGCTAATCATTTGCCTGCTAACCTTCGCCGAACGTCCGCTGATCCGGGAGTACCGTGACCGACCACACGCTGCCCGCGCTGCCCCACTCGCTCGACGGCGTCGACGGTCTTTCGTCGGACGTCTTCCGCGCCTTCATCGGCACGCTGCGCTTGCACCGCCGCCTCATGACGCAGGTCCTGGCTGACCACGGGATCCATCACGGCCAGGCGATGTGCCTGCGGCTGCTCAGCGCCAACGAGGGGATCACGCAACGCGACCTCGCCAAGGCGCTGCACGTGGCGCCGCCGACGCTGACCAAGATGCTGCACTCCATGGAGAAGGCCGGGCTGGTGCGGCGGCGCGACGACGCCGACGACGCCCGGCTCACGAGGGTCGAGCTCACGGACGCCGGCCGCGCGGAGGAGAAGGAGATGCACGCCGCCGCGGCCGAGTACGTCAACGGCACCATCGGCACCCTGCCCGACGATGACCGCCGCGAGCTGACGCGGCTGCTCGAGGAGCTCGGCGCAGCCATCGAGCGTTCGGCCGCGGCGCGTGAAGCCGGCGCCGTGGGGGAGGGCCGGTGATCCGCCTCCTGCGCACCGGCCTGCGTCCCTACCGCGGGCTCATCGTCGTCGTGACCGTCCTGGTGCTCGTGCAGGTGATCGCCAACCTCTACCTGCCGACGCTGAACGCCGACATCATCAACAACGGCGTCATCACCGGCGACACGGCCTACATCCTCAGGATCGGCGCCGTCATGCTGGGCGTCTCGCTCATCTACGCGGTCGCCTCGATCGCCGCCGTCTATTTCGGGTCCAAGACGTCCATGGCGCTCGGCCGCGACACGCGCGGCAAGCTGTTCCGGCGCGTGCAGAGCTTCTCCCAGGCGGAGGTCAACAGGTTCGGTCCGCCGTCGCTCATCACCCGGACGACCAACGACGTGCAGCAGGTGCAGATGGTCGTCCTCATGATGCTCAACGTCGTCCTCATGGCGCCCATGACGGCGATCGGCGGCATCATCATGGCACTGCGCCTCAACGTGCCGCTCTCCGCCGTCATCCTGGTGGCCATCCCCATCATGAGCGTCTTCATCGGGCTCGTGATGACACGGGCGATCCCGCTCTTCATGTCGATGCAGAAGAAGATCGACCGCATCAACCAGGTGACGCGCGAGTTCCTCAGCGGCGTGCGCGTCATCCGCGCCTTCGACCGCACCGTGTACGAAGAGCGACGCTTCGACGTCGCCAACGAGGATCTCACGATGACGACGCTCAAAGTCGGACGCCTGTTCGCGCTGATGTTCCCCGTCCTCACGATCATCCTGAACCTCTCGACGGTCGCGATCATGTGGTTCGGCGGCAAGCTGATCGCCGACGGCAACATGCCCATCGGCGATCTCACCGCCTTCCTCACCTACATCGTCCAGATCCTCTTCGCGGTGCTCATGGCCACCATCATGTTCGTGATGGTCCCGCGCGCCGCGGTCTCGGCGGGCCGGATCATGGAGGTGCTGGACACGGAGCCGACCATCGTCGACCCGGAGCAGCCGCGGCCGGACGTGCCCGAGTCCGGAGTGGTCGAGTTCCGCGAGGTGGAGTTCCGCTACCCCGGCGCCGAAGAGCCGGTGCTCAGCGGGATCAGCTTCACGGCGCGGCCGGGAGAGACCACGGCGATCGTCGGCAGCACCGGCAGCGGCAAGACCACCCTCATCAGCCTCATCCCCCGCTTCTACGAGGTCACCGGAGGCGCCGTTCTTGTGGACGGCGTGGACGTACGCGAGCTGACGCAGCAGGACCTGTGGCGCAGGATCGGCCTGGTGCCGCAGAAGTCGTTCCTCTTCAGCGGCAGCGTGGCCGACAACCTGCGCCACGGCGACCGGGAGGCGGCCGACGAACAACTCTGGCGCTACCTCGAGATCGCCCAGGGCCGCGAGTTCGTCGAGTCCATGCCCGAGCGGCTCGAAGCGCCGGTCGCCCAAGGAGGCGCCAACGTCTCCGGCGGCCAGCGCCAACGCCTCGCCATCGCCCGGGCGCTTGCCAAGCAGGCGAAGATCCAGATCTACGACGACAGCTTCTCAGCGCTCGACTTCACGACCGATGCGCGCCTGCGCGCGGCGCTGCGCAGGCACACAGCCGACGCCACGGTGATCATCGTCGCGCAGCGCGTGGGGACGATCATGCACGCCGACCAGATCGTCGTGCTCGACGACGACGGCACGATCGCCGGCATCGGCACTCACAAGGAGCTGGTCGAGACGAGCGAGACCTACCGCGAGATCGTCACCTCGCAGCTGGGCGTGGAGGGAGCCGCGTGAGCCAGGGCGACGGCGAGAACAGGCCGCAGGCTCCCGCGGGCACGACCGGCGCCGGCGCCCCACCGAGAAGGCCGCCCGGCCCCGGCGGTCCGGGACCGGGCGGGCCCGGCGGCCACGCGCTGGTGACACCGACGGCGCGAGCAAAGGACTTTCGTGGGACCATGCGTCGGCTCGCCGGCCAGCTCAGGCCGGAGCGCGCGCTCCTGGTGTCCGTGGTGCTGCTCGCCGTCGTCAGCGTCGCCTTCGCGGTGGTCGGCCCCAGGATCCTCGGCCACGCCACCAACATCCTCTTCGAGGGCGTCGTCAGCAAGCAGCTCCCGGCCGGCGTCACCAAGGAGGAGGCCGTCGCCGGCCTGCGCGCCGAGGGCCAGGACCGCGTCGCCGACATGATCTCCCCCATGACCCTGCACCCCGGCCGTGGCGTGGACTTCGACGCCCTCGGCCGCACCCTGCTCCTGCTGGTCGGCGTGTACGTGCTCAGCGCGCTGTTCGCCTGGATGCAGCAATACATCATGGCCGGCGTGGCGCAGCGCACGATCTATCGCTTGCGGCGATCGGCGGACGAGAAGCTCGCACGCCTGCCGCTCAAGTACTTCGACGACCATCCCCGCGGCGACGTCCTGAGCCGCATGACCAACGACATCGACAACATCTCCCAGTCGCTGCAGCAGAGCCTCACGCAGATCATCACGTCGACGCTGACGATCGCGGGCGTCCTCATCATGATGCTCACCATCAGCTGGCTGCTGGCGCTGATCTCGGTGCTGGTCGTGCCCATCTCCGTGGTCATCACCGTGTTCATCGCCAAGCGTTCGCAGAAGCAGTTCGCGGCGCAATGGGAGACGACGGGCGACCTCAACGGCCACGTGGAGGAGATGTTCACCGGCCACAACGTGGTCAAGGTGTTCGGCCGCCAGCAGGCGGCCATCGAGACGTTCGACGAGCAGAACGAGAAGCTCTACCAGGCGAGCTTCAAGGCCCAGTTCATCTCCGGGATCATCATGCCGGTGATGAACTTCGTCATGAACCTCAACTACGTGGCCATCGCGGTGATCGGCGGCCTGATGGTCGCCACCGGGCGCATCTCGCTCGGCGACGTCCAGGCGTTCATCCAGTACTCGCGTCAGTTCACGATGCCGATCACGCAGGTGGCCGGCATCATGAACGTACTCCAGAGCACGGCCGCGTCGGCGGAGCGCGTCTTCGAGCTGCTCGACGAGCCTGAGGAGACGCCTGATGCCTCCCAGTGCGTCGCGTGCGAGCAGACGCGCGGGCACATCGAACTCGACCACGTGTCGTTCCGCTACGTCCCCGACACCCCGCTCATCACCGACCTCACCCTCGAAGTGTCGCCGGGCGAGACGGTCGCCATCGTCGGCCCGACCGGCGCCGGCAAGACCACCCTGGTCAACCTGCTCCTCCGTTTCTACGACGTCGACGAGGGCCGCATCCTCATCGACGGCTGCGAGTCCCGGGACATCAGCCGTAGCGACCTGCGGCGGCTCTTCGGCATGGTCCTCCAGGACACCTGGCTCTTCAGCGGCACCATCCGCGAGAACATCGCCTACGGAAGGGAGGGCGCGACCGAGGACGAGATCTACGGGGCGGCGACGGCGGCGCGCGTGGATCACTTCGTGCGCGCGCTCCCCGACGGCTACGACACGATCCTCGACGACGACGCCACCAACGTCTCCCAGGGCGAACGCCAGCTCCTGACGATCGCCCGGGCCTTCCTCGCCGACCCGGACATCCTCATCCTCGACGAGGCCACCAGCTCGGTGGACACGCGCACGGAGGTGCTCATCCAGGAGGCGATGGCGGAGCTCATGAAGGGCCGCACCAGCTTCGTCATCGCTCACCGCCTCAGCACCATCCGCGGCGCCGACATCATCCTCGTCATGGACAAGGGCGCGATCATCGAGCAGGGCAGCCACCGGGAGCTCATGGCTGCCCGCGGCTTCTACCACGACCTCTACGCGAGCCAGTTCGACGAGGCGCTCGACAAGGCGTCCTGAGACCGCGTCTCGGCGCTCTTCTCCAGGGATCCTTTACATCTGCCTGATGACGGCATGACGTGCCCGTCACAACCGCGAGCAGAGTAGACACAGGCCGCGTACGCGGCCCGCGACGGGACGGCAGCGTCGCTCCGGGGTGAGCGCCCCGGGCCGACGGCGAGGACCGGTCGCCAGTCAAGACTGAGGAGTGGTCATGGGACGTTGGAGGATCCGGGGCGCGGCCGTTGCGGTCGTCGTCCTCTTCGGCCTCTTTGGCGCGTGGATGGCGGGAAGCCGCGCGAATGCGGAGGCGGCGAGCGAGAGTCCCGCCGGCGACGGCGACACGGTCTTGCTGCAGATCGGCTGGCCCAGGGAGCCGGACAACCTCAACCCCTTCATCGGATGGGAGAACTCGTCCTTCGAGATCTGGGCGCTGCAGTACGACTTCCTGTTCGGCTTCGGCGCCGACGAGAAGCCGACCCTCGACCTGGCGGCCGAGTTCCCGACCAAGGAGAACGGAGGCATCTCGGCCGACGGCAAGACCTGGACCATCAAGCTGCGCGAAGGGGTGCTCTGGCAGGACGGCGAGCCGCTGACCGCGGAAGACGTCGCCTTCACCTACAACTACAACGTCAAGAACGAGCTCTACGCGTTCCAGATCATGACGATCGGCATCGACCATGCCGAGGTCGTCGACCCGGCGACCGTCAAGATCGTGTGCACGCGGCCCAAGGCCGACATGGAGCGGCTCTGGCTGCCGATCCTCCCCAAGCACATCTGGTCGAAGGTGAAGCCCGCCCTCGTCGAGACGTCCTACGCGAACAAGCCGCCGATCATCGGCAGCGGGCCCTTCCAGGTGGTCGAGTTCAAGAAGGGCCGCTACCTGCGCATGGTCAAGAACCCCACGTACTGGGGCAAGCAGCCGGCGGTCGACGAGATCGTCTTTCTCACGTACCAGAACACCGACACCATGACCCAGGATCTCAAGCTGGGCACCATCGACGCCGCATGGGGTCTGCCGCAGGCGCAGTTCAAGCAGCTCGACACTACCGAGGGTGTCAAGGCGCTGTCCTACAACTACCGCAACTGGGACTACCTGGACATCAACTGCTATACCGGCAAGGGATCTCTCGGGCATCCCGTACTGCGCGACGTGGCCTTCCGCCAGGCGCTCAACCACGCCGTCGATAGGGAGCGCCTCGTCGCGATCGCCTGGAACGGCAACGCGCAGCCGGGCACCACGATCATGCCGCCCGCCACCTGGAGCGACCCGGACTTCCACTGGGAGCCCCCCGCCGATCGGCTGTACCACTTCGATCTCGCCAAGGCCGGGGAGATGCTCGATGCCGCCGGCTACACCGACAGCGATGGTAACGGGGTGCGTGAGTACAAGGGCAAGGACATCAAGCTGCGTCTGAGGGCGCTCGCCGGCGACGTGCACGGCCAGGGCGAGGGCAAGCTCATCACCGGCTGGCTGCGGGAACTCGGGCTGCGCATCGACTTCCAGGTGATCGATGAGGGTGCGCTCGAGGACAGGCTGTGGAACTACGACGGTGACACGTACGCGCCGGACTTCGACCTCTATCTCTGGGACTGGGACGGCTACGACGACCCCGGCCAGACGCTGGCCACGCTCACGACCGCCCAGATCGAGGCGTGGAACGAGCCGTGCTGGTCCAACGACGAATACGACCGGCTCGCGGTGGAGCAGGCGGCAGAGCTCGACCCGGAGGCCCGCGCGCAGCAGATCTGGAGGATGCAGGAGCTGATCTACGACCAGACGCCGTGGGTCGTGCTCACGTATCCGGAGCACCTCGAGGCGTACCGGAGCGACAAGTGGACCGGGTGGACACGCGTCATGGACGGCAATGGGCCGGTGATCTATTCCGCCGGCAACATCGACACGTACCTCAACCTTGAGCCGCGGGAGGTGGGCGTCGGCGGCGGCGGATCGTCGCTGACGACGGCCCTGGTCGTCGGCGCCGTCGTCGGGGTCGTCGCGATCGCCGTGTTCCTGGTCTGGTCGCGGCGCCGGCAGCACGCGGTCGAAGAGTAGACGGAGCGATGCACCCGCCGCCTCGCCGGAGCGAGCGACCATGACTGTCGGTGACCACCACGGAGCTGCGACGTATGATGACTCCATGCGCGGCACCATCCTGCTCGTCGAGGACGACTACAGCATGGGGACGCTCGTGCAGGACTACCTCCTGCACGAGGAATACCGTGTGGTCTGGGTGCGCAACGGCACCGAGGCGCTCGCCGAAGCCCGACGCCGGCCGTTCTCGCTCGTGCTGCTGGACATCGGCCTTCCGGATACCGACGGATTCGACGTCTGCCGTACGCTCAAGGGCTTCTGCGACGTACCGGTCATCATGCTCACGGCCCGCGGCGACGAAGCCGATCGGGTGGCGGGCCTTGAGATCGGCGCCGACGACTACGTCGCCAAGCCCTTCTCTCCGCGCGAGCTCATGGCGCGCATCAAGGCGGTGCTGCGCCGCGCCGGAGCGCTGGCCGAGGCGAACCACCTCCACGCCGGCGACGTGGAGGTCGACCTTCGCGCCCGCGAGGTGGTGGTCGCGGGGTCACCGGTGAAGCTCACGCAGAAGGAGTTCGATCTGCTCGTCCAGCTCCTCTCGCACCCCGGGGTCGTGTACTCGCGAGACGAACTCCTGGAGCGTGCCTGGCGCCTGGACTACCCCGGCGGTACGCGCACGGTGGACGTGCACGTGGCCCAGTTGCGCCGCAAGCTGGACCGGCCCGACATCATCGAGACGGTGCACGGCGTCGGCTACAAGACGCCGCGGCTCTAGCTCACGTGCTCGACCGGCTCTGGTCACGTCTGTGGCTGGCGGTCTTTCTCGCCACGGTGATCCCCCTCGCCGCCTTCCTGCTCCTCGGCCTGCTCGTCATCCAGCGGAGCGTCGAGACCGCGGACATGGACGCTCTGGGCCGTCAGGTGCGCACGCTGGGTGCGATCGTCGCCGACGAGAGCCCGAGCCAGCGAGCAGCCGTGCAGGACGCCGTGGCGAGCGTGGGCCGCCGGCTCTCGATCCTGCCGATCAATGCGCTGGACGGCCGCCTGCCCGACTCGGCGATCGCCGAGATGAAGGCGGTCGGGTTCGCCCAGGGGCGGGTCCGGACACCCAACGACACCCTCTACGCCGCGGCTCGCCACGGCGACGAAGCCGTGCTGCTCGAGCGGGCGTACGAGACGCCGGTCCTCGACTGGAGCCCCTGGATCGGCCGCGTGCTCGCCGGTGGCGCACTGGCCGCCACCTGCGCGATCGTCGTCTCGCTGATCCTCGCGCGCGCCATCGTGCGGCCGGTCGACCGCGTCGCACGTGCGAGCCAGGCGCTCGCGCTGGGTGAGACCCCGACCTCGATCCCCCCGGAGGGACCCCGCGAGTTGCGCTCACTCACCGCCTCGTTCAACACGATGTCGGCCGATTTGAGGCGCGCGCAGGAAGCGGAGCGCACGTTTCTGCTGTCCGTGAGCCACGAGTTGCGCACGCCGGTCGCCGCGGTCCAGGGGTTCGCGGAGGGGATCAAGGAAGAGGTCATCGACACGGAGAAGGCCGTGGACTTCATCCTCGCGGAGAGCCGGCGACTCGAGCGGCTCATCGGCGACCTCCTCGACCTGGCGCGCCTGGGAGCCGGACGCTTCGACGTGCGGCCGCAGGCGCTCGACCTGCGCCGGGTCGCACTCGATGCCGCCGAACGCTGCGCCGCGGCCGCGGACTCGCTGACCACGCGGGTGGTCGTCCTCTCCGCACCCGCATCCCCCGCCTACGGCGACCCCGACCGCGTGCTCCAGATCACCTCGAACCTCATCGAGAACGCCCTTCGCCTGAGCCCGCCGGGAAGCGTGGTCACCGTCGAGACCGGTCCCGGCTCCGTGCGGGTAGCGGACAGCGGCCCGGGGCTGAGCGCCGCGGACATCGAGCACGCCTTCGACCGGTTCTTCCTCTATGACCGCCACAAGGGTGACAGGCCGGTCGGCACCGGGCTCGGCCTGGCGCTCGTACGCGAACTCACCCAGGCCATGGGCGGCGCGGTGGCCGTCGCGGCGGCGTCCGGAGGCGGCACGCAGTTCTCGGTGCAGTTGCCCGTCTCAAGCGGAGTCACGTCACCGGACGCGTCGCCGCCGAACGACGGGCGCCAGGGGGAGTGAGCCCGGGTCTTACTTCTCGCCGAGCAGCGTCCGGTCGAAGAAGCCGATGACGCGGCGCTCGTACTCCTCCGGCTGAGCCTCGATGCCTCCCGTGTGCCGGGCGCCCGGCACCTCCCAGATGGCCTTGGGCGGAAGCGCGGCGGCGTAG
>CAZJGT010000034.1:0-4103 GCA_964545565.1 uncultured Thermoleophilia bacterium
CCGGGCGCCGGCCGGTGCGAACGGCACGAGCCAGTGGACGCCGTCGTCGCCGCGCACGTAGCGCTCGCCGCGCACGCGCTCCTGGTCGACGAGGGTCGACCAATAGCTCGCACCGTGCGCGGCCTTCCATTCGGCGGACCGCCGCCAGTACAGCTCGACCTGCCAGGGCACGACCTCACCGCCGAAGACCTGGAGGTGAGGATGCGCGAGACTGGCTCCGGCCGGGAGCATGTGGTTGCAGCTCAACTCGATGTGCGTCAGGCCGGGGTAGAAGCGCGCGGCGCGGCCGGCGAAGTCGAAGGCCGCGACGAGCGCTTCCTCCAGCAGTCCCGGCGTGAACTCGCTCGGGCGGAGGAAGTGCTTCTCGGGAAACGTCACCACCGCGTGTACACGAGCCAACGGGAAGAGGTTGGGAAACACGAGCGCGCGGCCGTGCTCCAGACGGCCGCCGGGCAGCAGTTCCTCGGGATACCGCGGCGTCGCCTCGTGCACCTTCTCGGGGCAGAAGAAGCAGCCCTCGCGGGTGCTGGCCGCGAGGGCCTGGGCGTAGGCCCAATCGGTCTTGCCGAGGAACATCTCCTCCTTGGCCTCGAGCCCCGCGGAGGCGACGGCGGTCATACCGGTGAGCGGATCGGTGCGCACCTCGATGCGGTCCTCGGCGAACTCCATCCCCGTGAGCGGGCTGAAGAACCCGGCGGTCTCGGTGTGGCGCTCGAAGTGGATGAGACCCGTCATGGCTGCACTCCTCTCGTCGTCCCGCGCTCCTCCCGCGGGCTCGCGGGCGGTCCGATGATACGGCCCGAGCGGAGGCCGGACAAGGAATCGCGGGGGCGCCATGACGTACACTTGGGGAGACCCGAGCCCCGACCTCCGGAGTCGCTCCGATGAAGATCACGGCCGTTCACGTCGACACCCTCGCGTTGACCATGGAGGAGCCCTTCGTGATCGCCTCGTCGGCGATGGCCTACGGGCCCTGCGCTCTTGTGCGCGTGGAGACCGACGAGGGCATCACCGGCGTCGGTGAGGCATGCCCGGCCTACGAGTTCACCGGCGAGACGTTGTGGAGCGTGCAGGATGTGATCGATGAGTACCTCGGCCCGGCGGTGATCGGACGTGACCCCTTCGCCCTGGAGGCGATCCACCGGGTCTGGGAGCGCGAGCTTTCGACCGTGGGCAATCAGGCGGCTCGCGCGGCCGTCGAGATCGCCCTTTGGGACCTGCAGGGCAAGGCGCTGGGGCGGCCGCTCTACGATCTCGTCGGCGGTCGTTCTCGCTCCGCTCTCCGGGAGGTCATCGCCTTCGGTTGGGACGAGCCGGAGGCGCTGGCCGCCAAGACCCGCGCCATGGCGGCGTTGGGCATCACCGTCTTCAAGGTCAAGGTCGGCGACGCGCCTGAGCGCGACGAGCAGCGCGTCGCGGCCGTGCGCGAGGCCGCGGGCCCGCACGCGCGCATCACGGTCGACGCCAACCAGGGATGGTGGGACGCGAGGACGGCCGTGCGCGCCATCAAGCTCCTCGAGCGGTACGGCATCGAGTTCGCGGAGCAGCCTGTGCGCATGGACGACCTCGAGGCTGCTCGCTTCGTGCGCGAGCGGGTGGACGTGCCCATCGCGCTCGACGAGAGCGTGCGTGGCCCCCGAGAGGCGCTGGCCTGCGCCACAGCCGGCGCCTGCGACATGTTCGTGGTCAAGCTGATGAAGACCGGCGGCATCCTGAACGCGCTCAAGGTCAACGCCATCGCAGAAGCCGCGGGGATCACCGTGATGCTGGGCAACATGGGCGAGAGCTCGGTCGCGCTCTCCGCGCACTTCCATCTCGGCGTCGCCCTCGCGAACGCCGCGCACTGCGACGCCGACCTGCCCTGGCGCCCGGGTGGCCTCACGCACGACATCGGACGCGGACTGCGTCAGGACGTCGTGGACGGCGTCTCGTGGATCGACGCGCCCGGCTCCTCCGGCCTCGGCATCGAACTCATCGAGGAGCACGTGATCCTGCAGCGGGCCAAGCGCCGCTGGTGACGGACTGATGGAGCGGAAGGAGCCCCCCGGGTTGCTCGGGCTGGACCTGGTCCGGGAGCCCGCCGCGCTCTCGGGCCTATCGCTGGCCGTGGTCGGGCTGCCGCTCAACGACGAGGCGGACTTCGCGGGCGCCGTCCGCGCGGCCTCGCTCGCCTACGCGGACTGGGTCCCAGGGCCCGGCGGCGCGTTCCGCGCCGCCGACTACGGGGACGTCGAGGTGGTCGCGGACGACATGGCCGTGGCCTTCATGCAGGCGCATGATCGCCTCGCCGACATCGTCGCGGCAGGAGCCATGCCGCTGGTGGTGGGCGGCGACGCCCTCGTGAGCCTCCCGGTGCTGCAGGTGCTCTACGGCAAGCTTCGCGGACGGCTGGGCGTCGTCGCCTTCACGCCGTACTACGAGGTCGCTCCCGAGGCCGTCTACTGTGTCTCCTCACGCTGGACGCGGGCGCTGGAACTCGGCGTCGTCTCGCCCGCCGACCTGGTGCTGATCGGCGGGCGAGACGCTCCCCCGGACGGGCCGGCGCGCCGCACGCTCGACCGCCTGGGCGCCGTCACGTTCTCGCTGCGCGACGTGCTGCGCGACGGCGTGGAGACGGTCGCGCAGGAAGCGCTCGAGGTGGCCGCGTCCGGGACGGAAGCCGTCTACGTGTCGATCGACCTCGGCGTCGTCACTGGGCTCGGCGACCCGGTCGGGCTGGAGGCGCGCGAGCTCGTCGCCGGTGTGGATGTCGTCACGGGGGCTCTACTGGCGGCGGCCGACATCTGCTGCACCGGCCCTGTGATGGAGAGCGGCGACTCGGCCCGTACTGCCGCCCGGGTCGCCGCCGAGCTCGTCGCCGGGGTGGCCGCGCGACTCGACTGACACGATACGCTGCGGCCGGCGCTTCGCGCGCCGGCTCGCCGCGAAGATGGCATCCAGGAGGAGGAAGCGTGGACCAGCAGAGTGGATCGATTCCCGTCGTCAACGCTCATAACGAGTGGGACCCCTTGGAGGAGATCGTCGTCGGACGCGTGGACGAGACCACCCTCGTGCCGCCGTGGGACGTCATCATGCCGGCCGTCATTCACGAGGAGACGCAGTGGGACTTCTTCAAGCGAAGCGGAGGTACGCCCTGGCCGGTGGAGATGCTCAGGAAGGCCGAGCGCGACCTCGCTGCCTTCATCGACGTGCTGCAGCAGGCGGGCGTCACGGTGCGCCAGCCTGAGGCGTATGCCTATGATCGGCCGCTGAGCACGCCGGACTGGGAGGTCGCGAGCAGCTGCTACGCGCTCATGCCGCGCGACGTCCTCTTCGTCATCGGCGACCAGATCATCGAGGCGCCGATGGGCTGGCGAAGTCGCTCGACCGAGCGGCTCGCCTACCGCGAACTCTGCAAGGAGTACTTCCGCGGCGGCGCCCGCTGGGTCGCCGCGCCGCCGCCGCGCCTCTCTGACGCGAGCTACACGCCAGGGTTCGTGGCGCCCGACGAGGACGAGCCGCAGCGTTTTCTGCCCACCGAGTTCGAGCCGCTGTTCGACGCGGCCGACGCCATCAAGTGCGGCCGCGACGTCTTCATCGCCCGCTCGAGTTGCTGCAACCGCTTCGGCATCGACTGGCTGCAGCGCCATCTCGGAGAAGCGTACGCGGTCCATGAGATCGAGATCCACGACACGCATCCCATGCACATCGACGCGACCTTCCAGCCGCTGGCGCCCGGAAAGCTCCTCATCAACCCCGAGCGCGTGGTCAAGGTGCCGGAGATGTTCGAGAAGGCGGGCTGGGACATCCTCGTGTGTCCGGAGCCGGAGATGCCGGAGTCGCACTCCATGTACAACTGTAGCCGCTGGATCATGATGAACGTCGTCATGCTCGACGAGACCCGCGTGGTCGTGTCCGCCGGCGAGAAGCGCTTCGCGCGACGCCTCAAGGAGTGGGGCTTCGAGCCCATCGAATGTCCATTCTGGGATTTCGAGACGATCGGCGGCGGCTTCCACTGCGCCAGCGTCGACATCCGCCGGCGAGGCACGCTCAGATCGTACTTCTGAGCTCTCGGGGACGCTTGCGACCTCCGGAAAGGCCAGAGAGGCGCGAGGCAGGCAGGC
>CAZJGT010000034.1:4203-17546 GCA_964545565.1 uncultured Thermoleophilia bacterium
AGGCAGGCAGGCTAAAGGGCCTGCCTGCTAGAAGGGACGAAGACGCGTCCGCCGGCCTCGGGCCGCGTCGAGGCGCAAGACATCCCCCGACGCGGCCGAACGGCGTCACGTGCATGCGGTCAGGTCTCAGCGGGCTCCTCGCCGCCGTCGGCGCCTTTCTGTGCGATGGTCCGCGCGATGTCGGCGAACGCCGCGCCGACCGGCGTCGCGGGATCGAGGGCGGCGGGCGCGCCGTGGTCGCCACCTTCGCGGGTCGCCTCGTCGAGCGGGATGCGGCCGAGGAGACGCGTGTCCATGAGCTTGGCGATCTCGAAAGCGCCACCGCGGCCGAAGATGTGGTGGCGGTCGCCGCAACTCGGACAGACGAAATAGGCCATGTTCTCCACAACCCCGAGGACGCGCTGCTTGGTCATCTGCGCCATCTTCGCGGCCTTGATCGCCGTACGGGCGGCGGCCTCCTGCGGCGTTGTCACGATGATGAGCTCCGCCCCCGGGATCATCTGCGCGACCGTGAGGGCGATGTCGCCGGTGCCGGGCGGCAGATCGATCAGCAGATAGTCCGGGCTGCCCCAGAGGACGTCGCCCAGGAACTGCTCGATGGCCCTGCTCAGCAGGGGCCCGCGCCAGACCACCGGTTCGTTGTCGGGAAGGAAGAAGCCCATGGACACGACCTTGACCCCATGGGCCTCCGGCGGGACCATCTTGCCGTCGTGGGTCTCCGGAGGGACGGAAGCGAGACCCATCATGAGCGGCACCGTGGGGCCGTAGACGTCCGCGTCGATGAGCGCCACCGCGTTGCCCTGGGCGGCGAGCGCGGTCGCCAGGTTCACCGTGACCGTGCTCTTGCCGACGCCTCCCTTGCCGCTTGCGACGGCGATCGTACGCGTGTGCGAGCCCGGGCCGAAGAGGGACTGTACGAGCTGATCCTTCTGCCGCAATCGTCCCGCGAGGCCGTCCCGCTCCTCGGACGACATGGCGTCAAGCTTGATCTCGACGGTGCGTCCCTCCGCAATGGCCGCCAGAGCCTGCTCGGCATCGGTGCGGATCTGGTTGCGCAGCGGGCAACCGGCGGTGGTGAGGACGACGGTCGCGCCTATTCTCCTCTCGTCGAGCACGATATCTCTGACCATGCCCAGGTCGACGATGTCACGTTGCAGTTCGGGGTCCTTGACGCCGGAGAGCGCCTTCAGGACATCTTCGTGGGTCACGCTGACCTCCATGGTCGATGCCGGCCTCTCGTGTGTACCCGCAGCTGAGCGGGCCCACTCGGCCGAGATGATCGTAGCAGGGAGCGCGCCGTGTGGTCTCTCCTCAGCGGCACGGTTGCGGGAGCCGCGCACTGCCGCCCGCAAGGGGCGGCGGCTTCGTTTCACGTGAAACGGGAGCGACGAAGGGGCCCCAGCGGGGCCCCTTCGTCGTCGCGCTCGTTGCTGCCGTGTGGCCGCCGTCGACTCGGCGACGTCTCCTGGTTTGCGTCAGGCCTTGAGCCCCACCGGCTCAGGATTCCCGGCTCCGGTCGCATAGGTGTCTTTGAAGATCTCCATGAGGACCGGGCTCTCACGCACGACCTCGAGCGAGATCACGGCATGGTCCTTGGTGTAGCCGTTGCCGATGATCATCAGGGTGTCGGCGCCGATGCCTTCCGCCCCAAGAGCCGCGGAAGTGAAGCTGGTCGCCATGCTGAAGAAGTACACCATCCCGTCGTCCTTGGTCGCCAGGACCGAGGCCATCTCCGTGTTGGGGATGTCCACGCAGTTGATGGTCAAGTCGGCCATCTCGCCGTTGGTGGCCTTCTTCACCTCTTCGTAGACGAAGAGCTGATCGGTCGCCGAGCCCTGGATGATGACGTCGGCGAACCCGGCCTTCTCGAGACGCTTCTTGCCGGCGTCGCCGTGGACGAGGCAGATGATCTTGCCGGTCGGCTTGACGCGCTTCCTGGCCTCGTAGGCGCAGAGCAGGCCGCTCTTGCCGCCGGCTCCGATGATGAACACCGTCTGGCCGGGCTTGCTGAGCTTGGCGGCCTGCGCGGGGGCGCCGGCGACGTCGAGGATGGCCAGCGCAAGAGGCTCGTCCATGTCCGACGGTATCTTCGCATAGATGCCGGTCTCGAACAGGACGGCCTGCGCCTTGACCTTGACCTGGCAGGTGTCCTTGTTGATCGAGATGACCTCGTCGACCTTGAGCGGCGTGAGGGAGAGTGAGACGAGGGTGGCGATACGGTCGCCGACCTTGAGGTCGCGGTCCTCGAGCTTCGGCCCGATCGCCGCGACCGTGCCCAGCAGCATGCCCCCTGAACCGGTGTCCGGGTTATGGTGCTTACCGCGCTCGGCGATGATGCCGAGGCTGTGACGGGCCATCTTCTGGACGTCACCGTCCTCGGCATTCTCGATCTGCGTGAAGCTTGCCGCGTCGATGTTGAGCGTGTCGACATCGATGAGGATCTCGTTGTCGTAGATCTCCATCGTGTTGTCGATCTTCCACGCCGGCTGCGGCAGGACGCCCTGCGGCTCGATGACCCTGTGGGCCCCGAACTTGTTGCCTTCCTTCATCCCTTCTCCCTCCCTCCGAAGAGCCGTCGGGCGCGGGTGACATGAACCAGTTCCCGCGCCCGGTGCTTCATGCGGAGTCGTTTCGCGGGCGACTATCAGCCCTCTAGCTTGATGACCGAGCCGGCGCCCTGGCCGCCGCCCACGCAGGCGCCGGTGAGGCCGATCTCATTGCCGCGCTTCTGCATCTCGTGAATGAGCGTCACGATCAAGCGCGTGCCGGTGCTTCCGAGCGGGTGGCCGAGAGCGACGGCACCACCGTTCACATTCACGATGTCGTCGCTGAGGCCGAGCTCGCGAATGGCGAGTGCGGCGACGCAGGCGAAGGCCTCGTTGAGCTCAGCCAGCTGGATGTCCTTGCTCGCCATGCCGGCCTTCTCGAGCGCCAGCTGAGCCGCTTTGGTCTCGCCGAGGCCCATGATGGAGGGGTCGACGGCGGCGGTCGCGTAGCTCACGAGCTGTGCGATCGGCTTGAGGCCGAGCTCTGCGGCCTTCTTGCGCGAGGCCACGACGAGCGCGCTGGCGCCGTCGGCGATGGCCGAGGCGTTGCCGGCGGTCACGACGCCGTCCTTCTTGAAGACGGGCTTGAGGCCGGAGAGGATCTCCGGCGAGGTCTCTCGCGGACATTCGTCGGTATCGACTGTCTTGGGATCGCCCTTGCGCTGCGGGATCACGACCGGGACGATCTCGTCCTTGAAGCGGCCGTCCGCGATCGCCTTCGTCGCTCGGAGCTGGCTCTGGAAGGCGACCTCGTTCTGCCGGTCCTTGCTGATGTCGAACTGCTCACTGAGGTTCTCGGCGGTCAGGCCCATGTGCGTCCCGCCGATCGCGCACCAGAGGCCGTCCAGGACCATGGCGTCGAACATCTCGGCTGACGGCATCCCCATGCGATAGCCGCTGCGGCCGTTCTGCAGCAGCCACGGCGCGCGCGTCATGTTCTCGGTGCCACCGACGAGGTAGAGGTCGCCGTCCCCGACCTTGATGTTGGCCGCGGCCCACGCCATGGCGGCCGCGCTCGACACGCAGACCCGGTTGACGGTGACGGCGGGCACGTTGTCCGGGATGCCGGCCTTGAGCTCCGCCTGACGGGCGGTGTTCTGGCCCAGGCCCGCCTGGATGACGTTGCCGAAGATGACCTCGTCGAGTTGATCGCCGCCGACGCCGGCTCGCTTGAGCGCCTCCTTCATCGCGACGCTGCCCAGCTCCACGGCTGGAGTGTCGGAGAAGCCGCCCTGGAAGCGACCTTGAGCTGTGCGGACTGCGGAGAGGATGACGACATCGTTGTCAAACACCTTGGCCTCCTGATGCCTTTGCGTGTATGGTTGCAGCCCCCGACGCATGCCTCATGCTCTGCGTCACGACACTAGTGTGCGATCGGGTGCCTTGCATCGTAGCGCGTCACGCCCGCTGGTGCCTGCGCACGACCTCTTGCGCGAGGAAGGACGCCACCTCGAGCGGCGTCGTGCGCGGTCCGAAGCCGGCGTCGTAGCCCAGTTCCTTCGCGAACGCATTATTGATGCGCGGACCGCCGACGATGAGGACGAACCGTTCACGGACGCGCTCCGCTTCCAGCAGTTCGATGAGCTGCGTGAGGTGCTGCACATGGATGTTCTTCTGGGTCACGATCTGGCTGACGAGGATCGCATCGACGTCACGCTCCAGCGCCGTCTTGAGTAGCTGAGCGCAGGGGATCTGCGAGCCCATGTTGAGCGCGTCCATCTCCGGGTATCGCTCCAGACCGTAGTTCCCCGCGAAGCCCTTCATGTTCATGATCGCGTCGATGCCGACGGTGTGTGCATCGCTCTCGATCGCAGCTCCGACCACGCTGAGCTTGCGGCCGAGCTTCTCCTTGATGAGGGCATTGATGGCGTAGTAGTCCATCTCGTCGACCTCGAGGTAATCACCCTTCACCCCGTCGGGGTCAATGCTCGTATCGGTGCGCCCATACGCTACGAAGAAGGTGTACTCAGGGTCTATCGCCTTGCACTCGGCGATGCCGACGGTGTGGAAGCCGAGCTTCTCCAGGAACTGCTTGCCGACGTCCGCCGCCTTCACCGAGTAGGCGATGGGCAGCGTGAAGGAGAACTGGATGAGGCCGTCGTCCTTAGTATCGCCGTACGGTCGTACTAACATCAGCGCCCCCCGTCCTTCTGCGAGGTCGAGCCACCCGGGGCCGGACCCTCAGGAGCTCCGTTCATCCGGCCGTCACGCAGCGTCGAGAAGAACGGGTTGAAGTAGTCGGCGGCGACCTTGAAGACGCCCTCAAAGCCGCGTCCGCCGCTCGGGTCGCGCTTGACGTCGGCGAACTCACCGTTCTCGAGCGCCTTGAAGAGACCGATGCTCTGCACGTGCTCGAGTTGCGCGACCGCCTTCTGGAGTTGGTCGTTGGCACGTCGCTCGATCATGCCGCCGCGCTTGAAGCTGACTTCGCCGGCGAGGTCGCGGCAACCCTCAAAGATGTACTTGGCGTTCTTGATGCTCACGTAGCGGTCCTGCAGGAGAGGCGTGTGGAGGGCCTCCGTGAGCATCCCGAGCAGCATGATCTCCTGGCCGGTGAAGATCCCGGTGAAGTTGAACATGCCGTCGATGATGTGCCCCTGGAAGATGTCGCCCGGCATGTACTTCGTCGGCGGCATGTACTTGAGCGGGTAGCCGGGGAAGAGCTGGCGTACCAGCTGAGCGTCGGCTATCTGGTAGACGACCTGGTCGGGTGTGGCCGGGTCGATCTCGAACGCGTGGCCGAGTCCGATCTGCCAAGGCTCCAGGTTGGCGCGCAAGGCGAAGGCCTCGTTGATGAAATCCGAGCTGACGACCGTATAGCCCTTCTCGAAGGCGTCGGCCGTCGTGAGGTAGTTGTCCTCACCGGTGTTGATGATGATGCCCGCCCGAGCATTGATCAGGCGGCTGAGATACTGGTCGACGAAGGTGCGCTGCATGTTGATGTTGCGGAAGATGATGCCGTACATGGAGTCGTTCAGCATCATGTCGAGGCGCTCGAGTGCACCCATGGTGGCGATCTCGGGCATGCACAGGCCGCTCGCGTAGTTGCAGAGACGGATGTAGCGACCGAGCTCTTCACCGACCTCGTCGAGGGCGGCACGCATGAGGCGGAAGTTCTCCTGCGTAGCGTAGGTGCCGCCGAAGCCCTCGGTGGTCTCGCCGAACGGCACATAGTCGAGCAGGCTCTGGGCGGTGGTACGGATCACCGCGACGACGTCGGCCCCGGCGCGTGCCGCCGCCTTGGCCTGTGCGGCATCCTCGTAGATGCTGCCGGTGGCGACGATGACGTACACGTATGGCTTCACAGCCTCGCCGGTCTGAGCGACGAGCTCGTTGCGGCGCGCGCGGACGGCGTCGATGCGCGCCACGCCCTCCTTGGCAAGCTCCTCGGCGCGCGCCTCTGCGGCGGCGCGCCGATCGGCGGGAACCCGGGCCAGCGAGAGGTCGCCGGCCGCGACGCCCGCGGCGACATCCTGAGCGTTCTTGCCCGTCTGGTTCATGAGGTCGACGAAGGGACGTATGATGCCCGACGGCAGGAGCCCACGAGCATGCTCCACGACCACGTTGACCAGCGGCACGTCGATCTCGTTGACGCCGGCGATGCCGAGCAGGCGCAGGGTGGCGCGCTCGGTGGTATCGGTCGTGTGCTCCTCGATGTGCTTCTGGATGTCGTCGGCGATCGCGCTCGCCGCGGCTCGCGAACGGTCGACCAGGTCGTCGTTCAAGCGCAGGGCTTCGTTCACTGGACCACCCACTTTCGTCAGAGGGAGACGGAGGCCGTCGGATCCGCGCCGCCGCCCGGCAGGCGGGCGAACCCGTTGACGACGTCGAACAGAGGGACGCGGTCGCCCACCGCTTCGGCGACCGCGGAGAAGAACACCTTGGGCTGGTACGGCTGCGGCACACGGAATGGGTTGACGGTGAGTGCCAGCACGCGCAGCCCCGTGAGCGCCTCGAGACGAATCCCACGGCGTGCGAAACGTCTGATCTGGGTGGGCGGCACGACGAGGACGGTGGCGTCGCGCACGATGAGGCGGAGCTTCGTGCGCGGCGGCAGCACTCGCGTGAAGTCCTCGACGAAGTCCTTCGTGAGGGCGCCCCCGACGAGCAGCATGTCGGCGCCCAGGCGTTCGATCTCGCGCGCGACGGTGACGCCCTCGCCCACCACGGTCGCGAGCTCGAGCGGGTGAGCTACCCCACTGGGCGTGAAAGCGACGGCACGCTTGCCCGCCGCCGCGTGCGCCTCCACCAGGGCCCGCGTCTCGCGCTCGACCCCGGGGATCTGCAGGAGGTCGAGTGCGCCTGTGGTGGTCTCGAGGACGTCGTCGAGGGTGTCTCCGACCATACCGCCGGTAGCGACGACGACTCCGTCGCTGACGCTCGGCGAGGCGCTGCCGATGCGATTGATGGCGCCGTCGACGATGACCTGGTCGGCGCCCAGCGCCTGGAGGCGCTCGACGGTCACTCGGAGTTCGGCGAGCGTCGTGGGCCCACTGACCTCGACGGCGCCCTCGCCGGTTGCGCGACCGACGACGACGCGCCCCAGCGGGGTGTGGAACGGCAGCTCCTCGAGCGCCTCCATCGCGTAGCCCGAGCGTTGAAGAGAACCCTGCGTGGTGGCGACGAGCGTGCCGGCGGGCGGAGCGATGCTCGGCTTGGCAAGGCCGGTCAGGTGATCGGTACGCTCGCCGTCGAGCCCGAGCGATGTGAGCCCGAAGTGCCGTCCGCAATTAGCCAGGAGGGCATTGACGACCGTCGTCTTGCCCGCGTTCTTGGCGAGTCCGACCACGGCGAGCGATCGGCTGCCGGAGCTGGTGATGATGTCGTACAGGGCGTCGACGGCGGCCGCGTTGGGGCGTGCCGTCACTACGTCGGCGCCGTCGATCACCTCTTGCCTCCCACGGGCCGTCCGGACGCCGAGGCGGAGCCGCGTTGCCCGTCGCCGCTCACCCCGTGCCGGATCTCCTTCAGGTAAGCGAAGATCGTGTACCGAGAGAGGTCGAGAGCCCCGGCGACCTGCTCCGCCGAGCGCTTCACGAGGAAGGCGCCACGCTCTTCGAGGCGCTTCACGACCTCCATCTTCTCCTCGCGCGTCATCGCCGCCGGGGTCTTGCCCATCTCTCCAACGGCGGTCGCCACCATGCCGGCGACCACTTCGCGGATGTCGCCGGCGAAGATCTCGCCCGTCTCGGGCGCGGTCCCGCCGCCGAAGTGGCCCACCGCCGTGAGGTTGGCCAGGACGCGCTGGGCCTGCACGACTTCGGAGATGTCGTAGTTGAGGCCCAGGAGGCCGTACGGCTCGCCGTGTTCGTCCCGCAGGGTGACGGCGAGCGACTTGAGGATCTTGCCGTCGTTCGACGAGATGTAGAGGCGCACGTCCTGGGGCTCGTCGGTCCTGCGTAGGTTGCGCAGCATGCGGTCGGTGGGCACGTCTCCCACGGTACGATCGCTCACGGCGCCGTTCTCTATTGCGACGATGGAGTGAGGGAGCCGGCGGAGGTCGTGCAGCACGACCTCGCAGTCCGGGCCCAGCATCTCCGCCAGACCGTGGACGACGGGCAGGAACGCCTGCAAGCGCTCATCGATCGGCTGCTTGAGCAAACGACCCTCCCGTGGCCCGTCGCTGGTGCCGGACAACCGGTATACACCCACGCGGGCCGGCATGTCAAAAAAAGTGGTGAGTCTACCTAGAATAGTCGCGACGGTGGTCGATCCGGCGGGCGCGGTCGCGCCCGCCGGACCGTCTTCCTCAGAGGTTGTCCGGGCGCTCCGCGAGCGTGACGGAGACGTCCTGAGTCTTGCCGTCACGCTCCACGGTGACGGTGATCTTGTCGCCCGGCTTCTTGGTGCCGAGGTAGGCGATCAGGTCGTCCGCTGTCGCGATCTCGGTGTCGTCGACCTTGACGATGACGTCACCGCCCAGGATGAACTGCTCTCCCTGGACGGTGACCGTTTGATCGCCACCTTTGAGGCCGGCCTTCGCGGCGGGGCTGCCGGGGGAGACCTCCTGGACGAGGGCGCCTCCTTGCGTGTTCATGTTGAACATGCCGGCGATGTCGGCGGTGAGCGTCTGCAGGCCGACGCCCATCCACGCGTACTGCACCTTGCCGCTGGTCTTGAGTTGCTCGAGGGAGCGGATAGCGGTGTTGATCGGCACGGCGAATCCCAGGCCGTCGTTGCCGCCGCCTCGTGACGCGATCTGCTCGTTGATGCCGATGACCTTGCCCGAGTCGTCGATCAGCGGTCCACCGGAGTTGCCCTGATTGATGGCGGCGTCGGTCTGGATACCGTTTGGGATGGTCTGGCCGTTCGGGGCCTGCAGGCTGCGGCCGGTCGCGGAAACGATCCCGGCGGTGATGGAGAAGTTGTACCCGAGCGGGTTTCCGATGGCGACCACGGGCTCACCGACGACGACCTGGTCGGAGTCGCCGAGAGGTAGCGGCTTGATGCGGACCTTGCCGGGGTCGACCTTGATCACGGCGACGTCGCTGCCGATGTCGACGCCGACCAGCTCCCCTTGGACTCGCTGTGTCTCCGAGCCGCCCTTGTTGAACACGACGGTCACGTTGCTGGCGCGCTGACCACTCTCGTCCACAACGTGCGCGTTGGTGAGGATGTAGCCTTCGTCGTCGACCACGAAGCCGGTGCCGAGGGCCTGGGCGCTCTGGGTCTGGCCGAACTGGTCCATCCCCGCGCCCCCGAAGTCGGAGAGCACCATGACGACCCCGCCGGACAGATCTTTGTAGATCTGGTCGGGGGAGAGCCCGCCTGAAGTGGCCGGTGCACTGTACACGGTCGGCGTTTCCGGCGTTGCCTGAACGACCGTCTTGTTGACCTCGCCGAGGTCGAAGACGAACACAAGCAGGAGTACGACGGCGGCTGCGGCGATCGCGCCGCCGGCGAGACCCGCCAGGAATCCTTTGAACTTCATGCCTTTCGTCCCTTCCGTTCTTGAGGTCGGCGGCAGGGCCGGAGTCGCTGGGCCCTGGCGTACAGTCGGCTACGAGCATGCCCGTTGCGTATTACCTGTCCTCTACGGCGGATTATGCAACCACGGAGCGTAGGTTAAGACTCGTGAACGCGTTCTCTCCGGTCACGAGCCCTGGCGCCGCCGCCGGTCGCCCGGAGCGCGCGGCAGGCGCACGCTGAAGCGCGCACCCTCGTTGGACGGCGACTCGGCCGTGATGCTTCCGCCCATCATCTCCGTGAGCTCGCGGGCGATGGAGAGGCCCAGGCCTGCGCCGGTCGTGGTGCCTCGGTCCTCGCGGCCGCGATGGAAGCGTTCGAACACGTGCGGCAACTCCTTGCTCGAGATACCCGGGCCGTCGTCGGCGACGACCACGACGGCCTCCGTCTCCTCAAGCGCTATCGAAAGCCGCACGAAGCTGCCCGGCGGCGAGTACTTGACGGCGTTGTCGATCAATGCCCGCAGCACCTGGACGAGGCGCTGCTCGTCGCACCACGCCGTCTGCCCCTCGCCGCCGTCGATCGAGAGGCTCAGACCCTTGGTCTGCGCCTGCGCCTGGAACTCGTCCAGTACCGACCGTCCGGCAGTGTGGAGGTCGACGTGCTCGAGGTTCAGCTCGAAGGAGCCGGCTTCGACGCGCGACAGGTCGAGCATGCTCACCGCCATGGTGCGCAGGCGGTCCACCTGCTGGCGCATGATCTGCAGGAACTCGCTCTGCTCCTGGGCGCTGAGCCCGCCCTCGTCGATAAGCTCCAGCGAGCCGGCGAGCGAGAACAACGGGGTCTTGAACTCATGGGACGCGTTGGCGATGAGATCCTTGCGCGCGCGCTCGAGCCGCGCCCGCGCGGTCACATCATGGAGGACGACGATGGAGGTGAAATCGGCGCCGCCGGCGACCGGGTACGTGGTCGCCTCGAGGGTGACGTCGTCGTGGGCGAACACGACCGTGTCGACGTCGACGTCGGCGTCTTTCTGTGAAGCATGCCAGAGATTCACGACGTCCGCCGGCAACGCTTCGCCGATCGTGGCCCCGACGGTCACGGGCGCGCCGAGCAGGATGGCTGCGGCCGGATTGGCGATGGTGACGGCGCCTTCTGCCGACAGGCCGATGACGCCTTCGCTCAGGTCGTTCAGCAGTATCTCGACGCGGTCGCGCTCGTACTCGACCTGAGTGAACGCGCTGCGCAATCTGTCGGCCATGACGTTGAACGTGTCGGCCAACTGGCCGATCTCGTCCTCGATGGTCTCGGGTACCTTGGCGGAGAGGTCGCCGCCGGCGATGAGCTCGGCGCTGCGCTCGATGCGCTTCAGGCGGCGGGCGATGAAGTACGAGGCCATATAGCCGAGCAGCAGGCTGAGGCCGAGCGCCAGGACCGTGGCGAACAGGAACTGGCGCTGCACGGCGTCCACCGCGTTGTCCACGTCTTCCAGTGAGGAGATGACGAGGACGACGGCGAGCACGGTCTTCCCGGTGTTCTTGGAGAACAGCGGGACCGCCGTTGCGGCCACCCGGCCGCTCGCCGTCGTCACCGTGCCCTGCGAGACTTCGCCCCGGGCGACGGCCCTCCCGAGCATCGGGTAGGCGGGCACCTCCAGCGGGTCCTGGCTGCCCGAGTCCTTGCGCGGCACGAGGTCGCGGGTGTACACGATGACCCGTCCCCCGAGGCGGGCCGCGATCCTGCTTACCGTCAGACCCAGCGCTTCCTCATCGCTCACGCTGAGCTCGCCGGAGGCCGAGTCGTATCTGATCCACTGGCTGACGGTCTCACTGATGAGGCGGGCGTTCAGGCGCTGGTCGGCAAGCTTCTGATCCACCAGGCTGCCGCGCAACGGCGGGACGACGTAGATCCACGCGACCATCATCGCCAGCGCCACGAGTGCGACGACGAGGAGCGTGAGCCAGTTCTTCACCGATCGGAACATCGCCGGAGTGGGAGCGCCGCCGCGCCGCGTCCTCTCAGAACTCGCGGAACTTGTAGCCGATGTTGCGGACCGTGAAGATGAACTCGGGGTCCTTGGGGTCGGTCTCGAGCTTCTCGCGCAGGTGGCGGATGTGGACGTCCACGGTGCGCGAGTCGCGGTAGTCGCTGTCGCCCCACACCAGTTGCAGCAGCAGTTGCCGGCTATACACCCGTCCGGGATGCGAGATCAGTGTCTTGAGGATCTCGAACTCGATGTACGTGAGTTCGATCTTGGCGCCGCGCACGACGACGTTGCGCTTGAGGACGTCGACCTCGAGGTCGTCAAGCTTGATCACTTCTCTCTTCGTCGCTTCTGCGCTGCGGCTCATCTCGGCGCGGCGAAGTTGCGCGCGTACACGGCTGCGGAACTCGCGCAGGCTGAACTTGTCCTTCGTGATGTAGTCGTCGGCCCCGATCTCCAGGCCCAGGACCTTGTCGAACTCGTCGCTCTTGGCGGTGAGCATGATGATCGGGACGATGCTCTGCGCGCGGACGCGACGGCAGACCTCCATACCATCCACGTGCGGAAGCATGAGGTCGAGGATGATGAGGTCGAAGTCCTCGTGCGCGAGCGTCTCCAGCGCCTCCTGGCCGTCGCGCGCGGTCACGACCTGGTAGCCCTCCTTCTCCAGCGGAAACCGCAGCAGCTTGAGGATCGCCTCCTCGTCGTCGACGAGGAGGATCCGCGCCCCGGACTCGGTCATCAGCGGCCTCCCTTGTCGGCAGCCTGGCGTCCACGCGGGGCCGCGTAGGCGCGAGCTCTGAAACCCGCACCCATGGCGGCGGCGATGTCGGCGACCGCGGGCAGATCGGCGCCCGGGTGGTCGACGGCCGTCAGCGTGGTCTCTATTCCGTGTGCCAGACACTGTTCGGCGAAACGCAGCACGGCCCTGTAGGACTTGGAGAAGACTGGCCTGCAGACGCGATCGTACTCCTCGGGCGTCGCCGCGTTGAGGCTGACGGTGACGGCGGCCGTGCCGGCCGACGCCAGGGCCGCCGGCACGTCCACATCGGGGTTCAGCAGGTCTCCGTGGCCGTTGGTGTCGAGGCGGCTGCGGATACGTCGCAGCCGCAGCCACTCGGTGATCGCAAGCACTGCGTCCAGGCGCATGGTCGGCTCCCCGAAGCCGCAGAAGACGACCTCGTCGGCCGGTCCGTCGGCGAAGGCTATCTCGATCGCCTGAAGGACCTCGTCGACCTCGGGCTCGTGATCAAGCACGAGGTGCGCCCCGTACACGCCGTCGCTCCAGTCGCGGATGCAGAACGTGCACGAGCTCGAGCAGCGGTTGGTGAGATTGAGATAGATGGAGTCACCGGCGCGGTAGGCGACGCTCCCGGCGGGTGCGGGCGTCGCGGTCATCGGGTGGAGGGCAAAGGGGTCATGATGACGGCTCATCGGCTCGCACGGAACAGCGGCGACCGGTCGGCAACCGAAGTATAGCAGGGTAGAATGTGGCCCCGTGACCGACGCCGCCGACAAGCTGATCTCCCTGTGCTCGCGCCTGCGCGACGTGGTGCTTCCCTCACTGGGGATGCACGCCGCGCGCCGCCATGCCGGCGTGGCGGTCGGCGGCGATGTCACCTTCAGCATCGACGCGGCCGCCGAGTCGTGCCTCGTCGAGCACATGAGCAAGCACCTGCCGACCTGGGCGTTCTACTCCGAGGACGGCGGCCTGCAGGGCCCGACCGATCCGGAGCTCGTCCTCATCGTCGATCCGATCGACGGGACCCGACCGGCCGCCGCCGGCTTCGAGACGGCGTGCATCAGCGTCGCGGCGGTGCCGCCCCTGCCGGCGCCGACGATGGGCGACGTGGTCGTCGGCGTCATCCAGGAGATCAAGAACGGCGACCTCTTCGTCGCCGAGAAGG
>CAZJGT010000035.1:0-17487 GCA_964545565.1 uncultured Thermoleophilia bacterium
CGACGAGGGGGTGTCTCCTGCGCGCAGGAGGCGTCCCCTCGTCGTCGTGGAGCACCCACTGTGACCCATCGACTGCTCACGCTCGCACAGCAGCTGGACCGGGCGACCATGCGCCAGGTGTTCACGCACACCTCCTGGGCGCCGGACCGCGCCCACTCCTACGAGCGGCTCGAATTCCTCGGCGACAGCGTGCTCAGCCTGTGCATCACCACCGAGCTGTATCGCCGCTTTCCCGACTTCACCGAGGGGCATCTGGCGCGGCTGAGGGCGTACATCGTCAGCCGCGCCACCTGCGCGCGCGTCGCCACCAAGCTCGGTCTCGGCAGGATGCTGCGCGAGTACGGCGGTTCCGGCGAGGGCGGCGACGCCACCTCGCTGCAGAGCAACCAGAACGTGCTCGCCGACCTCACCGAGTCGCTCATCGGCGCCGTCTACCTCACGTTCGGCTACGAGGCGGTCCGGCCGGCCGTCGTCGAGGTGTTCGACGAGCACATCGTCTTCGCGGAGAGCAGCTACATCGACCACAAGACCGAACTGCAGGAGTACCTGGCGCGCGGCGGCCAGTCGGTCGTCTACAAGGTACTCGGCTTCAGCGGGCCGCCGCACAGCCGTGAGTTCGAGATCGAGGCCGTGGTCGACGGCGCCGCGCTGGGACGGGGGTTCGGCACCAGCAAGAAGCGCGCCGAGCAGGAGGCGGCCAGCGAGGCGCTGCACGAGTTGCAGTCGCGGGCCCGGCGGACCGCCCGCAGGGCGCGGCTCCGGGGCAGCCGTTCACGGCGCCCGCCTGCGGAGGCCGGCGCCGATGCTCCGTCGGACCCCCGTCAGGACGACGCCACCGAGGTCGGCTGAGGTGTACCTCAAGGCGCTGCGCCTCAAGGGCTTCAAATCGTTCCCAAGACAGACGGAGCTCCTCTTCGAGCCCGGCGTCGGTGTGATCATCGGCCCGAACGGCAGCGGCAAGAGCAATCTCGCCGACGCCGTGATCTGGGCGCTCGGCGAACAGAGCCCGAGCACGGTACGCGGCTCGTCCATGCAGGACGTGATCTTCGCCGGCAGCGACGGACGCCGCGCCAGCGGCGCCGCCGAGGTGGAGCTCACGTTCGACAACGCCGACGGAGCCCTGCCGCTGCCCACGCCCGAGGTGAGCGTCATGCGCCGCGTCACGCGTGACGGCTCGTCGCACTATTCCATCAACCAGTCGACGTGTCGTCTCACCGACGTCGTCGAGCTCCTGGCGCGCGTGGGTCTCGGCAAGGAGCTGCACTCGATCATCGGCCAGGGCAAGGTCGAGTCGTTCCTCGCCGGCAAGCCGGAGGACCGGCGCAGCCAGATCGAGGAGGCCGCCGGGCTCGGCGCCTTCAAGCGTCGCCGCGAGCGCGCCGAGATCAGACTGCGCGAGGTGCGCCGCAACCTGGAGCGCGCCACGCTGCTTGAGCGTGAGGTGGGCGCGCAGCTCACGCCGCTTCGCCGGCAGGCCACAGCGGCGGAGCAGCTGCGCGCCGTGGAGGTCGAGATCGCCGAGACGAGGGGCCGGCTCCTGACCGGCGAGCTCGTCGTCCTCGACGGAGACCTCGAAGAGCGCCGGGGGGAGCTCGCCGGGATCGAGGCGGACCGCGCCCGCGCGGAAGACGGACTCGGGCGCGTCGCCGCCGCGAGGGCGCGCGAGGAAGAGGCCTTCGCCAAGCAGCTGGCCGAGCGCGAGCGGGGCGCGAGGCGCCTGCTGCGTGCACGTGTGCTGGACGGCCGGCTCGAGAGCGTCCGGCGCCTGGCCGAGCAGCGCCAGAACCTGCTCGATGAGGTGGAGCGGGCGGCCGCCGCGGAGCGCGAGCGTCTCGTCGCGGAGCTCGTGGGCCGTCCGGAAGAACATGACGACGACGCGTGGCCGCAGGAAGAGGACCGCCTCGTGGCCGAGCTCGAGACGGCGGAGAGCGGGCATGCCGGCGCCGCAGCCGCGCTGGACGCGGCCAGGGAGACGCTGCTGGAGCGGCGGGGCGCGCTCGACAGGCTCGCCGTGGAGCGCGAGAGCGCGCAGGCGACGGCGGCCCGCCTGGAGCGCCGTGGCGATGCACTCGGCGGCGAACAGGAGCGACTCGTCGCGCAGCACGAGGCCCTGGCCGCCGAGCTGGCGGAGAAGGCCGCGGAGGAGCGCGAGGCGGTCGCCGCCGAGGCCGCGTCTCGCGACGTCCTGCGCGCCACGGAGGCCGCCGCTGTGGCCGCGGCCGCGGCGCTGGTCGAGGCGGAGCGCCGGAACACGGCGGCCGAGGACGCGCATCGCGCGACGCTCGTCGAGCGTCGCGGCCTCGAGGCCGAAGCCGATCATCTGCGCGCCGCGCTCAGCGACCTCGAGGACGTAGGCGGCGAGGCCCTCGAGGTCGCCGGGGAGTTCCCCGGCACCGTCTCCCTCGCCGCCAACGCGTCCTGCGAGCCCGGCTACGAGCGTGCCCTCGCCGCGGCTCTGGCGCAGCTCTCAGGGGCGCTCGCCGTACCCGAGGAGATCGACCACTGGTCGTTGCTGGAGGCGTTGAGGCGCGCCGGGATCGGACTCGTGCGCCTCGTCGTGCCGGCGCGGCGGCGGCCCTCCACGGCGTTTCCCGGCGCCGCGCCCCTGGCCGACAAGGTGAGCTTCGGGGAGCGTGAGGAGTTGGCGGGGGCGCTGGCCGACGTCGTGATCGTCGACGACCTGCGCGCCGTGCCCGCCGAGTTCACCGGGCTCGCCGTCACCCGCGAGGGCGAGTTCTACCGGCCGAGCGACGGGCAGATCGGCCTCGCCGGCGGCGTGCCCGCGGCCCTGCTGCTGGAGCGGCGCGCGGCGCTCGAGCGGCTGGCGGACAAGCTCGACGCGGTCGCGGCGCGGGAGGTCCGCGAGGAGGCCGCCGCCACCCTCGCCGCCGGACGTCGTGCGGCGGCGCGCGAGGCCGGCGTCGCGGCGAGCGCGGCCGAGCGCGAGGCGCGGATCGTCGCCGAGACCGCTGAACGCCGTCTCGCCCAGCTGCGGGCGCGACGACGCGACCTCGAGGAGCACGTCCAGCGCGACCAGCGGGCCGTCGAGGGTCTGGCCGCCGAGCTGGCCGAGGCGGCGGCGGGCAAGAGCGCCGCCGACGCCGCGGCTGCCGATGCGCTGGAGGCCGCGGAGAGACTGCGACCTGTGCTCGCCGCCGCCGAGGCCTCGCTGCGCGAGGAAGAGGCGGCTCACTCGCGTTCACTCGCGCTCGTGACCCGGCGCCGGGTCGAGCTCGAGGAACGCCGCGCCGCGGCCGAGCGTGCGGCCGCACGACGCGATGCCGCCCGGCGCCGCGCGACGGCCGACCGAGAGCGTCTGGACGAGCTCGAGCGCCGGCTGGCGGAGCTCCCCGGGGTCCGCGACGCTTGCTCTGGCCTGCAGGCGCGGACCGGCGCGCTGCGCGCCCATTCCACGCGCCTCATCGCCCAGCTCGACACGGGCGACGACGAGGGTGCGGCACTGGAGCGCGGTGGTCTGCGCCGCCTGGCGGACGAGGAAGCGCAGCTCCGGCGCGAGCTTGAGAGGGCCGCCGAGCGGCGCACCGGCGTGCAGGTCGCGCTCGCCCGCCTGGACGACCGGCGTACCGAGCTCGCCACGGGTCTTGACGAGGTGAGCGAGCGGCTCGACCAGGCCGGGTTCGCGCCGCCGGGCGACGAGGCCGAAGAGGCCGAGCTGAGGGACCGCGTGGAGCGGCTCACGCGGCGCCGCGAGCGCATCGGGCCGGTCAACCCGCTCGCCGAGGCGGAGTGCGCGGAGCTTTCCGAGCGCGCCGCCTTTCTGCGCGAGCAGCGGCGCGACCTCGAGAAGTCCATGGACGACCTCGAAGCGCTCATCAAGGAGCTCACGGCGCAGGTGGACGCCGAGTTCGCCGCCACGTTCCAAGCCGTGCGGGAGCAGTTCAGCCATATGGTGACCGTGCTGTTCCCCGGTGGTCGCGGACTGCTCAGACTGGTGGAGCCGGACGAGGACCACCCGCAGGGCGGGGTCGCCGTCGAGGTCAAGCCGGCCAAGAAGCTCGGCAAGCGTCTGCAGCTGCTCTCGGGCGGCGAGCGTGCGCTGGTGGCGATCGCCTTTCTCATGGCGCTCGTACTCTCGCGGCCGTGCCCGTTCTATGTCCTCGACGAGATCGAGGCGGCCCTCGACGACGTGAACATCGGCCGCCTGGTGCAGCTGCTGCGCGACTACCGCGAGCGCACCCAGTTCGTGATCATCACGCACCAGAAGCGGACCATGGAGGCCGCCGATGTGCTCTACGGGGTCACCATGGGCCAGGACGGGGCATCGCAGGTCGTCAGCGCGCGCATGGCCGAAGAGGAGATCGAGCGCGAAGAGCGCGCCGAGGCGGAACGGGGCCGGGGCGCGTAGCCGGTGTGCAACGGACGGTCGCCGAGCGGCGGCTGCGGACGGGAGACTGACGCGGAGTGGAGTGGCACGAGGTGTTCAAGGGCGTCGCCGAGGCGGACGTGCCGGCGGCGGTGCTGGAGGAAGAAGCGGTGGAGCGCAGGGGCCTCTTCGGGCGCCTGCGCCGCAACCTCGGCAAGGCGCGTGGCGCCGTGGTCGACGGGCTGAAGAGCGCCGTGTATGTGGGCGTGGACCGGCGCCTCTACGAGCAGACCGAGGAGATGCTGATCGCCGCCGACGTGGGCGTGGACGGCACCATCAAGGTCGTCGACGAGCTCGAGCGACGGTGCACGGCCAAGAAGATCGAGTCGCGCGAGCCCTTCCAGGACGAACTGGCCGACGTGGTCGCCGAGATCCTGCGTCCCGACGACCCCGAGCTTCAGCGCATCGACGTCTCGCACCAGCCGACGGTCGTCCTCATGGTCGGGGTCAACGGCACCGGCAAGACGACGACCATCGGCAAGATCGCCTGGCGGCTCAAGGAGATGGGGAAGACGCCGCTCATGGTGGCCGGCGACACGTTCCGCGCCGCCGCCGTGGAGCAGCTCAGCGAGTGGGCGCGCCGCGTCGGCTGCGAGATCGTGAAGCAGGCCGAGGGCGGCGACCCGGCCGCGGTGGTGTACGACGGCGTCGCTGCGGCGCGGTCGCGCCGGTCCGACGTCGTCCTCATCGACACCGCCGGCCGTCTGCACACGCAGGTCAACCTGATGCGGGAGCTCGAGAAGGTGCGCCGGGTGATCGAGAAGCAACTGCCCGGCGCCCCGCACGAGACCCTCCTGGTGATCGACGCCACCACCGGCCAGAACGGCCTGCGCCAGGCGCAGGAGTTCAAGCAGGCCGTGGACATCAGCGGCGTGGTGCTCACCAAGCTCGACGGCACCGCCAAGGGCGGCATCGTCGTCGCCATCCACGAGACGCTCGGCATCCCGATCAAGCTCATCGGCGTGGGGGAGCAACTCGAGGACCTGCGGCCGTTCGAGCCCGACATCTTCGCGCGCGCGATCTTCGGCTCGGCGGAGGGCTACGAGGCCGCCGGCGACGTCCCGGAGAGCTCCGTCTGACGCTGCCGCTCGGGGGTCAGGTGTCCGGCGCGATCAGCTCGACGGTGGGGAAGTAGGTGCGGTAGCGTGCGGCATCGCGGGTGAGCAGCGACATGCCGGTGACCGCCGCGTGGGCGCCGATGAAGAAGTCGGGAAGCGGGGAGCGCCGCGCCCCACCGGCGCGTCGGTAGTCCATGAAGGCTTTGCCCGCGAGGAAGGCAGCCTCCCACGGCAGTGGGGCGCGCTCGTAGAGACTGAGCGGCAACTTGCCGTCCAGCGTCTCGATGCTCGAGAAGCCGACGGAGACCTCCGCGAACACGACGTGGTTGATCACGAGACGGGCGTGCGTCGCACAGTGCACGATGTGCTCCGCGGACCACTCGTACCACGCGGCGTCTAGCTCGAACACGTCGAGCAACACATTGCTGTCGACGAGTACGCGCACCGCTCAGTCTTCGCCGCGCGTGAGGGCCATGATCTCGTCGGTGCTCATCTTGATGTCTGCTGAGCCGTGTGCCTGATCGAGCCAGGCGCGCATACGGTGGTTCTCGCCGTCGGCCTTGCGCAGGACCACGGACTCTCCCGCAGCCACGAACTCGACTTCGGTGTGCGGCAACAGCCCGTAGCGCTCGCGGATATCCTGGGGGATCGTGACCTGCCCTTTGCTGGTGATGCGCATCGCGGCCTCCCTCATGTGGTAGTCTTACTGGTAAGAGTACTACCAGTGACGCGAAGTCTCAAGTCCGTTTCCCGTCGCGCTGATCCTGGAGCGACCGCCCGGCTCGCCCGCTCGCCGAGGCGGCGTCACCGCGCCCCCCCGTGCTACCATTGACGCTCCGCGACCGACCTCAAGGACCTCCCATGTTCGACGCACTCACCGACCGCCTTCAGGGCGTCATGCAGGGCCTCAAGGGTCACGGCAAGCTCACCGCCGAGGACATCGACGCGGCGATGCGCGAGATCCGCCTCGCGCTGCTCGAGGCCGACGTCAACTTCAAGGTGGTGCGTGAGTTCGTCGCCCACGTCAAGGAGCGCGCGCTCGGCTCCGAGGTCATGGAGAGCCTCACGCCGGCGCAGCAGGTCGTGAAGATCGTGAACGAGGAGCTCGTCGCGCTCATGGGCAGCGGCGACTCCAAGCTGGCCTTCAGCGGGCATCCGCCGACGATCGTCCTTCTGGCCGGCTTGCAGGGCTCGGGCAAGACGACTACCTGCGCCAAGCTGGCCCAGCTCCTCAAGAAGGACGGCAAGTCCCCCGTGCTCATCGCCGCCGACGTCTACCGGCCGGCGGCCATCGACCAGCTGCAGACGCTGGCCGGGCGCGTGGGCGTGCCCATCTACGCGCCCGGCGCCGACGTCGACCCGGTCGACATCGCGCGCGACGGCGTCGCCTACGCGCGCCAGCACGGCGACGTCGCCATCATCGACACCGCCGGCCGCCTGCACGTCGACGAGGAGCTGATGGCCGAGCTGGTCAACATCCGCGACGCCGTCAAGCCGCACAACGTGCTGCTCGTGGTCGATTCGATGACGGGCCAGGACGCCGTCAACGCGGCCGACGCCTTCAAAGGGCATGTGGACCTCGACGGAGTGGTGCTGACCAAGCTCGACGGCGACGCCCGCGGCGGCGCCGCCCTCAGCGTGCGCGCCGTCACCGGCAAACCGATCAAGTTCGCCAGCACCGGCGAGAAGCTCGGCGACTTCGACGTGTTCCACCCCGACCGCATGGCGAGCCGCATCCTCGGCATGGGCGACGTCCTCAGCCTCATCGAGAGGGCGGAGGAGTCGCTGGACGAGCAGCAGGCGGCGGAGATGGAGGCGAAGCTCCGCCGCGCCGAGTTCACCTTCGAGGATTTCCTCGATCAGCTCAAGCAGGTACGCAAGATGGGCTCGCTCTCCAGCATCCTGGGCATGCTGCCCGGGGTGCCGGGCATGAAGGACCTCAAGAACGTGCAGGTCGACGACCGGCAGCTCGACCGCATCGAGGCGATGATCTTCAGCATGACGGCGCAGGAGCGCCGGCACCCCGACGTCATCGACGGAAGCCGCCGGCGCCGCATCGCGGCCGGCAGCGGCGCCAGCGTCCAGGACGTCAACAACCTGCTCAAGCAGTATCGCGAGATGCAGAAGATGCTCAAGATGTTCTCGAGCGGCAAGATGAAGGGGTTTCGCCTGCCCGGCATGAGCGGGTAGACTAGCCGGCGCCGCGTCGCCGACGCGGATGCGGCGAAGCGTCGCCCGGCGTACGCTTCTTGCGACCCGTACTCGGGTCGCGTAAGGTTCCACACACCGCTGCGACCCTCACGGTCGCAGCGCGCCGTTCTACTACCCTGAGGGGGTGACACCAGTTGGCAGTGCGAATGAGATTGACCCGGGTAGGGAGCACGAAGAACCCGATCTACCGGATCGTCGTCGTGGATTCCCGCGCGCGGCGTGACGGTCGCGCCATCGAGACCATCGGCCAGTACAACCCGCGCATGGAGCCGTCGCTCATCGAGATCGATGCGGAGAAGGCCGAGAAGTGGCTGGGCGAGGGCGCACAGCCCTCGCGCACGGTCCAGAAGCTGCTCTCCATCAAGGGCATCGGCAAGTAAGGATGTCCTTTGGGAGACGACGGAGGGAGTAGTGGGATGTTGAAGGACCTGCTCGAGTATCTGGCCAAGTCGCTCGTCGACAGCCCAGAAGAGGTCCATGTGGAGGCTACGGAAACCGACACCACCGTCGTGTTGGAACTGTCGGTCGCGAAAGACGACGTCGGCAAGGTCATCGGCAAGCAGGGGCGCATCGCGAGGGCGTTGCGCACCATCGTCAAGGCCTCCGCCGTCCGTGACGGCAAGCGCGCCATCGTGGAGATCATCGATTAGCCGTCGATGACTGATCCTGCCCTTTGGCCCTGTGGGACGCTCGGCAAGGTGCACGGCCTCAGAGGCGAGCTCTACTTGAATCTCGCCCCCGGCGGGCTTGAGAGACTCGAGCTGGGCGCGCGCTTCTTCGTCGTGGGCGAGGGCGCCGGAGAGCCCCGCCCCTGCGCGGTCAGGCGCGCAGGCGGGACCGACCGGCGTCCTCTCGTGACACTGGATCTGGCCGCCACCCGGGAAGAGGCGATCGCCCTGCAGGGTCGCGAGCTCCTCGCCTCCGGCGGCGCGCTGGACGACCAGCCGCATTACCGCGTCGGCGACCTCCTCGGGCTGCCGGTGGAGACCGAGTCCGGCCGGCTCGTCGGCGCGGTGCGGGACGTTCTCGAGACGCCCGCCCACGAGGTCCTGGCGGTGCGGGCGCCTGACGGGACGGATGTGCTGATCCCGCTCGTGGACGAGCTCATCGGTCTCGAGGACGGGGTCCTCGTCGTCGTCGACGGTCTCCTCGACGACCCCGAGGAGACCTGACCGGTGCGCTACGACGTCTTCACGCTCTTCCCCGAGGCCTTCCACTGGTACCTCGGCCAGGTGCACGTCCGCGCCGCCGTGCGCCTCGGCCACGAGTTCGTGTTCACCGACTACCGCGAACACACGCCGCTCAGCCACCAGCAGGTGGACGACACGCCCTACGGCGGCGGCGCCGGCATGGTGCTGCGCATCGACGTGGTCTGTGCCGCGCTCGAGGCCGTGTTCGGCGGTGCGGCCGAGGATGTCAAGGCGGCGCGACGGGTGGTCGAGCTCACGCCCAAGGGGCGCCAGCTTGACGACGCCCTCGCGGCGGAGTTCGCCGGCGGCGATCTCGTGCTTCTCTGCGGGCGCTACGAGGGCATCGACGAGCGCGTCGCCGAGCTCGTGACCGACCGGGTCTCGATCGGACCCTACGTGCTCTCCGGGGGCGAGATCGCCGCGATGGCGGTCCTCGACGCCGTGTCGCGCAAGCTGCCCGGCGCGGTCAGCAACCCGGAGAGCGTGGTCAGCGAGTCGCACGCACCCGAGCTTGAGGGTGGCGCCGAGTACCCTCAGTACACCCGGCCGGCCGCGTTTCGCGGCTGGGAGGTGCCCGAGGTGCTGCGCAGCGGGCACCACGCCGCCATCGCGCGCTGGCGAGCGGAGCAGGTGCGAAAGCGGTAGACTGGCTCTTCTTCGGCGCGGGCCGATGCGGGGTTTTGCACGGCCCGGCCCGCCCTGCTAGACTAGCCGCCGCTTTTCTGACGAAAGACGAGGGTCCGTGAGCATCATCGACAACATCGAGCGCGAGCAACTCCGCGACGACATCCCGCAGTTCAAGGCGGGCGACACCGTGAAGGTCCATTTCAAGGTCGTCGAGGGCAGTCGCCGGCGCATCCAGGTCTTCCAGGGCATCGTGATCAAGCGCCAGGGTCAGGGCGTCCGCGAGACGTTCACCGTCCGCAAGCAGTCCTTCGGCGTGGGCGTCGAGCGCACGTTCCCCGTGCACTCGCCCAAGGTCGAACGGATCGAGGTCACGGCCGTGGGCGATGTGCGGCGCGCCAAGCTGTACTATCTCCGCGACAAGGTCGGCAAGCGGGCCCGGGTTCGCGAGAAGCAGCGCTGACCCGTCGCCGCGGGGGGCCGTCTCCACCGTGAAGCGCGCCCTTGAGTACGTCGCGATCATCGCGGTTGCGGTGCTCGTGGCGCTGGCCGTCCAGACCTGGTTGGTCAAGCCGTACAGCATCCCGTCGGAGTCCATGCTCGACACGTTGCGACCGGGCGACCGGGTGCTTGTCGATCGACTCGTGTTCCACCTTCGTGACCCCCATCGCGGGGACGTGATCGTCTTCCGCTACCCGAAGGATCCGGACGTCATCTTCATCAAGCGGGTCGTGGGTGTGCCCGGCGACGTGCTGGAGGTGAGGGACGGCCGTCTGTACGTCAATGGGAAGAAAGCGCCCGAGCCGTACGTCCACCGCACCGGCGGTCGCCTCGACCCGACCGTCGCGCAGGGCGCCGTCGCGGGAAGCACGATGCACGACCCCTGGTCGCTCGCCGAGCCGTTCCGGGTGCCCGCGGCCAACTACTTCGTGATGGGCGACAATCGCACCGACAGCGACGACAGTCGCGACTGGGGCACCGTGCCGCGTCGTGCCATCGTGGGAGCCGGACTCGCCACGTACTGGCCGTTCTCGCGCCTGCGGGCGCTCTGATACACTCCCGCAGGCGGATCAGGAGGGTGATGAACGGGACGAAGGGCGCCGCGGACGACCAGGCCGGCAAGGGCGACAAGAAGGCGTCGACGAGCCGTACGCTCCTCGAGTACGCCGTGCTGGCCATCGTGGCCATCGCGGTGGCGCTCCTCATCCAGGCCTTCCTGGTCAAGCCGTACAGGATCCCCTCCGAATCCATGGAGAACACACTGCTCATCGGCGACCGCGTGCTCGTCGACCGCGTCTCGTGGCGCTTCTCCGAACCCGCGCGTGGCGACATCGTCGTGTTCCATCCGCCGTTCGCCGGTCCCGTGCTGATCAAGCGCATCATCGGCATGCCCGGCGACGAGATCTCGCTCAGCGGTGACTCCGTATTCATCGACGGCAAGCCTCTGGCGGAGCCCTACGTACGCAAGGTCGGCGGGCAGGCGGTGCCCACGCAGCCGTTCGACAACGGCCTCCCGTGGTCGCTGCAGGAGCCCTACACGGTTCCCCCGGACAGCTACTTCATGATGGGCGACAACCGCATCGACAGCGGCGACAGCCGGGAGTTCGGGCCGGTGTCGCGCGACCAGCTCGTGGGTAACGCGTTCGCCCGGTACTGGCCGCCCGCCCGCATCGGCGCCGCGGACTGACGCGCCCGCCGCGGCCGTGAACGAACGCTTCGCCTTCGATCTCGCGGCTGCCGGCGCCGACGGCGCCGTGGTGGCCGGCGCCGACGAGGCCGGCCGCGGCTGCCTGGCGGGTCCGCTGGTCGCGGCCGCCGTCTGCCTCGACTACGCGGAGCTCGACGCGGCGTCCCTCGAGGCCCTCGACCGCCTCGACGACTCCAAACGCCTCACGGCCGCGCGCCGCGAGGCGCTCTGCGCCGAGATCGTGCGCAGAGCGCGTCAGGTGGTGGTGGTCTCGTGCTCGCCGGCCACGATCGACCACGACGGTCTGCACCGCTGCAATCTGGGCGCCCTGGCTCGCGCGGTCGAGCGCGTCGAGCCGACCCCGGATGTGACGCTGGTGGATGGCTTCCGCCTCCCGGCCTGCGCGCGCGAGCACCGGGCGGTCGTCGGCGGCGACCGTCTCTCCGCGGCCGTCGCCGCCGCTTCCATCGTCGCCAAGGTCTCTCGCGACCGCGTGATGCGGGCGCTGCACCACACGTACCCCCAGTACGGCTTCGACCGCCACGTCGGCTACGCGACCGCCGTCCACCAGGCAGCGATCGTCGAGCATGGGGTCTGCGCGCTCCATCGCCTCTCCTTCGCCAGCGTCGCCTATCAGCAGCTCGGCCTCGCCGTCTCGATCGACTGCTGAACCTCCCGGCCGCCGCGGCCGGTATGCAATCGCGAACGTCACCCGTGCGCGCCCATCGGCACCATGTGTACGGACCCAGCGACCCTTTACGCTGACCTCGTGAACGCTCGCCAACAGCTCGGTCGCGCCGCGGAGTCGGCAGCTGCTCGTCACCTCACCCGGGACGGCTGGACCATCCTGGGTCGCAACGTGCGCATCGGGCGCGGTGAGCTCGATCTCATCGTGCGCCGTGGGCGCGTCCTCGCGTTCGTCGAGGTCAAGGCCCGGCGCACGGCGTCGTTCGGCGCGCCGGAGGATGCGGTCGACGTACGCAAGCGCCGCCAGGTCGCTCGGCTCGCCGAGCTCTGGCTGGCGGCGCGCCCGTGGGCGCTGCGCGGCGTGAGCGACGTGCGCTTCGACGTCGTCGCCGTCGACGCCTCCTGCCGGCCCTCGGCCGTGCGGCATCTCCCCGCCGCGTTCACCCTCGACGGATGACGTCGCCGCCGTCGACGTGCCGGCCGGGACGCCGGCGGGCGGGGGGGAGGCGGGATGCTCGCGCGCATCGCCACTGAGGCCCTGAGCGGCCTCCAAGGTCATCCTGTGGTGGTGGAGGCGGATGTTGTCGCGGCGGCGCCCGCGTTCAGCGTGGTCGGGCTTCCGGACGCCGCCGTCCAGGAGAGCCGGGAGCGGGTGCGCGCCGCGATCGTCAACTCGTCGTTCGAGTTCCCGTCGCGGCGCATCACGGTCAACCTGGCGCCGGCCGACCTGCGCAAGGAGGGGCCGTCGTTCGATCTTCCCATCGCGCTCGCGTTCCTGCTCGCGACGGGTCAGGCGAGCGACGGATCAGGCGCTCGCAGCCCTCTGGCGGCGATCGGCGAGCTGGGGCTCGACGGCGCCCTGAGGCCGGTCGCCGGCGCGCTCGCCGTGGCGCAGAGCCTGCGCGCTCGCGGCGTCCGCGGGATCGTGCTGCCGCTGGCGAACGCCGCGGAGGCCGCACTCGTGCCGGGCCTCGAGGTCTACCCTGCCGCCAGTCTTGCGGACGCGGTGGTCCAGGTGGAGGCCGGCGGCCGCTGGGCCGCTCCGCCGGTCGACCTCGACGGCCTGCTCGCCGCCGCGCCGCGTGGCGACGCCGACTTGGCCGACATCGCCGGCCAGGGGCTGGTCAAGCGGGCCCTCGAGATCGCCGTCGCGGGCGCGCACAACGTGCTCATGACCGGGCCGCCGGGCGCCGGCAAGACCATGCTCGCGCGTCGCCTCCCGGGCATCATGCCCCCACTCACGCGCGGGGAGGCCCTCGAGATCACGCGTGTACACAGCGTGGCCGGTCTGCTGCCGCCCGGGGAGCCGCTGGTGGTGCGGCGGCCCTTCCGGGCGCCGCACCACACGATCTCCTCGCCGGGCCTCGTCGGCGGCGGCGGCACGCCTCGACCCGGCGAGGTCAGCCTCGCCCACCTCGGCGTGCTCTTCCTTGACGAGTTCCCCGAGTACCGGCTCTCCGCGCTCGAGGGCCTCCGCCAGCCGCTGGAGGACGGTGAAGTGACCATCAGCCGGCGCCTCACGTCGGTCACCTATCCGGCGCGGATCATGCTCGTCGCCGCCATGAACCCGTGCCCCTGCGGCTACCTCGGCGACGGCCGGCGCGAGTGCGTCTGCCAGGGGTTCCGCCTGCGACAGTACCGCTCGCGCCTCAGCGGACCGCTCCTCGACCGCATCGACTTGCGGCTCGAGGTGCCGCGCGTACCGCCGCGTGCCCGGCGCGCGGCCATCGCCTCCGAGCCGTCGGCTGCCGTGCGCGAGCGCGTCGTGGCTGCGCGCCGGCTCCAGGTAGCGCGCCTCGCGGGCACGGGCGCCTACGCCAACGCGCACATGACGGCTCCTCTCCTGCGTCGCTTCTGCCGTCTCGAGCCGGCGGCGACGGTGCTGCTCGATCGCGCTTACGACCGTCTGTACCTGAGCGCCCGCGGCGCCGACAGGGTCGTCAAGGTGGCCCGCACGATCGCCGACCTGGAGGGCGCCGAGACCATCACCGCCGACCACGTCAGGGAGAGCCTGGGCTATCGCGAGATGGAGGCGAGCCGTGGCTGAGCGTACTCGGCAGGGCGCCGTTCTCCGGGGCCCCGCGGATGCCCCGGCGAGCTCGCGCGCGATGTGCGTCTGGCTGGGTACGCTGGCGTCGTGGCGGCCGGGCCTGATCGGTCGCCTGGTGCGCGAGTATCGTTCCACGGGCGAGTTGATCCGACGGCCGCCGGCCGAGATCGCGGCGTTCGCGCTGCGGCGGACGAGCGCGCGGGAGCCCCGCGCTTCCGGCGACAAGGGGTCCTCCGATGCGGCAGCGCGGCGGGGGAGGGAGCAGCAGACCGACGCGCGGCGCTTCGATGCGGTGCTGCGCGAGGGGCCCCAGGCGTGTCTTGAGAGGGCCGTGCGGCGACCTCCCGGCGACTGCGTGCTCGCCTGGAGCGACGCCCTGTACCCGGATCAGCTCCGCGACCTCGCCGATCCGCCCCTCTGCCTGTTCGTGCGTGGCGGCGCCCACGCCGCGACGGTACGGGAGCGCGTCTCCGCGCTGGTCGAGGCTCCACTCGTCGCGGTGGTCGGTAGCCGTACGCCGTCGCCGTACGGAGAGGAGATGGCACGGATGCTGGGCGGCGATCTGGCTCGCGCCGGGGTGGTGGCCGTCAGCGGCCTGGCGCTGGGCATCGACTGCATCACCCAGAAGGCGGCCGTGGACGCGGACGTCGCGCTGCGTCCGTGTACGGTGGCCGTCCTCGGATGCGGCGCCGACGTGGTGTATCCGCGTCAGAACGCCGAGCTGTATGCTGCGATCACGGCGGCCGGGCTCGTCGTCAGCGAGTTCACGTGGGGGGTCCCTGCGCGCGTCTGGCGGTTCCCCGCGCGCAATCGGGTGATGGCGGCGCTGGGGCGCGCCGTCGTGCTGGTCGAGGGAGCCGAGCGCAGCGGCGCCCGGATCACCGCGGGGCACGCGGTCGAACTGGGCCGTGACGTGCTGTGCGTGCCCGGCGAGGCGGGCCGCAGGCTGAGCGCGGCGCCCAATCTGCTGTTGCGCGACGGCGCGAGGATCTGCGAGGGCGCCGTCGACGTGCTGCGCGCCATCGCCGTCGACGACCCGGGTCCGGGGGTACGTGACCGGACGGGCGCGGCGCCGTCGGGGGTCGGCGCGATGCTCGTGCTGGATCACGGTGCGGGCGCCGTCCGCGACGTCCTGAAGGCGCTGGAGGTCGCGGCGCTCACCGTCGACGAGCTGGCCCGGCGCTGCCGTCTGCCTACCCCCAAGGTCGCGGCCGCTGTGAGCGAGCTCGAGCTGGAGGGGCTGGCGCGCCGGGTGGAGGGCGGGCGGTACCGCCTGGTTCGCGGCTGAGAGGGTCGTCCTCAGCCCTTCCCCGGCCGTGCGTTCTCGCCGTGCAACGCCGGCGTTCGTCGGTGGACGCCGCCGGGTAGGGAAGGAAGGAGTGCGCCGTGCGTTGAAACCTAGGGCGCCCCAGGGGGTACCAGGTGACAGTTCCGCGCGAGCGCCGTTCCCAACAACCAGAGACCGCCGACAACGCCGTGACGCGGGCCGATCCCACCGGCCGGCGACGGGCGTTTCTGCGTGAGCTCGACGTGCGCGGAGCCAGCGTCGCCACGCGTCGCTCTTATGCCTCGGACCTGCAGCAGCTGCTGGAATGGCTGGCCGATCGCGACCTGACCGTCTCGGACCTGGGGCGGCGCCAGGTGCGCGCCTTCTCGGCCGAGCTCGGACGACGCGGCTACGCCCCGGCCACGATGGCGCGCAAGCTCTCGACGCTGCGCGGCTTCACCCGCCACCTCACGGAAGCCGCCGTGCTTGCGGCCGACCCGGCGCGCAGCCTGCCCGGGCCGCGCCGGCGACGCCGCCTGCCGCGCGTGCTCAGCCTCTCCGAGGTGGATGCCCTGGTGGCCGCGACGGACGGGACCGACGCGCTCGCCTTGCGCGACCGGCTCATCGTCGAGCTGCTCTACGGATGCGGTCTGCGCAGCATGGAGCTTGTGGCGCTACGCCTGGGGGACGTGCAGGCCGCGCAGGCGCAACTCGTCGTGCGCGGCAAAGGCGGCAAGATGCGCATCGTGCCGCTGGGCGACGAGGCGGCGGCCGCGCTGCGTCGCTACCTCGAGCGCGGCCGCGTTGAGCTCGACGCACAGCGACGGGTCGCCGTCGTCACGGAGCGCCGTCGCGAAGCGCCTCTGCTGCTCTCCAAGAGCGGCCGAACCCTTCTCACGTCGGACGTGCGCCGGCTCGTAGTAAAATACAGCCGGCTTGCGGGTATGGATCCTGCGTCGCCGCACATGCTGCGGCACGCGTACGCGACGCACATGCTGGAGAGGGGTGCCGATCTTCGTGCCATCCAGGAGCTCTTGGGGCATGCGTCCGTCTCCACGACGCAGGTGTACACGCACGTCAGCGGCGCTCATCTGCGGCGTACGTACGACCTCCACCACCCGCGGGCATGAGGGCGAGGTGAGATGACCAAGCTGGACGAGGACAAGGTCAGAGAGCTCTGGGCGTGCTACAAGTTCCAGGGCGACAAGGCGGCGCGTGACCGCCTCATCCTGGCGTACTCGCCGCTGGTCAAGTACGTCGCCGGACGCATGAGCAACGGGTTACCGTCGCACATCGAGGAGTCCGACCTCATCAGCTACGGACTGCTCGGGCTGATCGGCGCGCTCGAGCGCTTCGATCCCGACCGGGAGATCAAGTTCGAGACGTACGCGATCTCGCGTATCAAGGGCTCGATCATCGATGAGCTCCGGTCCCTCGACTGGGTGCCGCGCTCTGTCCGCAGCAAGGCCCGCGAGATCGAGAAGGTGTGCGCGATCCTCGAGAACCGCCTGCAGCGCGCGCCCACGGACGAGGAGATCGCCGACGAGCTGCATATCTCCGTGCCCGAGTTCCAGCAGTCCCTCACGCAGATCTCCAACACCAACATCGTCGCGCTCGACGAGCTCTGGTCCATCTCCGGCTCCGACGGGGACCAGGCGGCGCTCATCGACACCATCGAGGACCCCAAGGGCCGCGATCCCTCGCGGATGCTCGACCTCAGCGAGATGAAGTCCCGTCTCGCGGCGGCCATCGACGCGCTCCCCAAACGCGAGAAGATCGTCATCGCGCTCTACTACTACGAGAACCTCACGCTGCGTGAGATCGGTGAGGTGCTCGGCGTCACCGAGTCGCGCGTCTCGCAGTTGCACACCAAGGCCATCCTGAGGCTCAAGGGGAGGCTGCGCGACGAGGTCGAGCCGGCCGCCATCGGCTGACGCCGGAAGCCCGGCCGCGAGGCGCCGCGCGCGGGCGCTCCTCACCGTTCGTGTGGTATCATCCCCGGTCGCCAGTGTCCATGCCTACCCGGCGGGCCCCCGGGTCCGTGGCGGTGTCGGGCGGGAGGCGCCTGCGAGCGCCCGCCGCGTCCGATTCCACTGACCTGTCCGCCGGAACAGAGAGACGGCGTACGCCTCCGGCGCTCCCGCGCCGGGACCGCGCCGCCATCAACCGTTCCAGAAGGAGTCAGTCGTGCCTGCATCTCAGCACACGGTGAGCATGAAGGACCTGCTCACCAGCGGCGTCCACTTCGGCCACCAGACCCGGCGCTGGAACCCGAAGATGAAGCAGTTCATCTTCGGCGAGCGCGGCGGCATCTACATCATCGACCTCC
>CAZJGT010000036.1:0-16848 GCA_964545565.1 uncultured Thermoleophilia bacterium
CGAAGCCGTCCATCTCGACGAGCAGCTGGTTGAGCGTCTGCTCGCGCTCGTCGTGGCCGCCGCCCATGCCGGCGCCGCGGTGGCGGCCGACGGCGTCGATCTCGTCGACGAAGATGATGCAGGGCGCGTTCTGCTTGGCCTGCTCGAACAGGTCGCGCACGCGCGAGGCCCCCACGCCGACGAACATCTCGACGAAGTCGGAGCCGCTGATGCTGAAGAACGGGACGCCCGCCTCGCCGGCGACGGCGCGCGCGAGCAGCGTCTTGCCGGTGCCGGGCGGGCCGTAGAGGAGCACGCCCTTGGGGATGCGCGCGCCGAGCTGCTGGAACTTCTTGGGGTTCTCGAGGAACTCCTTGATCTCCTGTAGTTCCTCGACCGCCTCCTCGGCGCCGGCCACGTCCTTGAAGGTGACCTTGGGCGAGTCGACGCTGACGCGCTTGGCCTTGCTCTTGCCGAAGCTCATCACCTTGGAGCCGCCGCCCTGCATCTGGTTCATGATGAAGAACCAGAAGCCGAGAATGAGGATGATCGGCAGGATGAAGGTGATGGCGCTCGTCCACCACGGCGACTTGGGGCTCTCGGCGTCGTAGGGCACGTTGTACTGGTTGAGGAACGCCGTGGTGGCTGCCGGGTCGGTGTAGGCGACCGTGTACTGCGCCTGGTTGCCCTCCGCGTCCTCCTTGAGCGTGACCTCCATCGTCTGGTCCTTGACGTTCATCACCACGGACGCGACCTTGCCGTTGACGACGTCGTTGGCGAAACTCGGCTGCACATCCTCCTCGGCAGGCGGTGTGACGGTGCCGGCGGACAGGGCCACCTGAGGATTGCTCGTGCGGATCCGCTCCTCGAGGCCCTTCGGATCGTCGATGCCCGTCACGTAGTACTGCTGACCGCCCGTCTGCGTGACCTGCGCGGCATCGGCCTGAGGATCGATGACGACGGTCTTGACGATGTCGTTCTGGAGATCGCTGTTCAGCACCGCAGGCGTCGTGATGAACGGGCCCGCGTAGATCGGTTTGGGCGTGTCGTTCGCGTTGTTGCCCGAGATGACCCACTCGATGAACATCGCCACGATGATGACGATGAGGATGGGGAACAGCGCGCTACGGATGAATCTGCTCACGATGACCCTTCTGGACGACTGCGGACCCGAGGAACGACGACACGGCTCGATGTGCCTGCAAATCGCCGGTCCGGTGACGGTAGCATACCCGCCCCGCTACAGCAAAGAACCCGCCTGGTCGACGATGTCGGCGGCGGCTTCGGGGGTGAGGACGCCGATGTAGTCCAGCGCCCGGTAATGGTCGGCGAGGTCCAGGCCGTAGCCGACCACGAACTTGTCGGGGATCTCGAACCCGACGTAGCGGCAGGGGATCTCCGCGCGTCGCCGCGAGGGCTTGGTGAGGAGAGCGCAGATCTCGAGCGACGCCGGCTTGCGGCTGCGCAGGTTCTTGAGCAGATAGCTCAGCGTGAGCCCGGAGTCGATGATGTCCTCGATGATGAGCACATGGCGTCCGGCGATCTCGAGATCGAGATCCTTGAGGATGCGCACGACGCCCGAGGAGTCCGTGGACGAGCCGTAGCTGGACACGGCCATGAAGTCGAGAGCGACCGGCACGTCGATGCGTCGCGCCAGGTCGGCCATGAAGAAGACGGCCCCCTTGAGCACGCCGACGAGCAGCAACTCCTTGCCCGCGTAGTCGCGCGTAATCTGGGCGGCCAGTTCGTCGATGCGGGCCGCCAAAGCCTCTCGGTCGACCAGCACCTCGGCGATCGGCGCGTTCACGTTCCCTCCTGGACGACGTGCAGGGTGATGACACTACTCTGGGACACCCGATAGCCGTGCGCAACCCTGCCGGGCGCCGCGGCGGAGCCGGCGAGGCCCGTGGCGGCGTCCAGGGCGACCCGCCCGACCCAGGCGACCTCGCCGTCGACGTCGAGTACCGGGGCGAGCGGGCGCAGGGCGGTCGGGAGGCGCGCCGCCGCGAGGTAGCGCGCCACCGTCGTCTCCCGGCCGAGCCCGTGCGGCGCGAACCGCTCCCCGCGGCGCGGATGACGCAGCGTCACGTGGCGCGGCTGCGCGCCGAGCCCGGCGAAGGCTTCGCCGGCCAGAGCCGCCCGCCGATCGAAGGCCGCGCCGGGCAGGAGGCGCAGCCGCCAGGCGCCGCCGCAGAACGCGACGCGCACGCCGGCGTCGCCGGCGTCTGCCAGATCGCGGCCGTCGACGACGGCTGGGACGCAGTCGTGCGGAGGCCTGACGGCGCGGATGCGCAGCAGTCCCGCGCCGCGCACTGCCTCCAGCCCGCGCCCCAGGTCCACGCGCCCGGCGTCGTCCGCGCGGGTCGCCAGTCGCTGCACGGCCTCGACCACCCGCCGTTGCACGAGGGCCTCGCCACCCATCGCCTCACGGAGGATCTCGTGCAGGGCGAGCGCCCGGAGGGCAGGCGGCTCGCCCGCGAGGGCGGCGAGGTCGATCGCGAGGAGTTCGTCCGGCGCGGCGCGCCGAGCCACCCGTCCGCGCGCCTCGCTCGTGGCGGCGCTGAGCACCGCCGCCTCGGCGGCGGCCTGCTCCGCTGTCGCCGCCAGCGTCTCCGCGAGCTGCGGATTCAGCGCCTCGAGGCGCGGCAGCACCTCGTGTCGCAGGACGTTGCGCGCGTAGACCGGCGCGGCGTTGGTGACGTCCTCACCGTACTCGATCGCCGCAGCAGCGCAGCACTCCCTGATCTCGTCGGCGCCGAGACAGAGGAGCGGGCGGGCCAGATCGCCGTCCCGCGGCAGCATGCCGGCGAGGCCGCGCGGCGAGGCGTACTTGGCCAGCCGGTAGAGAACGGTCTCGGCCTGGTCGTCACGGTTGTGGGCCGTCACCAGGACGTCGTAGCCGTGCTCGGCGGCGAGCCGCCGGGCGCAGCCGTACCGCAGCTCGCGAGCGCGCGCCTGGAAATCTCGGCCCTCGAGGCCGCCACGCACGCGCTCCACGTGCAGCGGCACCCCGGCGGCAGCGCAGGCCCGCTCGACGATGGCGCGGTCGCGGTCGGAGTCGGCGCCGCGCAGCCCGTAGTCCACGTGCAGCGCCGTCAGGGTCAGCCCGAGACCCAGACGGCGATCCATGCCCGGCAGCAGGAAGAGAAGGGCCATCGAATCGGCGCCGCCTGAGAGCAGGAGCAGAGCACGCTCACCGGCGTGCAGTGCGGCGGTGCGCGCCGTGAACTCGACGGCGCGCCGTTGCAGCCGGAGACACGCGGCAGGCAGGCGTCCCACAACGACCTCAGAACGAGATGACGCGATCGCCGCGCCGTCCTACGCCGTCGCCTCCCCCGGCCCCTCGACCTTGTCGCGTTCCGCCAAAGGAACCTCGAGCAGGTAGCGATACGCCAAGCCGCCGACGACCGCGCCGACGATGGGGAAGACGATGAACACCCACAACTGCGCCAGCGCCCAGTCGCCGACGAAGATCGCCGGGGCGAGGCTGCGCGCGGGGTTCACCGAGGTGTTGGTCACCGGGATACCGATGAGGTGGATCAGTGTCAAGGCGAGGCCGATGGCGAGCGGCGCGAGGCCGGCGGGCGCGCGCCGGTCGGTGACCCCGTGGATGATGAGCAGGAAGGCGAACGTGAGCACCAGCTCGGCGACGATCGCGGCCGCCAGCGAGTAACCTGCCGGAGAGTGCTCGCCGTAGCCGTTTGCGGCGAAGCCGTCGGCGAGCGTGAAGCCGGCTCTGCCGGAGGCGATCACGTAGAGCACGGAGCTGGCGCAGATGGCGCCGACGATCTGGGCGACGATGTAGATGCCGACCTTGCCGGCGGGAAAGCGTCCACCGGCCCACAGACCGATGGTGACGGCCGGGTTGAAATGCCCGCCGGAGATGTGGCCGACGGCATACGCCATCGTGACCACCGTGAGACCGAAGGCCAGCGCGACGCCGAGCCAGCCGATGCCGCTGTCGCCGACGGAGGCGGCCAGCACCGCCGCGCCGGTACCGCCGAAGACGAGCCAGAAGGTGCCGAAGAACTCGGCGACCGCCGCCTTACCTGTGTTCATGTGGTCCCCCTTCATCCGTTCCTGGTGATCGCCACTGTCCGCGACGTCCTTACCCGATGGGCCGCTCTCTCACTCGGGGCCGGGCGGGCCGCATCCGCAGACGGACCGACGACCGCTGAAGGGGTGGCCGGCCCGGGCCGGGCGAACCGAGCTCCGATGCCACCGGGAGGCTGGCGTCGTCCGCGCCTTGAGATATCCTGACGTCGTTCGCCGGCTCCGCACCCGTGAGGAGCGGCGACACCGGATGGCCGCACACGAGAGGCTGGACAAACGTCATGGCGTATCGTCTTCTCGACGGACTCGACTTCGACATCTCGGCCTCCGCGGGCTGGTACTCGGCCATCGCCGGCCTGCTGGCCGGGTTCGCGTTGCTCGCGATCCTCTTGCCGCTCGATCACGAGGCCGAGTCGGCCGACGACCGCTCCGTGGCGGACTCGGTGGTCATCTTCACCTGCGCCTTCTTCACGCTCCTGATCCTTGGGTTCTCGTATGCTGTGCTCGCGGGCCGCACGGGCGAGGGTCCTGCCGCCGCGGTGGCCGCGCACGAACAACTCCTCAACGGAGCGGTCTTCGGGCTGGCTAGCCTGCTGCTCTTGTTCGGTCTCCGCTCCGTGCTCAGCGCCTACAGCGTCAACTCCACCGTGTTCGGCGCTGCGCGCAACGTCATGCTGGTGGTGACCGCCACGCTCGGCCCGCTCGTCGCGCTCTCGCTCCAATTCTCCAACGCGCTGGATCTCGAGCGGTATCGACTCGGGGCGACCGGATCGTCGGGCGACCGCGGTCTCGACGGTCTCCCCACGGGGGTGTGGATCAATCTGTCGATCACCGCGGCCGCGCTGCTCGCAGTGGTCGGTCTCGCCCTGCTTCGCAGACGGTTGCCGCGCAGTCTGAGGGCGGCGAGGTACGTCGCGATGGGCACGCTCGGGCTGGCCGTGGCCGTCACCATGTGGAGCTCGCTCGCCGTCCCGCTGCTGCCCACCGAGCTCGTGACGAGCGCCGTCTTCGAGCACGTCACGCTCGGCGGCACCGCTCTGGGGACGGTGATCGTGGCGGCTGCGGCCTGGGCGGCCCGCTGACACCGGTCCAGATCCCGTGTGCCGACGCCACGATCGACTCCGACGTCGTCTCGCCAGAAGAGCGACAACGGCCCGGTCTCATCGACCGGGCCGTTGCTGAAGGTGCGATGGTAGCGGGGGCAGGATTCGAACCTGCGACCTTCGGGTTATGAGCCCGACGAGCTACCGGACTGCTCCACCCCGCGACGTTGGACTTGGCATTGTATACGCAGCTGCACGTGATTGTAAAGTGCCCGGCAGGGACTCCGCCCACACGCGGCGTAAAGGGCAGACGAGATGTTCCGATACACTCAGGCGGAGATGGCGCGTCCCGGAGCGACAGGTGAGCGGCACGGAGTACTCGCGGCGGCACTGGCCGCGGGCGTCCTCCTGTGCGCCTGCGTAGGTATCCTCTTCCCCGTCGCCGCGGCCGCCGTCCCCGGCGGCTCCGTGGCCGATCTGCAGGCGCAGGCACGCGACGTGCGCCGCGAAGTCGAACGCCTGGACCACCGCGCCGCCGTCCTCACGGAGAAGTACAACGTCGCCCGCGCCGAACTGGACGCGCTCAACGTCCGCCTGCACGACGCGCGCCAGCAGCTCGAGCGTGCACAGGCCGAGCTCGATACCGCCCAGGCGCTGCGGGGCCGTCGGCTCGCCGCGATGTACAAGGCCGACGGCCTCACCGTCCTCGATGTGCTCTTCAACTTGACGGACTTCGGCGAAGCCGGTACGCAGCTCGGCTACTTCCGCTCCATCGACGAGGCCGACCGGCAGACGGTCGCCGGCATCGAGGCCATGGAGAGCGAGATGGCGTCCCTCTCGCGGCAGATCGACGCGGACAGGGCTGTCGCCCTGGACGGCGAGATGAAGCTGCGCGAGCAACAGGTGGCCATCGAGGACGAGCTGGCCGCACGCCAGACGCTCCTCGCCGACCTCGACGTGCGCGTCAAGAAGCTCGTCGCACAGCAGGCGCGCCTCGACGCCGAGGCGTCCGAGCGACTGGCCCGGTCCGCCGGCGTCGACCTGGCCGACATCTCCGGAACGCCGGCGCAGATCGCCGTGGTCAAGGAGACGATGAAGTACCTCGGTATCCCCTACGTCTGGGCCGGCGCCACCCCCTCCGGCGGTTTCGACTGCTCCGGCCTCGTCCTCTATGTGTATGCCAAGTTCGGAGTGGAGTTCCCGCATGGGGCGACCATGCAGGCGCACATGGGCGACCCGGTGTCCTACGCCGGCGCGCAGCCCGCCGACCTCGTGTTCTTCGGCAGCCCGTCCTTCTACCACCACGTGGGCATCTACATCGGAGGCGGGCTCTTCATCGAGGCGCCGCATACGGGCGACGTGGTCAAGGTGAGCAGGCTCGCCGGACGTGGGTGCTCGCTCATCTGCCGGTACCCCATCAGCCTCCCCTGACGGCCGGGGCGGCCGAACGCGGCACTGTCGCCGGCCGCCACGACACGCTACACTGCCCACATGCCCTGGTACCTGCTGCTCATCATCGCCCTCGCGAGCCTCGTCGTCGTCGTCGGCGCCCTCGGCTACGTCGGCGTCAAGGGCTGGCGCCTGGCAAAGCGCGGCATGGACATCTCGAAACGGCTCGTGCCGCTCGCCGACGGCCTCAGCCGCCAGGCGGCGGACCTCTCGGTCAGCCTGGAGCGGCTTCAGGCCAACGGCGAAGGGCTGGCCGCGAACATCGCGCGACTGCAGACGTCGCTGGCGCGGCTGCAGGTGGTCGCCGACGCCTTCAGCCACAGTGCGGAGCCCTTTCTCCTCCTGACGGGCTGGCTTTCCGGCGACCGCGGCTGGAACGACTGGCGTCGCTGGAGCCGCGGGAGTCGCTGAGCGCCCGCACCGCTCCGAGGACGGACGGGCCCGGGACCCTCTTCTTCGAGGATCCCGGGCCCGTCCGCGTCTGCCGCTCCGCTCAGACTTCGAGCAGCGGCAACTCTCCCCACCCGCGGATGGCGTAATAGTCCTCGAGCATGGAGGTCATCTCCTCCTGCGGGAAGGTGAGAGCGCCTTCATCCTCCATCGGCTTCTCGGTGACCCAGTCCGGAAGCCTCTCCGACTCCCGCCCGATGCCGCGCGCGGCGTTGAAGTCGTGCGTCATCGTGGTGATGCGGTTGGCGATGCGGTGCAGATCCTCTTCCGTGTAGTCGGTGCCGATCGCGGCGTTGACCACGGCGGTGATGTACGGCCACTGCACGAGGTCTCGGTAGAAGCGGCAGTAGACGAGGCAGTCCATGATCGTGAGCCGGTCCTCCCAGTCGCAGTAGATCTCCGCCTTGCCTTCGATCTCACCGTACTGGGTCACGCCCAGGAGCTCGGGCTTGTACATCGTCGCGCGCAGATGGCAGGCGCCGCGCGCCGTGGTGGCGAACCCGAGCCCCATGCCCTTCATCTTGCGCGGCTCGTATCCGGCGGGCTCCATGCCCTTGGCGTGGACCGCCACACCCTCGAGGCCGTACTCCCGCTCGACGCGCAGGATGCCCTCGGCCCAGACGTCGCCGATGCCCTCGCGCAGGCACATCTTACGCAGGAAATCGGCGACGCAGTCGGGGTCACCGAAGTCCATCTTCTCGTCGATGAGCCCGCGTTGCGAAGCCTCGATGGCGAGCGCGCACAGGTTGCCGGCGCTCATCGTGTCGACGCCGAGGCGATCGCAGATGTCGTTGAGCCACATGATCTCGGCGAAGTCGGTGATCTCGCAGAGACCACCGAACACGTAGGCGGTCTCGTACTCCGGACCCTCGCACTCAAGCCCCTTGTGCCGGCCCTCGAAGACGAAGTTGTGCTTGACGCACTTCATCACGCACGGCGGGCACATCTCGTTGCGGGTGCCGTGCTCTTCGAGCATCGTCTCGACGGTGATGCGCTCGAAGCCCTCGAGCGTGCCCTTGCGCCAATAGCGAGTCGGAAAGGCGTTCACGCCGTTCATGATGCGCACCATGTTCAGCGTGCCGCCGCGCTGGTAAGCCGCCACGCCCGGGTCGTCCTTAGTGCGCGCCACCAGATCCTTGACCACGGCCCTGTAGTCATCCGGGCGCGCGACCTCGACCTTCTTCTCCCCATGCCAGACGATGCCCTTGAGGTTCTTGCTGCCGAAGACGGCGCCGGGCCCGCCGCGACCGAGTTGATGCCAGTAGTTGTTGTTGACGCAGGCGAAGCGCACGAGGTTCTCTCCGGCCTGGCCGATCACGCACGCCTGCGCCTTCGGATGCGAGGTGCGTTCAAGGATCTTGTCCTCGCTCACGAAGGCATCGAGACCCCACAGGTCTTCGGCGCTGTGAAACCGCACGCCTTCCTCACTGACCTCGAGGTAGACGCGACCGTCGGCCTTGCCCTCGACGATCACGACCTTGTAGCCGGTCCTCGCGAACTGCGGCGTGAGGTTGCCGCCCGAGTAGCACTCGCAGTAGGCGTTGGTCAGGGGCGACGCGAAGTAGAGTGCGTAACGGTTGCTCCCCAGCATGGCCGTGCCGGCCATGGGGCCGCAGACGAAGATCAGTTTGGCGTCGGGGCTCAGCGGATCGACCTCGGGGCCGACCTCTTCGCACAGGTAGTGTGTGCCGATACCCTTGGCCCCGATCAGCTCCTTGCCGAGCTGCCCGGGGATCGTCTCTTCGGATGACGTCCGGGTCGTGAGGTCGATGCGTAAGAGGTCGCCCATTCATGCTCCTTTGCGCCGTGAAGTCTGCATCGCCGGGACTCCTCCCGACATGACGCGGACACCCCTGGTCGGCGGAGCCGCCGCGACGGCCGCACCCCGCAACGATGGGGCCGCGCCCGGACGTGCTGTCCGAACGCGGCCCCATTGTGGCATGAAGATCGCACCTTGGCCATTGGACGCCGCGTCCCGACGCGACGTCCTCGGCCAGCGTTACGTCGGGTCCCCCGTCTCGAGCCCGACGATCAGCCCCTCGAGGCTGCCCTTGGCGTCGCCGAAGAGGAGCAGCGCCTTGGGGTCGTCGTAGAGCGGGTTGGGCACGCCCGAGTAGCCGGGCTTCTCGTCGAGGTTGCAGACGATCACGGCGCCGGCCTGGTCGGCGTTGAGGATGGGCATGCCGCTGATCGGCGTGTCCTCGGAGGAGTTGGCCGCCGGGTTGACGACGTCGCAGGCGCCGACGACGAGCACCACGTCGGTGGCGGCGAAGTCGTCGTTGATGTCCTGCATCTCGAAGAGCTTCTCGTACTCGACCTCGGCCTCGGCGAGCAGCACGTGCATGTGGCCGGGCATGCGCCCGGCGACCGGGTGCACGGCGTAGCGCACCTGCTTGCCCTCCTTCTCGAGCAGGTTGGCGAGGCGCACGACCTCGAAGGCGGCGTGCGCCTGGGCCATGCCGTAGCCGGGGACGACGATCACCGAGTCGGCCGCGCGCAGGGCGTCCAGGGCGCGGCCCTGGGGGGTGTCGGCAGAGGCGGCGGGAGCCGCGGCGGCGGGCGCCTCGGCCTTCTTCGCGACCGGCGTCTGGACCGACCCACCCTTCTTCTTCCTCTGACCGATGAGCACGTTGAGGAGGCTTCGATTCATGCCCGTGCACATCACCCAGGTGAGGATGGAGCCGGAGGAGGCGACGGTGGCGCCGGCGGCGATGAGGAGCGTGCTCTCGATGACCACACCGACGAACGCCGCCGCGAGGCCTGCGGTAGCGTTGAGGAACGAGATGAGGACCGGCATGTCGGCGCCGCCGATGCGGATGGCGAAGACCACGCCGAGGACCATGGACATGGCGATGAGGCCGAAGAGCAGCAACTGCTGCGCGACCCCGCCGGTGAGCACGCCGGCCACCGTGAGCGCCACGCCGGCGGCGATGATGAGCAAGAGGATGAGGTTGTGGTGTCGGTAGACGGTCGGTTGCTGCTTGAGCTTGTTGGCCAGCTTGCCGGCGGCGATCATGCTGCCCGCGAACGTGGCGGAGCCGACGATGAGGCCGACGTAGCCCGAGATGGTCCCGATAGGTGTGAGCTCGGCGGAGGTGCGTGTGAGCTCCACGAACGAGACGAGCAGAGCGGCGACCCCGCCGGCGCCGTGCTGGAACGCGACCAGCGCCGGGATCTGGATCATGTTGACCCGCACCGCCACGACGTAGCCGATCAGCGCACCGACCACGAAGGACGGGACGATGATCCACCACGAATGGACGTCGTTGGCCACGAGCACGAAGACGATGGCGAGCGCAAGAGCAAGCGCGGCCGTGTAGTTGCCCCGACGCGCTCCGATGGGTGAGCGGAATTGGGCGATCCCGGCGATCAAGATGATGATGATCGCCAGTTCGATGACGTACTTCTGCAGCGCGCTTACCTCAACCATGGTCCTCGCTCCCGGCGTGGCGGGTGTCGACGTGAGAAGAAGCCTCGGCGCCGGCGTGTCGCCGACACCGAGGCCTGTCTTGCGGATCGTCTAGCGCTTGAACATCCTCAGCATACGAGCCGTGACCGCGAACCCGCCCACGAGGTTGAAGCCCGCCGTGACCAGCGCCACCGCCCCGAGAGCGCGCTCCACCGACGTGGTGGGCGTGACCGCGAAGAGCAGGAGTGCCCCGAGGATGGTGACGGCGGAGATGGCGTTCGTCATGGACATGAGCGGCGTGTGCAGCCGCTGGGGCACCTTCGAGATGAGCGCGTAACCGATGCCGAAGGACGCGGCGAACACGACCACCATGATGATGATGCTCTGGACATCCTTGCTCACGATGCGGTCCTCTCGCCCGCGGCCCCGGTCAAGCCTCGCCCATGGCGACCAGCGTACCGCGATGCACGATCTTGCCGCCGCGAGTGACGAGCCCGCTCTTGACGATGTCGTCGTCCCAGTCCGGCTCCGAGTCGGGGCCGTTCTTGAAGAGGTTCTTGACGTACTCGAGCATGTTCTTGCCGTAGAGCCAGCTCGCGACCACAGGCATGGATCCGGGGATGTTGGCGACCGCCGACACGAGGACGCCGTGGACGAAGACCTCCTTGCCGGCCTGGGTGCAGGCGCAGTTGCCGCCCTGGTCCACGGAAACGTCCACGATGATCGAGCCTGGCCGCATGGAGGCGACCATCTCCTCGGTGATGAGCACCGGCGCGATCTCGCCCGGAACCAGAGCGCCGAGGATGATGAGGTCGGCGGCGGCGACGAGCGGCTTGAGGGCCTCGCGCTCCTTCTCCAGCCATTCGGCCGGCAGCGCCTTGGCATAGCCGCCGGCGCCCAAGGCGAGCTCCTCCGGCACTTCGAAACCGGCGATCTTGGCGCCGAGGCTCTCGGCCTCCGCACGGGCCGCCTCGCGGATGTCGAAGGCCTTGACGATGCCGCCCAGGCGGCGAGCCGTGGCGACGGCCTGCAGGCCCATGACGCCGGTGCCGACCACCAGGACGTTCTTCGGCTTGGTGGCGCCGATCGCGGTGCCGATCATCGGGATGAACTCGGGCAGGCGGTACGCGCCCATGATGACCGACTTGTAGCCGGTGATGGTCGACATCGAGCTGAGCGCGTCCATGGTCTGGGCGCGCGACGTGCGCGGGATACCGTCCATCGTGAGCGAGGTGACGTTGCGCTCTGCGAGCGTGCGGACGAACCCGTGGTTGGACGGGTTCGCGGGGTGCAGGAAGGTGATCAGCATCTTGCCCTCGCCCACGAGCTCGGCCTCGTGCTTACCGAGTTTCTCGTTGGGCTCCGGCTGCTTCACCTTGAGGATGATGTCGGCGCGCGCGAAGAGATCGGCGACGTCGGCGACGATCTCCGCGCCGGCGGCCTTGTACTCGTCGTCGGACCGGAACGCCGCGACACCGGCGTTGGCCTCGACGAGCACCGTGAAGCCCATCTTGACGTACTCGGCGACTTCGGTCGGAAGGGCGGCCACGCGTCCTTCGTGCTCGAGGATCTCCTTCGGGATACCGACGATCATTGCGCCTCCTCAGATTCCTGTCCCATGGGAGGGATGCGGCCTGGGATCGTGAGCCGCCCTCCGATTGGGCAGTCTAACAACATACATGCGATCATAAAACCCCAAAAGGGAAAGAAAGTGCCCATCAGCGAACGGCCACACGCCTTGGCCATGGCCAGGACTCGCGCCCCTCGTGTATCGTTGCGGCAACCGACCCGGAAGGCGCAGGCATGAAGGAGCCGGCTTCCCCGCACCGCGCCATCGCCACGATCGCCGCCGAACTCGGCGGCACCGTCGGCGTCGCCGCCCGCAACCTCGCCGACGGCGCGGAAGTCCACGTCGCCGAAGACGAGCTCTTCCCCATGGCGAGCTGCTTCAAGATAGCCGTCATGGTCGAGGTCATGCGGCAGGTCGACGAGGGCCGGCTGCGGCTCGACGACCGGCTCGCGCTGGCTGAGGCCGACAAGAGCCCGGGAAGCACCCTCATCTATTGCCAGGCGGGGTTGCGCCCCAGCGTGCGCGATCTCCTCTACCTGATGATCACCCTGAGCGACAACACCGCCACCGACATGCTCTGGCGACTCGTGGGCCTGCGCTCCGTGAACGAGACCATGCGGCGGCTGGGGCTGCGGACGATCGACTGCTCCATGCCGAACCGTGAGTACTTTCTCATCGAGTCGGGCGCCGGGGAGGAGTGGGCCGGCCTCACCGGGACGGAGATCGTGACCCGCTGGAGGGAGATCGAAGGGCGCGGGGAGCTCGAGGACGCGTTCCGACGCGTCCTCGAGGAGAACGCGCACCTCAGCGGCGCCGGGTTCCTGCACCTGTACGATCGCCGCTGGGGCCGCGACGAGTCGCTCGGCTACGAGGATTCGTTCATCGTCGACCAGGCCCTGGACAACCGCTGTTCACCGCGCGACATGGCCGAGCTCCTCGCGATGATCGCCCAGGACCGCTGCGCCACGGCGCCGTCGTGCCGGCTCATGCTCGAGGTCATGAGCAGGCAGGAGTGGCGCGAGAAGATCCCGGCAGGGCTCCCCGGCGGATTGCTGGTGGCCAACAAGACCGGCGGCGTGAGCGGGACGAGCAACGACGCCGCCGTCGTCTACACCCCCGGTGGAGCGCCGGTCGTCATGGTGGTGTTCTGGAAGGGCCTGACCCGCGAGGCCGCAGGCCGTGCGGATGCGGCGATCGCCGCCGTCGCGGCCGTGCTCTATGACCACCTCGGGGAGCCGGCATGAAGATCGGCGGCGCCCGCATCCTGGTCGTCGGCGGCGTGCATCGGCTCGGGCGAGCCTTGGCAGTGGATCTCGCCGCCCACCACGCCGCGGTCGGCGTGTCCTCGCGCGCGGCCGGAGATGAGGCCGACGCGCAGGTGGCCGCGCTGCGCGCGGCCGGCGCGCCGGCCGCCGCGGCGATCGCGGGAGACGCGCGTCGGCCCGAAGGCGCCGCGCGCCTGGTGGCCGACGCCGTCGACGCTCTCGGCGGCCTCGACGCACTCGTGTACGCCGCCAGTGGCCCCTTCGTTCCCACGCCCCCGCAGGAGATCAGCGAGGCGTCGTGGGACGCGTCGCTGGACATCATCGCCAAGGGCTTCTTCTTCACCGCCTGCGCCGCCCACGAGAGGCTCGGCCCGGGCGGCGCCGTCGTCGCCATCACCGACTACCTCGGCGTACGGCCGTGGGCGACCTTCGCCGCGCACGGCGCCGCGAAGGCGGCGGAGATCCACCTCGTCAAGGAGCTCGCGCGCGCCTGGGCCACGGACGGCATCCGCGTGTGCGGGGTGGCGCCCGGACCCGTCGACCTCGAGGACGACGAGCACCGCGCGGCGACGCTCCGTGCCGCCGCGAGAGTCGCCGCGGAACGCCTCGTCGCCCCCGCCGACGTGGGCGCAGCCGTGCGCTTCTGCCTTGAGACCGAGAGCGTGACGGGGATCAACCTGGCCGTCGACCACGGCTCGCTGGTGAGGTCGTAGCCGATCAGGCGTGGGCGGCTTTGCCCTTTCTGGACTGGTCGATCAGTTCCTTGGCCTTGAGCGCGAGCCAGAACTCCATGCGGTCCTGCGACTGGTCGAGGTCGCGACCGGTGATCTCCTCGACACGCTTCATGCGGTAACGAAGGGTGTGCCGGTGCACATACAGTGTCTCGGCCGCGTCACCCCAGTGCCCGTTGGCCTCGAGAAAGCAGGCGAGACTCCTCACCAGGTCGCTCGAATTCTGTGTGTCGTACTCCTGGAGCTTGCCGAGGACGCTGTCGTAGAAGACCTCGAGCGAAAGCGTGTCCTGAAGGCCCAGCAGAAGGCCATACGACCCGAGATCGTCGAAACTCGCGATGACGCGGGGTTCGCCCTTGAGCTTGCGGATCTTGATCGCATAGCTCGCTTCGTAGTAACTCTGACGGAGGTCGGTGAGTTGCCGGTGAGGGCGCCCGATGCCGACGGAGACGGAGACCTCCGGGAGCATCTCCCCGACCATGACCTGGAGCTCGCCGGCCAGCTCGAGGACTTCCGGGGTGTCCTTGTCGCCGGGCTGCACGAGGATGACCACCGAGTCGCTGCGTGAGGCGCTGATGCAGAGGATCTCGCGGCGGGCCATGAACTCGTCCACGGTCCAGTGCAGCCGCTCCTTGATGTCCTGGACGGCGACCTCCGCACGGGTCGCGGACGCCCCGTCACCCGCCTCGTCGATGTCGAGGAGGATGATCAGGTGCGGCGACAACGGATCGAGGCCGAAGAAGGCGAGCCGGCGCGCTATCTCCTCCTCATAGAGGTCGCTGGCGATGAGTTCGTCGAAGAAGTCGCCGGCGAGGCGCTTCTCGGTCTCGGCGACGGCCTTCTTCTTGACCAGCTCGAGGGCCGTCACCGTGACGACGTTGTGCAGGATGATGCGGTCGTACTCGCTGAAGTCGCCACTGTCCTTCACCGCCGCGAGAAAGGCGCCGATGCGGTGCGAGGCGACCACCGGATACACCTGCACGCCGGCGCCCACGCCCTCCACGCTGAGGGCGAAGTTCTGGCGATCGGCACGGCGCTCGCCGATGAGGCGCCAGAGGTCGGCGACGAGCTCGGCGCCGAGGTGGCGGCGGTACGCCGCGTCGCAGAGGACGACGCCGTGGAAGTCGAAGAGCACGGCGGAGCAGCCCACGAGAGCCGAGAGCGTCGACAGGATCGCCTCGAGACCCTTCTCCTCCAGCACGATCTTGGTGAGCTTCTCGTGCACGGCGAGGCTGCGCTGCAGCAGCGAATACTGCTCGTTGACGATCTTGGAAGCGACGGCCTCCGTGATGGCGATGAACGGCACATGGTACGGCACCTCGAAGAGGGGGAAGCCATACTCCTCGGCCACGGCGATGAGCGCCGGCGGGACCTTGTCGAAGCTGAAGCCGGTGCCGAACCCGAGTCCGGAGATGTTGTGGTCGATGAGGCGCTTGAGCTGCGTCACCTGCTGCGCCTCATCGCCGACGAAGCCGTAGCCCGTCGTGAGCAGCAACTCCCCGCCCTTGAGCCACTGGGTGGGGTCGGGGACCTCGGTGATGTGGACCCAGCGGACGGGATTGCTCGTCGACTTGGCCCCGGCGAGCAGACGAAGGTCGAGCTCGGAGATCGCGAGGATATCCTGGACGGTGATCATCAGGCGGATTCTACACGACGTCCAAGGACGACGCGAGGGAACCGGGGGTGATCACCGATCCGCCTTTGTACGTTCTGGCAGCCTGTGAGCCACCCGACGCCGGGCGCCGCCCCGGTCAGGTGCGCCGCAGGACTCGACCCGGCAACTCGCCGGTCTGGGCACCGTCGGCGAGCACCGGCACGCCGTTGACGACGACCCAGCCGAAGCCCTCGGGCGCCGCGTGCGGGATGTTCTCGAAGGGGAAGGTGTGCGGGAACAGGTTGCTCGCCCGGTCGCGCACGGCTTCGAGGTCGAACACGACGAGGTCGGCGCGCAGTCCGGGACGCAGCGCACCGCGGTCGAAGAGGCGGAAACGCTGCGCCGGGAAGGAGGTCATCTTGCGGACGGCCTCCTCAAGGCGCAGCACCGGCTCGTCGCGCACATAGCGTTCGAGGATACCCGGGTACTCGCCGTAGCTGCACGGCCAGTAGAGAGACGGGTCGTCGAGCTCGTCGGCCGGCGCCATCACCAGCCCGTCCGACGACACCATGGCGATGGGACTGCGGAGCAGGGCGCGGATGTCGCGCTCCTCGATGTAGTCGAACAGACCGACGATGTCGTCGTCCTCCTCGACGATGAGGTCGAGGAACGTGTCGAAGCCGTCTGCGCCGCGCTCGGCGGCGATGTCGGCGACGGAGCGGCCGCGCAGTCCCGGGTGGCGGCCGGCATGGAAGACGACCACGCGGTCGAAGCGGCCATGCCGCACCACGCCCGCGTAGCCGGCGCCGGGCAGGGCGTCTTCCTGCACCTCCCGGCGCAGCGCAGCGCGCGCCTCGGGGTCTGAGAGGATCGCGATGAGCGCGTCATGGCCGAGATCGAGCAGCGGTTGCGGCAGCGCGCGCGAGAACCGCGGAGCGAGGTCCGTGTGCACGTCGTTGTCGGTGGTCGCGTCCAGCCCGCCGCGTCGGGCCTCCTCGATGAGGGACAGGTTGGCGGATGCGTCTTCGGGAGCGCCCCACTTGGGAGCGTTGTGCGAGACCTCGACCGGGATGCCTGCCGCGCGCCCAAGCTCGAGCGCCTCGGCGACCGCGGCGAGGATGGTCTCCCGCTCCCCCCGCACGTGCGTCGTGTAGATGCCGTGGTGCCGGGCGACGACCTTGCACAAGCACAGGAGCTCCTCGGTGCTCGCGAAGCAGCCCGGCGGGTACACGAGGCCGGTCGACATGCCGTGCGCGCCGGCGCGCAGCGCGGCGTCGAGCAAGCGCTCCATACGCACCAGCTCGC
>CAZJGT010000037.1:0-16596 GCA_964545565.1 uncultured Thermoleophilia bacterium
GCTGCGGCATCGCCCTCGAGGCCTTGGAGGACCAGGATCGCGGCGATGTGACCGGGCGGCGCTTCCGCCGCGGCGACCTGAGCGAGGCCGACCGGGCGGCGCGCTACGGCCATCCCGGCAAGGCGATCGTCTTCGTCGCCGAATCGGGCGAGGCCGCGCACACCGTGGCCGCGCGCGTCGAGCGCAGCGTCTTCGCGCGCGGCGTGCACTCGTACTGCCTGAGCGTCGCCGACCTCGGCGACGACAAGGACGTCCTCGGCCGTGAGGCGCACCTCGCGCGCGTCGGCGAGATCGCCTGGGCGATGACCGACGCCGGCATCGTCCTCGTGGCCTCGCTCGGCGACGTGGACCGCTTCGACCTCGACAGGCTGCGCCGCCTCGCGGCGCCGCACGAGGTCTACGTGATCGGCATGGACGCGGGCGGAGAGCTCGGCGCCGACCTCGAACTGTCGCCGGCGGCGACCGCCGGCGAGGCGGCGGAGGAGGCGCTTCGCGCCCTCGCCGCCGCCGAGGTGCTGCCGGCGGGCTGAGCGCGACTCGACGCCGCGCCTCGTGTGCGGACGCGACCGTGGCCGGCCGGCGCCAAGCGCCGGCCGGCCACGGTCATCGTGAGGCCGGGCTGTCGCTCTCAGCGAAGAGCGATCACGGGTGCATGGCCTGGTACATGATGGTGAGCAGCTCGGGCGTCGTGTAAGGCCGCCAGCCGTGGCCGCCGTTGGGTCCGTAGACGAAGGTGGCGTCGGCGAACGGATCCGTCCAGGTGTCGGAGGCCAGGTCGAGGAGCTCGACGGCGTTGTTGAGGAAGTAGTTGTCGTCGTCCCCGACGCCGACGTACATCCGCCCGGTGAGCTTGGGTCCCAGCGTCGGCCAGTTCTCCTGCAGGTACAGGCGCAGGTCCATGGGCTTCCACGCCTCGGCGACCGCCTTGTCGATCTCGCCGGTGCGCTTGTCCCAGATGGGAGCCGGATAGCCGTCCGGGCCCTGCGGCCCGTACACGGCCTGCCAGATGTCCCACTGACCCCAGCCGGACCGTCCGCGCGTGCCCAGGGCCAGCTCGAAGAGGTTCTCCTGCTCCATCGTCAGGCGCACATCACCGGAGATGGCGCGCGAGGCGGGCCGGGGGACGTCGACCCACTCGTGCTGGTTGAAGTACGCGTTCGCGTCTTCGTAGACGTTGATGAGCTGGTGGAAGCGGAAGTCCACCGAGTCCGGCGCGAACGCCCACACGCCCTGGTAGAGGTCCGGATAGAACGCCATCTGGGCGAGCGCCTCCCAGCCGCCCGTCGATCCGCCGGTCAGCGTCCGCGCCCAGCGCTGGGGGAAGGTGCGGAAGGCGGCGTCGATCGCCGGTATCAGCTCCTGCGTGATCGCGTCGCCGTACGGGCCGAGGTTGGCCGAGTTCACGGCGTAGGAGTCGTCGTAGTACGGGTTCTCATGGCGGATCGTGACGGCCATCATCCGCGGCGTGTCGTCCGCCATCCACCACCGGGAGAAGGTGTTGCTGAGATCCTCACGGAAGCCGAACGGCGCTCCCGACGGGTAGTGGCCCTGCGAGTAGACGACCGGGTAACGGCTGACGCCGTCCTCCTCATAGCCCTTGGGCAGCAGGACGTTGGCGCCGATGTACATCGGCGTACCCCAGTACTCCGTGAGCAGATCACTCTGGATCTTGATGTACTTCACGTTCTCCGTGTCGGCCGGATTGCCCTGCTGGGTCGTGCCCCCCGGCGGGACCGGATCCAACGGCTCGTTGACCTGATCGAGGACGAGCCGCACGCACTTGCCCCGAGCCGGGTCCAGATGGACTTTGGTCACCTTGCTGTACAGGTTGCCGGGCGAGGAGAACGGGTCCTGGCCGTCGCCGCCGGGCATGTGGAGCCACACCCGGGAGCCGTCCGAGCGGTCGAACCTCGTGTAGACGTTGAAGAACGCCTGCACGTAGAAGTCGCCCGCCGGGATGTCCTTGAACCTGGTCAGCGGGTAGCCGTATACCCCGCACCCGTCGCGCATGGTCACGGAGTGCCCCGGCCGCACCCCGCAGACGTCCTTGCCGAAGAACGGCACGCCGGTGGTGTCGATCTGGTAGCGCGGCTCGGATTCGTCGCTGCGCGTGATGATCACGTACACGCGACCCGTGGTGGGCTTGCTGACCACGCTCCGGTCCAGCGAGACCTGGAACGTGAGCGCACGCCATCCGCACTTCTTCCCGCCGTTGGCCGCGCCGTCCTTGGCGGCGGCATTGCCTGCGAGCATCGCCATCACCGTGACCGCGACGGCGACGCACACGAGCGAGAACATCTTCTTGCGCATCCTGACCTCCCCTGATCGATTGACGCGTCGGCACTACGAGCGTCGACACGGCCGTGATCCTGTGTCCCTGGACCACCCCCCTCCATCGTCGGCGTCGTCCGGCCGGTCCGGCCGCTGTCGTCAGCCTAGCCAGAGACGCGGGGGCGCACAACGTTGTCCGGCCGGGCCCACGCGTACTCGGCGCCGATCACGCTTTTCTCGGGCATTCCTTGACAGAGTGCGATACACTGTCGCGCGTGGGCCACTTCAGGTCCAGAGAGTTGGCGGCGTGACCAGTTGCTTCTCCGCCGGCGTGGACAGCGGAACACAGCACTTGGTCGCGTCGCTTCGTTTAAGCCCTTCGGGGGCGGAAAAGGATGCGTCAAATGGCAGAAGGCACCGTCAAGTGGTTCAACGCGGCCAAGGGGTACGGCTTCATCTCCCGCGAAGATGGCGACGACTTGTTCGTCCACTTCCGCGAGATCCAGGCTGATGGGTTCCGTACCCTCGACGAGGGCGACAAGGTCTCCTTCGACGTCACCGAAGGCCAGAACGGCAAGATGCAGGCGAGCAACGTCCGTAAGGTCTGACGCCGCACAAGCAGCCGCGTGCCGCGACAAGGGCGGCCCCGCTTCGGGGCCGCCCTTGTCGCGTACGAGCCGGCTCTCTCCCGGCGTCGGAACGCCGCCGTGATGACCGCGATCAGGAGCGCTGCGGCCACGGTCCGGCCTGCCTCCGGCCCGACCGGTCGGCCTGCCGCAGCGCCGACGTACCCGACATGAGCCTGCGCCGCACGCCGATCGACTCACTCCAGGTGGACGATCTGCGCTTCGCCGTGCGTTGGAGCAACCGGCGGCGCACGGTCGGCCTCACCGTGAGGCGGGACGGCGGTCTGGTCGTCGCGGCGCCGGTCCGGACTTCGGCGCGCAAGCTGGAGGCGGTCGTGCGCGCGAGGCTGCCGTGGGTGCGCCGCAAGCTCGCCGAGTTCGAGGCGCTCGGGCCGCCTCCGGCGCCCAAGCGTTTCGTCGACGGCGAGCTGCTCCCCTATCTCGGTCGCGACTACCGGTTGACGCTGATCGCCGGCCCGGCGCGCTCGGTCGCGATCAGCGGCGGTCGGCTCGAGGTCGTGGGCGCGTGGGATGGCGAGGCACGCGCCCCAATCCTCGCCTGGTACGAAGCGCGGGCACGGGCCTGCATCGACGACGCCATCGCCCGCTTCGCCCCGCTCGTGGGCGCGGTCCCGGCCGCCGTCGTCGTGCGCGACCTGGGCAAGCGCCGCTGGGGCGTCTGCGATCACCGCACTCTCACGGTGAGCTTTCACTGGCAGCTGGTGACCCAACCGCCCGAGCTCGTGGACTACGTCGTGGTCCACGAGCTGGCGCACCTGCACGAGCCCAACCACGGACCGGCGTTCTGGCTGCGGGTGACGGACGTCCTGCCCGACGCCAAGTCACGCAGGCGCCGCCTCTCGCGAGGCGCCCGCGAGCACGCGTTCTGACGGCATGACTCCGCCAAGCCACGACGACCCCCTGCGGCGGATCCCCGGCGTGGGGCCTTCCATCGCGGCAGACCTGCGCCGCCTCGGCGTCCGGCGGCCGTCCGACCTCGCCGGTCGCGACCCGCAAGCGCTCTACGAGGAGTTCGAGGACCTGACCGGCGCTCACGCCGACCGCTGCCTGCTCTACGTCTTCCGCTGCGCGGTGCACTTCGCCGGCGGCATCGGCGGCGACCCGGAGCTCCTCAAGTGGTGGAACTGGAAGGACGGCGGCCTCGCCGAACGGCTCGGCCTCGTCCGGGAGCAGTCCGCCGGCGGTACTCCACCCGGGCGCTGACCCGCCGCCGGCCGGACGACCGCGGGTTCGTGCGCCGAGGCTCAGCCTGCCGCGGCTCGCCGCCGGCGAAGCCGGCGCCGCGGCCGCTCCGTGCCGCGGCGCCTCACCTCGATGCCGGCGAGATAGTCGAAGACCCCCTCGACCTGCTCGCCGGCCAAGTCCCAGATGTGGATGAACGGCAGCGGCACGATCTCCCAGGTGCCACGGGGACGCGTGCGGAACCTGCCGGCGACCACCAGCCTCGACGAACGCTCGTAGTACTGCCACGTGCGCACGTCGACCCCGGTGATCTCCCAGTTCGACGGCAGCGCGCCGCGGAAGAGGTCGAGCGCCACCACGTCGCGAGGGGCGTAGCGAGCGCCTCCGTTTGCCACGTCCTCGACGATCCACTGCGGAGCGTCGATCTCCTCCTGGTGGAACATCGCCAGTACGTCCCGCGAGGCGCCGGGACCAATGGCCCGGTAACCTCTCTTGATGCGCTCAAGGGCGTCCATGCCCTCGTTTTCCCCCTCGCAGCCCCTGTGGTATCCTCTGGCCTCCCGCGGGGAATGCCGCCTCGCGCCCGTGGGCGATTAGCTCAGCGGGAGAGCGCCCGCCTCACACGCGGGAGGTCGTTGGTTCAAATCCAACATCGCCCACCACGCCGATCCACAGCCCGCCTCTCGGATACCGCTCGCCGCAAGTGCCACCTCGCGCGCGCCCGTTCATCCATCCCGATGAACCGGCGCCCGGGCGCTTGCTTTTCCCCCGCCGCCTCTCTAGTGTGTGCGATTGGCCTAGCCAAGGAGCACGGCGCGCCTTGCCGTCGTCCGGCCCGCGTGATCCAGGATCAAGGGGGCGTCTCGGAACGATGACCATGCTCGCCTCGCTGGCTGGTCCCGCCGCGCGGAAGTCCTGGTAGCCCGCCGGCAGCGGACGAGCCCCCCCGCGCCGATCCCCCTGGCGTGTGCACGGGAGAGACTATCCAACGAACGAACCGGTGAAAGGTTCATGGGAGGTGAACAGGGTGGCCGACGAGCCCAAGCGTTTCCCACCGTCGCCCGAGTTCCAGAAGAACGCCTACTTCAAGTCGATGGACGAGTACGAGGCCGTCTACAAGCGGTCCGTCGAAGATCCCGAGGGCTACTGGTCCGAGCGCGCCAAGGACGCCCTGGTCTGGACCAAGGACTGGGACACCACGCTCGAGTGGAGCTTCGACCCCACGCCCTTCATCAAGTGGTTCCAGGGCGGCGAGCTCAACGCCTCCTACAACTGCGTCGACCGCCACGTCGAGGCGGGCAAGGGCGACAAGGCCGCCATCATCTTCGAGGGCGACCCCGGCGACACGCGCACGATCACGTACGCCGAGCTCAAGGACGAGGTCAGCAAGTTCGCCAACGTCCTCAAGAAGCACGGCGTGCAGAAGGGCGACCGCGTCGCCCTGTACCTGCCGATGATCGCCGAGCTGCCCATCGTCATGCTCGCCTGCGCCCGTATCGGCGCCATCCACATGATGGTCTTCGGCGGCTTCAGCGCCGAGGCCCTCAAGGCCCGCATCGACAACAGCGGCGCCAAGATCCTCGTGTGCGCCGACAAGGGTCACCGCGGCGCCAAGACCACGCCCTCCAAGACCAACGCCGACGTCGCCATCGCCGGTGAGACCACGGTCGAGAAGGTCGTCGTCATCAAGCGCGTCGACGGCGACGTCCCCATGACCGAGGGCCGCGACGTGTGGTACCACGACGAGATGGCCGCCCCGGACATCACCGCCGAGTGCGAGCCCGTGCCGGTCGACGCCGAGCATCCCCTCTTCATCCTCTACACCTCCGGCTCCACGGGAACGCCCAAGGGCGTCATCCACAGCACCGGCGGTTATCTGCTGTACGCGCACGACACCACGAAGTACGTCTTCAACCTGCACGACGACGATATCCACTTCTGCACCGCAGACATCGGCTGGATCACGGGCCACAGCTTCATCGTCTACGGTCCGCTCGCGTGCGGCGCCACCTCGCTCCTCTACGAGGGTCTGCCCACCTATCCGGAGCCGGACCGCTACTGGCAGGTCGTCGAGAAGCACAAGGCCACCACGATCTACACGGCCCCGACCGTCATCCGCAGCCTCATCGGCCAGGGCGACGAGTGGCCCGAGAAGCACCCCATGGAGAGCCTGCGCGTCCTGGGCTCGGTCGGTGAGCCGATCGACCCGGGCAGCTGGCTCTGGTACTACGAGAAGGTCGGCAAGGGCCGCATCCCGCTGTGCGACACCTGGTGGCAGACCGAGACCGGCGGCCTGATGATCACGCCGCTGCCGGGCGCCTCGACCCTCAAGCCCGCCTCCGCCAACCGTCCCTTCTTCGGCGTGCAGGCCGCGGTGCTCACCGACAAGGGCGAGCCCGCCGGCGTCGGCGAGGACGGCCATCTCGTGATCACCGCTCCCTGGCCCGGCATGATCCGCGGCACCTGGGGCGACGAGGGCGGCAAGCGCTTCAAGGACGTCTACTTCTCGATGTTCAAGGGCGTCTTCACCACCGGCGACGGCGCGGCCGTCGACGCCGACGGCGACTTCTGGCTCAAGGGCCGCATCGACGACGTGCTCAACGTCTCCGGCCACCGCATCGGCACGTCCGACGTGGAGGGCGCGCTGGTCAGCTACCCCAAGGTCGCCGAGGCGGCCGTGGTCGGCTACCCGCACCCCATCAAGGGCACCGGCATCTACGCCTACGTCGTGCTCAACGAGGGCGTCGAGCCCAGCGACGACCTCAAGAAGGAACTGGTCGTGCACGTGCGCAAGGTCGTGGGTCCCATCGCCACGCCCGACAAGATGCAGTTCGCATCCACCGGCCTCCCCAAGACCCGCTCGGGCAAGATCATGCGCCGTATCCTGCGCAAGATCGCCGAGGGCGAGTTCGAGGCGCTGGGCGACACCTCCACGCTGGCCGATCCGGCCGTCGTCGAGGACCTCAAGGCCAACAAGCAGTAGTCTCGTCGCGAGACGAGTGCTCCGGGAGGGCGGGCGGCCGGAAGGGCCGCCCGCCCTCCTTCGTTCGTCAGGGACTCGGCGACCCGGACGGCGCCGGCGCGCCGGCGGACACGACGATGGTCACGTTCGCGCCCGGCGCCGCCATGACGCCTGCTTCAGGGCTCTGCGAGATGACCGAGCCGGCCGGGACCGACTCGCTCTCGTCCTGCGCCACCACCGCGGCGAACCCGGCGGACGTGAGAGCGGCGACGGCCACAGACTCGCTCTGACCCACCACGCCGGGGACGGCCGCGCTCGCCGGCGGCGACGGCGACGCGGCGGCGGCCACCTCGAGCGCCACCGCCGTGCCCTCGTCCACCTCCGTGCCGGCCGCCGGCGTCTGGCCGACCACGGTACCCGCGACGCCGCCTTCACGCTGCACCTCGGTCACCTCGCCCGGCGTGAGGCCGGCCTCCTGGAGCGCAGAGGCGGCCCTGGCCTGCGTCATGCCCGTCACGTCCGGGACTTCCACCGTCTCCGGAACAGCGCCGGAATCGAAGGCCCCGGCGGCCCAGGCGATCGCCAGGGCGGCCGCCAGGACGACGAACAGGCCGACCACCCACAGCCACGCCTTGCTGCGCGGTTTGACGGGCAGGGGCTGCACCACCGCCGACTCGAGGACGCGCTCGATGTCGTCCCGGAACTGCGCCGCGGTACCCCGGGCATCGGGGTCTTTCTCGAGCGCGCGTCCGACGATCTGGGCCAGCGCGGGAGGCACCTCCGGGTTGAGGAGCTGCGGTGCCTGCACGACGCCGCCGAGCTGCTCCTGGGCGACGACGCTCCCATCGGTTCCGTCGAAGGCGTGGCGGCCGGTCAACAGCAGGTAGGCCACGAGCCCGAGCCGGTAGACGTCGGAGGCGGGAGACGCGGCGTGCCCCGCCACCTCCTCCGGGCTGAGGTAGCGGGCGACGTCGGGCGGTGTGCCCGGGCGCAGGTCCGGCGGAGGGAACGCCTGCGCGAGCCCGGCGCCGGTGAGCTTGACGGCGCCGTCCGCGCCACGCACGACGGTGGTCGGGTCCACGCCACCGTGCACCACGCCGCGCTCGTGGAGCGCGGCGAGTCCCGCGGCGGCCGACGCCGCCGTGAGGGCCGCGTCCGCCACGGGCAGCGGCCCGCGCGCCGCCAGCCCCGCAGCGTCCGCGCCGCCGGGGTCGTCGGTCACGACGAAGCACTCGGCCCCGTCACGCCCGGCGTCGACGACGGGCGCGAGGTTGAGATGACACACGGCGGCGACCGCGCCCATGGCGCGCAGAAAGGCATCGGTATCGGGCGGCCGAACCACCGTGACGACGACCGGACGACTCTGCGCGTCGTGGCCGGCGTAGGCCGCCGCGGCGCGGCCCGGCGGCAGCCGTCGTTTCGCGCGGTAGCGCTGCACATAGATGGGGTCGGTCATGCCGCCTCCCGGGGCCGGAGTACCGTTCGCCGCAGTCCTACCCGGCGTCGACGTGGAGGAACCCGCCGGTTCGCCTCCGGGATGACCCGCGTGCGCCCAACGATTAGAGTTGGCGGCGGAGTCCCGGGCCTGACCACCATCATGCCGGGCGTACTCGCCAGCGGAGCAGAGGAACCACGAGAGACGGGACAAGAAGATGAGCACACGCAATCTGGACAAGCTCTTCGACCCCGGGAGCATCGCCGTCATCGGCGCCAGCAACAAGAAGGGGTCCGTGGGCTACATCCTGCTGCGCAACCTGATCGGCGCGGAGTACGAGGGGATCGTCTACCCGGTGAACCACTCCGCCCAATCCGTGCAGGGCATCCAGGCGTACGCCAACATCAGCCAGGTCCCGCGCAAGATCGACCTCGCGATCATCGCCGTGCCGGCCAAGAACGTGCCGCAGACGATGCGCGAGTGCGGCGAGGCGGGCGTAGCCGGAGCCGTCATCGTCAGCTCCGGCTTCAAGGAGATCGGCAGGGAGGGTAAGCGCCTCGAGGACGAGGTCAAATCCATCGCCGAGAGCTACGGCGTGCGCATCGTGGGCCCCAACTGCCTCGGCTACATCCGCCCGGCGAACAACCTCAACGCGACCTTCGCCCACATCATCCCGCCGGCCGGCCGCGTCGCCTTCTTCAGCCAGAGCGGCGCCCTCGGCACGGCGATCCTCGACTGGGCGGCGAGCAACAACATCGGCTTCAGCGCTTTCGTGAGCGTCGGCTCCATGTGCGACGTGGACTTCGGCGACCTCATCGACTACTTCGGCGCCGATCCGCACACCAGCAGCATCATCCTGTACATCGAGTCGATCACCGACGCGCGCAAGTTCATGAGCGCCGCGCGGCACTTCGCCAAGAGCAAGCCGATCATCGTGGTGAAGAGCGGCCGCACGGCGCGCAGCGCGCTGGCGGCCGCCAGTCACACCGGCGCCATCGCCGGCGACGATACCCTCTACAGCGCCGTCTTCCGCCGCGCCGGCGTCGTGCGCGTCGACGAGATCGAGGACCTTTTCGACGCGAGCGAGGCGCTCAGCCGCGTTTCCAGCCCGCGCGGCCCGCACCTCGGCATCGTCACCAACGCCGGCGGTCCCGGCGTCATGGCCAGCGACCGCCTGCTCCACCTGGGCGGAGAACTGGCCGAGGTGTCGCCGGAGACCGACGAGAAGCTCAAGGCCGTGCTGCCCGGCTTCGCCGCGCGCGGCAACCCCGTCGACGTGGCCGGCGACGCCGACGCGCAGCGCTACGCCGCAGCCGCCCAGGCCCTGATGGACGACCCCAACTGCGACGGTGTGCTCGCGATCCTCACGCCGCAGGCGATGAGCGACCCCACCGGAACGGCCAAGGCGCTCATCGACGTGGCCAGGAGCCACCAGCTCAAGCCGCTGCTCACGTCCTTCATGGGCGAGATCAAGGTCGCCGAGGGCCTGCGCATCCTGCGGGACGCCCACGTGCCCACGTTCGACACCCCCGAGGACGCGGTGCGCGCCTACATGTACATGTACCAGTACACGCGCAACCTCGCGAACCTGTACGAGACCCCAGCGGACATCCTCTCCAAGTTCGAGCCCGACCGCGATGCAGTGAAGAAGATCTTCCTCGACGTGGCTCACGATGGCCGCAGCATCCTCAGCGAACCCGAGTCCAAGACCGTCCTCAACGCATACCAGATCAGCGCCGTGAAGACCCTCGTGGCGACGACGGCGCAGGAGTGCGCCAAGGCGGCCGAAGAGATCGGCCTCCCGGTGGTGATCAAGATCCTCAGCCACGACATCACGCACAAGAGCGACGTCGGCGGCATCGCCCTCAACGTGCGCTCGGCCCCGGAGGCCGCCAACCAGTTCACCAAGATCACCGAGCGGGTAAAGGCCGCGCTGCCGGAGGCGACGATCATCGGCGTCTCGGTCCAGGCGATGAGTCGCGGCGGCTACGAGGTCATCATCGGCTCCAAGAAGGACCCTACCTTCGGCCCGGCGATGATGTTCGGCATGGGCGGCACCGGCGTCGAGCTCTATCGTGACGTCGCCGTGGACTTCCCGCCGATCAACCAGGCACTGGCCCGGTCGATGATCCAGAGCACCAAGGTCAGCCGGCTGCTCCTCGGCTACCGCGGCAAGGAGCCCGTCGACATGGCGGCGCTCGAGCAGGCGCTCGTGAAGATGAGCTACCTGCTGGTGGACTTCCCCGAGATCCTCGAGATGGACATCAACCCGTTGCAGGTGCTCACCGAGGGCGTCTGCGCCCTCGACGCACGCATCGTGATCGAGCCGAAGGACGTGCGCAAGATCTCCCTGCCGGGCTCGCATCTGATGATCTCCATGTATCCCAGCAAGTACCGTTGGGAGATCCCGACGGACAACGAGGACGTCGTGATCCGGGCGATCAGGCCCGAAGACGAGCCGATCTGGGCCGACATGATCGAGTCCCTCTCCCCCGCCACCGCCGAGTACCGCTTCTTCGGGCCGATCAAGGAGGTCACCAGGTCGATGGTCGTGCGTTACTGTCACATCGACTACGACCGCGAGATCGCGCTGGTGGCCATCCGCCGGGCCAAGGGCAAGAAGAAGAGGATGATGCTCGGGGTCGCGCGGCTCACCATCGAGACCTCCAACGTGGAGGAGGGCGAGTTCGCGATCGTCGTGCGCGACGCCTACCAGCGCAAAGGCATCGGTAGCAAGCTCATGGACGCCCTCATCCAGGCGGCTCGCGACCGGCACGTGCGCGAGATCCGCGGCCACGTGCTGGCCGCGAACCCCGGCATGACGCGGTTCGCCGAGGACCTGGGCTTCGACGTGCGGGCCGGCGAGGAGCCGGAGGTCCGGGAGCTGGTCCTCCGGCTCTAGCGCTTCGCGGCGACGGTTGTTCGCGGCAGCCACAGGACCGTCTCCGCGAGGGTCGCGTCGCCGATGCGGCCGGGAAGCATGCCGGCCGGCCGGGCCGGGTAGCGCCCGGCGGCGCCGGCCGGCAGGCCGTACGTGAGGTCCACGGCACGCAGGCGCACGGGCGGCCCCGCCGCGAAGTCCAGCGTGACGTCGATCCCCGCAGATGGCGGCGCGTGGAAGTCGAAAGACCAGCGCACCGTCGTCTCGTCGAGCAGTGTGGTGTCGCGCGCGCCCAGCTCGTGTCCGTCGACACTCGCGGTGAGGTTGCCGACCACGGTGTGCACGAGGAGGCTGACGACCGCCGCACCCCGCACGGACCGCAGGCGAAGTCGCACCGTGCGCCGGTCGCCGTCGATGTCGTCCGCCAGCAGGCGCAGCGCCGGTGGTCGCACCGCGAACGGGGGAACCGGCGCCTCGAGTGCTGGGCGCGACCCCATCTGGGGGAAGTAGGCGGCGGCCTGCTGGGCCCGCGGCCGCTCCCCGAGGAAGCCGCGCGTGTAGTCGTCGTTGCGCGGCAGCGGCCCGAAGCGCAGGGCGCGCGCCGTCTCGAGCAGAGCGGCGACGCCGCTCGCGTCGTCCGCCGCGCCGGGCGCCGTGGGCACGGAGTCGTAGTGCGCCACGAGAAGGACGGCGCGCCGGGCGCGGCGCGTCCACCGGCGTCACGGCGAGCGCGACGGCGACGAGCACGAGACCCATGATGAGCCCGGCGGACAGGTAGTGACGGCCGCCCACGTCTTCGCTGTAGCCGGAGGTCGCCGGTTTGCAACAGGACCAGGCGGTGGAGACTGACTCCATGAGAACTTCGAGAGACTTCGGGAAACGGGCGGGGCCTGCGGCGCCCGGTGCCTTCGTCACCGTCTGCGGAGCGCGCGTGCACTACGTCCGCGCGGGCGGCGGTCCGCCGGTCGTGTACATCCACGGCGCCAAGGGCTCCACGTACGACTTCACCCTGTCGGTCGGCGAGCGCCTCGCCCGACGGCACACCGCAGTGGCGATGGACCGGCCGGGCTCCGGGTTCAGCACGCGGTCGCCCGACGGCGCCGGCTCGCCCCGTGCCCAGGCGGCGGTGCTGCGCGCCGCCGCGGCGGAGTTGGGCCTCGAGCGCCCCATCCTCATCGGCCACTCCTTCGGAGCCGCCGTCGCCCTGGCGTGGGCGCTCGACGCTCCCGATGACATCGCCGCCGTGGTCACGCTCGGCGGCTACGTGCTGCCGCTCGGCGGTCCGCCGCCCTGGGTGACGAGGCTGCTGCGCCACCCGATGCTCCTGCGCGGCGTGGGCGCCCTCGGCCGCTCGCGCCTGGGGCGCCCGCTCGTGACCGGCGTTGTGGAGCGAGCCTTCTACCCCACGCCGCCGCCGCGCGCCTACCTCGAGATCGCGCCGCGTCTGGCGCTCGGCGCCGCAGCCCTGATCAGCGACGGCGAGGACCGCAAGGCGGCAGAGGCGGGGCTCGCGTCGCTGCGGCCGCTTTACCCGGGGCTGCGCGTCCCGCTGGTCATCGTCGCCGGGATCGAGGACCGCGTGGTCCCGCCGGCGACGTCGGAGCGGCTGCACGCGCTCGTCCGCCACTCGGAGCTCGTGCGCGTGCCCGACGCCGGCCACATGCCCCAGTTCTCGGCGCCGGACGCCGTCGTGGCCGCCGTGGAGCGCGCGGCGGAGCTTGCCGGCGCACGGTCCACGTTTGCTTCCCCTCGAACGGCCGGGTAGCCTTAGGGTGGCCGCGCTAGGCGGGGAGCCAGCGGTGCCCTGTACCCGCAATCCGCTACAGCGGGGCTGAATCCCCGCCCGAGGGGCCGTCCCGCGAGGCAGTCAGCCGTGTCGCGGCGTTGAAGGTCGGGTCCTACGCAATGGAACCCTGCGAACCCCGTCAGGTCCGGGAGGAAGCAGCGGTAAGCAGGCCATTCCATGTGCCGCAGGGTCGCCTGACCCGAGCTTGCGCGCGGCGAGGACGCTCGGAGGACGTGCTTCGACGGCGGGTGCGCGGCCTTATGTCTCTCTCCAGGGGGGATCATCACCCGACGATGAAGCGCCCGTCCGACTCACCGCCCGCGGTCGCGCGCGACCCGCTCGCCTACGACGACGCGGCGTTCCTGGAGAGCGATGACGGACGGCCGCTCCGCATCCTCTCGGAGTACCTGCGCCCGCTCAGCGTGTTCCGCCGTCACCGCGTCCACGACACGGTGGTGTTCTTCGGCTCCGCGCGCATCCAGGAGATCGGGCCGCTGGGCGAATACTACGCGGCGGCACGCGAGTTGGCCCGCCTGGTGACCGAGTGGTCGGACGGGCTGAAGAGCCCCGCGCATCGGTACCTCGTGTGCACGGGGGGCGGCCCCGGGATCATGGAGGCCGCCAACCGTGGCGCGCGGGACGCGGGCGGCCGCACGGTCGGCCTCAACATCGGCCTCCCTCACGAGCAGCGTCCCAATCCCTACATCAGCGACGGGCTGTCGTTCGAGTTCCGCTACTTCTTCATGCGCAAGCTCTGGTTCGCCTATCTTGCGCGGGCCATCGTCGTCTTTCCCGGGGGCTTCGGGACCCTGGACGAGCTCTTCGATGTGCTCACACTCTCGCAGACCGGCAAGATAGACCCAGGCGTCACCACGCTGCTGTACGGCACCACGTACTGGAACGAGATCGTGGACTTCGACGCGCTGGCGCGCCACGGGATGATCGCCGAGGAGGACCTTCGTCTGTTGCACTTCGCCGATTCGCCGGACGAGGCGCTCGCGGTGCTGCGCGAGCGCCTCCGTCCCGGTGATGAGGCTCCGGCGAAGGCTCCGGATCTGGCGAAGTCGATCACGTGCGAGGACCGGGCCGCGGCCCCGCGGCCCGGAAAGAAGCGGGGCCGATGAGCCGGCCGCGGCGGAACCCTCGGCCGGCACAGGGTACACTGACCGTCCGATGAAGCGCTCTCTCTACCGCGAGTACCGCCCCCTGACGTTCGCCGAGCTCGTCGGGCAAGACCACGTCGCGCGTACGCTGCGCAACGCCGTCGAGACCGACCAGGTCGCCCACGCCTACATCTTCGCCGGACCGCGCGGCACCGGAAAGACGAGCACCGCGCGCATCCTCGCCAAGGCGCTCAACTGCGTCGGCACCGAGGCAGAGCCGGTGACCGCGCCGACGGCCACTCCCTGCGGCGTCTGCCGGCACTGCGTCGCCATCACCGACGGTGTCTCGCTCGACGTGATCGAGATGGACGCCGCCTCCAACAACGGTATCGAGGACATACGCGACCTGCGCGACAAGATCGCGTTCACGCCGGTCGACGGCCGCTTCAAGGTGTACATCGTGGACGAGGTCCACATGCTCTCGACTCCGGCGTTCAACGCGTTGCTCAAGACGCTGGAAGAGCCGCCCGACGACGTCATCTTCGTGCTCGCCACCACCGAGGCGCACAAGATCCCCGAGACCATCGTCTCGCGCTGCCAGCGGTTCGACTTCCGGCGTCCGCAGGTCACCGACATCGTGCGCCTGCTCGCGGGCATCGTGGAACGCGAGAACGCACGTCCCGACGACGAGCGCGGCGGGCCGCCCATCGACATCCGCGACGAGGCGCTGCACATCATCGCGCGCCACTCGCAGGGCGGTTTTCGCGACGCCATCGGGACGCTGGACAAGCTCGTGACCTACGCGGAAGGCGCGATCACCGCGGCAGAAGTGCTCGAAGCCCTCGGCGTCACCAGCAGCGACCTGCTCTTCGAGATCACCGACATCGTGACCGAACGGCGCACGGCGGAGGCGCTGCAGTTCGTCCAGCGACTCGCCAACGAGGGCACCGACTATTCGCAGTTCATCCGCGACCTGCTGCGCCATCTGCGCCAGCTCTTCCTGCTGCAGCATCTCGAGGGAGCGGCCGGCGACGAGGCGGCGCTGCGTACCCTCGGCCAGACGGTGGAGCTGGATGGCGAGCTCTTCCGCGAGCACCTGCAGCGCGCCGGCCAGGTGCCGCCGCGAGAGGTCGTCTTCTTCATGGAGGCGCTCGGCCAGGCCCAGCGCGAGATCCGCGACGGACTCGACCCTCGGCTGCAACTCGAGCTCGCGCTGGTCAAGGTGACGCGCCCGGAGCTCGACCGTACGGCCGCCGCCCTCGAGGAACGCCTGCGGCGCCTCGAGTCGGCCGCGGCGAGCGGCGGGGCGACGTCCCTGGCCGCGTGGCCCGCCGCCGGGCCGACCGCCGCGCCGCACGGAGATGCCGGGACCGCGGTCCCGACCGCACGGGCCGCTACCTCAGCGCAGGCTCCGCCGCCGGAGCCGGAGGCGCGCGAGGCGCCGGAGCCGGATGCCCCCGCTGACGCAGGCAGCGCGCCGGCCGCCGAGTCCGCCGACGACCGCCCGGCTCCCGAGCCCGCCGAGGAGCTGACGCTCGAGCGCGTGAAGCGCGCCTGGGAGCTCATCCTGCAGCGCGTGCAGGCCGCACGCGTGCCCCTGTATGGCTATTTGCGCGACGGCCGGGCGACGGCGCTCGAGGGCGACACGCTCACGGTGGCGCTGCCCTCCGACTTCGCCCTGCGCAACGCTGCGCAAGCCGACAACGCGGAGGTGCTCGCCGCCGCCGTGGAGGGCGTGCTCGGACGCCGCGTCACGGCGCGCTTCGAGCTCGCCTCGGGGGCGACGCCGGCGGCCATCACCCCCGCGCCGCGCAGCCCGGCCGCCGCTCTGCCCGACTTCACCGATCAGATCCGTGCCGCGCAGGCCAAGCTCGACGCCGAGCTCCTGCCCGACGAATCCTAAGGAGGACGCCTTGGCGAACCCCCAGTACAACAAGATGATGAAGCAGGTCCAGGAAATGCAGCGCAAGATGGCGCAGGCGCAGGAAGAACTCGCCGTCGAGACCGTCGAGGCGAGCGCCGGCGGCGGGATCATCACGGTCGTCGTCACCGGAGCGCTCGAGGTCCGGGAGGTCCGCATCAAGCCCGAGGCCGTGGACCCCGACGACGTCGAGATGCTCCAGGACCTCGTCGTGGCCGCCACCAACGAAGCGCTGCGCGCCGCCCAGGAGCTGGCCAGCACCAAGCTGGGCGGCGCCACGGGTGGGGTCGACCTGCCCAACATCCCCGGGCTCTTCTGAGCGCCGCCATCTCCGTGTCGTCGGCTCCGGCCTCTGCGCGCTGGGAGCCGCGCGGATAGAATCTGTATAGAGGAGTGAATTACTCTGGA
>CAZJGT010000038.1:0-16423 GCA_964545565.1 uncultured Thermoleophilia bacterium
AACTCTTCAAGCAGGAACAGCATCGCATCACTCGCGGAATAGGCAAGGCGCGCGACCAACTCGCGGACCTGTCGCTCGAGTTCGAGACGATAGAACAGAACCTGACCAGGGCGCTTGAGCTGGCCCGTGACTGTCATGCGGCATACGAAGCAGCTGACGAGAACACGCGCCGGCTGTTCAATCAGGCCTTCTTCGAGAAGCTCACGGTGCATCATGATGGCGAGGTCACGCACCGACTTGCTCAGCCCTTCAAGATCCTGCTCGATCCGAGACTGCCTGGAGAGTTGGCTCCGAAGTCGCGCAAGAAGGCGCAGAAGCCGCTGGCCGGATCGGACGGAGGTGGCGTCTGGTGGTCAGACAACGAAACCGACCTCGCGAATTGCGAGGTCGGGGGTTCGAACTTCAGTCATTTGGTGAACCCAAGTGGACAAGTCTCGAATCGCCTTGAGGGTTCGAACATAGGAGTATTGGTGCCCCCAACGGAATTCGAATCCGTGCCGCCGGCTTGAAAGGCCGGTGTCCTAGGCCGCTAGACGATGGGGGCACGATGCCGCGCCACGGGGGAGTATACCTGCTGAGCAGGCGACCGCCGGATCAGCCGACGTCGCGCCGGCGGAATCCGACGAGACCGGCGGCGACTAGACCGGCGGCGATCGCGGTGAGCCACAGCATCGGCGCCGCGGCGAACTCACCGCCCGGGATCCTCGGCACGTGGGTGAAGGGCGAGATGTCCATCACCCACTGGTCCAGGCTGAACAGGGAGCCGAACTCACCGAGCAGCACGAAGCCCACCAGCGCCAGCCAGCCGACGACGACAAAGCGCGGGACGAGGCCGAACGCGACGACGGCGATGCCGATGATCGACCACACCGCCGGGATCTGCACCAGCCCGCCCAGCAGCACGCGACCGAACTGAGTGCCGTCGCCGAGCACCGTTGCGCTGACCGCACCGGTGACCGCACCCATGATCACGAGCAGCAGGGCCGATCCGCCGAGCGCGATCGCCAGGTGGCTCCACGCCCACTTCAGGCGCCCGACGGACGTCGCCAGTATGGGCTCGGCGCGCAGCGAGACCTCCTCAGAACGCAGCCGGAGCGCCGCTTGTACGCCGAACACGGCCGCCGCCACGGCGGCGAACCCCAGTTCCAGGGCGACGTAGGCATCGGTCATGTTCTGCTCGCCGCCGAGCTTGGCGATGAACTCCTTGGCGGTCGGGTTGTTGAGGAAATCGCCGACGCTGGACGTCATGCTGCCGATGATCACCCCGACCGTGGCGAACGTCGCCGCCCAGGCGGACAGTGAGCCCCTCTGCAGGCGCCACGCCAGCGCGAGCGGGCTGCGCAGGCCCGGCGCCGCCGTCGCGGGTCCGGGCCTGTCCGGCAGGAGGCCCGCGGCGAAGTCGCGCCGGGCGGCGAACACGTAGGCGAGCGCCGACGCCACCGCAGCGAAGCCGAGCAAGAGAACGAGCGGCCACCATCTGTCGCCGGCGTACGGCCGCGCCTGCTGCCACCAGCCGACCGGCGAGAGCCAGGTCAGCCAGCCGACACCGTCGACGACGTCGGCGACGGCGCGTAGAAGGTAGGCGACGCCGAGCACGAGCCCGCCGATGCCGACTGCGGCTCGTGCGCTGCGCGTCAGCTGCGCCGTCAGGCCGGCGACGGCGACGAAGGCGATGCCGAGACAGGCGTAGCCGGCGCCGCTGATGAGCGAGCCCGTCACGGGCATGCCGGAGGCGATCAGACCCAGCGTCGTGAGCACGCCGGCGGCGACGCTCGTCCCGCCGGCGACGAGGAGCGCCGCCGTGAGGGGCGCGCGACGGCCGACGACGGTCGCGCCGAGCATCTCGAGGCGGCCGGTCTCCTCCTCGGCGCGCGTGTGCCGGACGACGATGAACAGCACCAGGACCGCCACCGCGATGGCGCCCATGATGCCCATCTTGAACGTCGAGAGCGCGCCCAGCGACGTGACGTCGTGGATCGGACCGAACATGGCCAGGGTACCGGTGGCGCTGTTGACGGCGGTGGCAGCGTCCACCCGTGACGCGGTGTCCGGGTACAGGTCGGCGGTCGCGTAGGCCGCGGCCGCCACCATGACGACCAGGATGATGAGGAAGACCGGGATGAGGATGCGGTCGCGCCGCAGCGCGAGTCGTACGAGGGCGCCGGTGCCGACGAGCGAGCTCACGGCGTCGCCGCCTCCCGCTCGCCCGGCGCCGCCGGCGCGTCGCCGTAGTGACGCAGGAACAGCTCCTCCAGTGTCGGCGGCCGGCTGGTCAGACTGGTCACACCGACGGACGTCAGTGCGATGAGGACCCTGTCGAGGCTTTCGGGGTCGGCGGCGAACTCGACGTGATTGCCCTCCACGCGCAGGTTGTGCACGCCGGTCATGGTGGTCAGGCCGTCGGGCGCCCCGGCGAGGTCGGCGGAGATCGCGACGCGCGCCAGGTGGCGCATCTCGGCGAGGCTGCCGACGTCGACGGTGTGCCCGTCGCGGATGATGGTCACGCGGTCGGCGAGGGCCTCGACCTCGGAGAGGATGTGGCTCGCGAGCAGCGCCGTGCGGCCCTGCTCACGCAGCTCGTAGATGCACTCGCGGAAGACCGAGTCCATCAGTGGGTCGAGACCGGCGGTCGGCTCGTCGAGGAGCAGCAGTTCGACGTCCGAGGAGAGCGCCGCCACGAGGGCTACCTTCTGGCGGTTGCCCTTGGAGTAGGCGCGCGTCTTCTTCCTCGGGTCGAGCTGGAAACGCTCCAGCAAATCGGCGCGGCGCTTCTTGTCGAGGCCGCCGCGCAGGCGGCCCATGAGGTCGATCACCTCGCCGCCCGTGAGGTTGGGCCACAGCGTCACTTCGCCGGGCACGTAGGCCAGGCGGCGATGCAGTTGCTCCACGTCGCGCCATGGGTCGCCGCCGAGCAGCGTGGCCTTGCCTGAGTCGGCCCGCAACAGACCGAGCAGCACGCGGATCGCGGTGGACTTGCCGGCGCCGTTCGGCCCCAGCAGCCCGTGCACTTCCCCGACCTTGACCTCCAGGTCGAGGCCGGCGAGCGCCTTGGTGCTGCCGAACGACTTATCCACCCTCTCGAACCGCAGTGCCGCGTCCATCATCGGTCCTCACTCTCCGCCGTCCCGGCCATCGGGCTTATCGTACACGGACTTCACACACTTGTAAACATCATGAAGATATCCTATGCTGTGAGGCGCGGAGGCCGAGAGAGGGAGAGTCGCATGACCGGACAGACGGCTCCACAGCGCGATCCCGCCGCGCTCGAGCGGGCGACGGAACGCCTCGCGGCCGTGCTCGTCCAGTCCGGCTGGGCGCGCATGCCGGCGCTCGTGTACAGCGCCCTCCTCTCGACCGACGAGGGCGGGCTCACCTCGGCGGGGCTCACCGAAGCGCTCGGCATCAGTCCGGCGGCGGTCTCGGGAGCCGTCCGCTACCTCGACGACCTCGGCCTCGTACGTCGTGAACGACAAGCCGGCTCGCGGCGCGAGTGGTATCGCCTGCAGGAGAACAACTGGCACGAGATCATCGAGCGCGGTATCCAGGGGATCACGCGCACGGAAGAGGCGCTTCGAGAGTCGCTCGAGGCATTCGGTGAGGACACGCCGGCGGGCCGCCGTGTCGCCGGGGCTCTCGACTTCTACGCGTTCTACCGCAGACACGTGTCCGCAGTGCTCCGCAAGTGGGACCAGCGCGCCGCCGAGTAGCTCCAGGGAGCAACGGCGCCGGACCGAGACTGCCGCCGCCATCCCGGTGCTAGACTGCGCGACGTGAGCACAGCCGGCCGACCACGACAGCGCTTCAGCACACCCGTGCGCGTACGGTATGCGGACACGGATGCGTCCGGCGCCGTGCACCACGCCACCTACCTCATCTACTTCGAGGTGGCGCGCGTGGAGGCGCTGCGCGGGCTGGGCGTGCCGGCGGGCGAGTTCGCAGCGCGCGGCATCGCGATGCCGGTGATCGAGGCGGGCCTCAAGGTGATTCGCCCCGCCCGCCTCGACGATCTGCTCGAGGTCGACGTGCTCCTCGACCGCGTCGGACCGGCGTCGTTCTCGTTCGACTACGAGGTCCTGCGCGGCGGCGAGCTCATCGCTACCGGCTTCACGCGCATGGCCGTGATCGACGCCGCGAGCGGGGGCGCCCTGCGTCTGCCGGACTGGGTGCGCGAGCTCCTCGAGGGCATCGGCGCCTGAGCACGCGTCCGCTCTGGCGCCCGGCCATGTTTCGCCGTCCGCCCCGGAGCGCAGAACTCCCACAACAGTTGCTCCGCACACACGAATGCCGATCGGCCGGGGGGACCGGCTGCTGGGGAGGCACCATGATCCTCGAGTCGCCCGAGCGCGTCACAGAGTACACCGCGTGCGGTTGGTGGGGGGACAAGACCCTCTCCGACCTCTTCCGCGCGAACGTGGAGCGATCGCCGGACGCGGTCGCTCTCGTCGATCCACCCAACCGCGCTGCGCTCGCCGCCGGCGAGCAGCGGCGCCTGACTTACGCCGAGCTCCAGACCGCCACGGACCGGCTCGCCGGCGCGCTGCTCACCGCCGGTGTCGGCAGGGACGACGTCGTCATGGCGCAGCTGCCCAACATCGCCGAACTGGTGATGGTGTACCTGGCGTGCGCGCGCATCGGGGCGATCCTCACGCCGTTGCCGGTGCAGTTCCGCACGCACGAGCTGCGCCAGGCGATGACGTTGACGGAGCCGAAGGTATTCATCACCACCGGCTCCTTCGGCGGCCACGATCACGTCGCGATGGTGCAGGGCCTGCGCGCGGACTTCCCGTCGCTCGCGCACGTCTTCGCCCTCGGCGACGAGCTCCCGGAGGGGGTCTCGTCGCTCGGCGCCATCCTCGCGACGGCGACCGACACGGGCGCGGTCGACGCCCACGCCGCCGCGCATCCCGTCTCGGCGAACGACGTCGCGACGATCTGCTGGACCTCGGGGACCGTGGCCGAGCCCAAGGGCGTGCCGCGCAGCCACAACCTCTGGATCGCCATCGCCTACGCGACCGTCGATGCTGCAGGGATCAGGGAGGGGGACACGCTGCTCAATCCCTTCCCGCTCGTCAACATGTCGGCGGTCGGCGGCATGCTGGTTCCCTGGCTGCTCACCGGCGGCAAGCTCGTGATGCACCAGCCCCTGGATCTGCCCGTGTTCCTGGCGCAGTTGGGCGGCGAAGCGGTGACCTACACGGTCGCGCCGCCCGTCCTCCTCAACCTCCTCCTCATGCGGCCCGGCCTGCTGGAGAACGCCGACCTCAGCTCCGTGCGCAGCATAGGCTCGGGCTCGTCGCCGCTTTCGCCATGGATGGTCGAGCAGTGGCAGGAGCGCCACGGCATCCCCATCCTCAACCTCTTCGGCGCCAACGAGGGTACGGCCCTGGCGAGCGATCCCGCGGATATCCCCGACCCGGCCGAGCGGGCGCTCTTCTTCCCGCGCCTGGGGGTGCCGGGTCACACGTGGTCCAACCGCGTCGCCGCCATGATCGAGACGAAGCTACTCGACCCGGAGACGCGCGAGGTGGTCACCGAGCCGGACGCGCCGGGCGAGCTTGCCATCCGCGGCGCGACCATCTTCTCCGGCTACTGGCGCCGGCCCGGACTCACCGCCGACTCGTTCGACGACGAGGGCTACTTCCTCACGGGGGACCTGTTCGCGATCGCGGGGGAGAAGGACGATCGCTACCGGTTCGTCGGCCGCCTCAAGAACCTCATCATCCGCGGCGGCATGAAGATCGCGCCGGAGGAGGTCGAGTACCTGCTGGCCGATCATCCGGGCATCGAGGAGGTCGCCGTGGTGGGCGTGGCGGACGGGCGCAAGCTGGGTGAGGAGGTCGTCACCGCGATCGTCGTCCCCAAGGACGGCGCGGAGGTCACGCTCGGCGATCTGGTCGCCTTCCTGCGCAAGAAGGACATCGCCGCCTACAAGCTGCCCAAGCGGCTCATGGTCGCGCCGAGCCTGCCGCGCAACGCCGTCGGCAAGGTGCTCAAGCGCGAGATCAAGCGGCGGTTGATGGAGCAGAAAGCCTAGTCCGGAGGATCGGCGTCCGCCCGGGTCGCCGCCCCAAGCAGGTGGTAGCCGGCGTCCACGTAGACGATGTCGCCGGTCACCGCGCGCCCCCACTCGGAGCAGAGCCAGAGCGCGGCGCGGCCCACGTCGTCCTGCGTGACGTTGGTGCGCAGCGGGGTGATCCTGCCCGTCCGGCGGTAGGCCTCGCGAAAGCCGGGGACGGCGCTTGCCGCGAGCGTCTTGACGGCGCCGGGAGAGAGGGCGTTGACGCGGATGCCCCGCGGGCCGAGGTCGTCGGCGAGATAGCGCACGCAGGCCTCGAGTGCGGCCTTGGCGACGCCCATCACGTTGTACTGCGGCAGGACGGTGGTGCTGCCGACGGCCGTGAGGGTGAGGATCGCGCCGCCGGGAGGCATGAGTGGGGCGGCGCGACGGGCGAGGGCGACGAGCGAGTAGGCGCTCACGTCGAGCGCCGTGTGGAAGCCGGCGCGGGAGGTGTCGGCGAACCGGCCGGCGAGCTCTTCGTGCGGCGCGTAGGCCACCGCGTGGACGAGCACATCGAGCGTGCCGAAGACATCGCCGACGCGGACGAACAGCCGGTCGAGGGCGCCGTCGTCGCCGACGTCGCACTCCTCGAGGAGCTCGGCGCCGACGCTCTCTGCCAGGGGGCGCACGCGGCGTTCCTGGGCGGGCGCGGCATACGAGAAGCCGAGTCGCGCCCCCTGCTCGTGCAGCGCCAACGCGATGCCCCAGGCGATGGAGCTCCTGTTGGCGACGCCGACGACGAGCGCCGTCTTGCCCTCGAAGAGGCCCATCAGCCCGCGGTCTCCGCGGCGACGCGGCGGAAGACCAGGGAGACGTCGTGGCCGCCGAACCCGAACGAGTTGGACATGGCGACGCCGACGGGCAGGGAGCGTGCGACGCCGGGTACGTAGTCGAGGTCGCACTCCGGATCCGGCTCGGTGAGGTTGATGGTGGGCGGGACGACGCCGTCCGTGATGGCCCGCACGCAGAACAGCGCCTCCATGGCGCCGGAGGCGCCCAGAGGGTGCCCGGTCATCGACTTGGTCGACGAGACGGGCACCCGTGGCGCGCGCGCGCCGAAGACGATCTTGAGCGCGCGCGTCTCCGCGATGTCGCCGGCCCACGTAGCCGTGCCGTGAGCGTTCACGTAGTCCACTGCGTCCGGCGTGAGGCCGGCCTCGCGCAGGGCCGCCAGCATGGCGCGCGCCTGCGAGGCGCCGCTCTCGTCGGGCAGCGCGACGTGGAAAGCCTCGGAGCTCATGCCGTAGCCGACGATCTCGGCGAGGACGCGAGCGCCGCGCGCGCGGGCGTGGTCGAGGTCCTCGAGCACAAGGATCGCGGCGCCCTCGGCGATCACGAAGCCGTCGCGGCCGGCGTCGAAGGGCCGTGACGCCTCCTCCGGCGCATCGTTGCGCGTACTGAGCGCGCGCATCGCGCCGAAGGCGGCGAGGCCGGTCTCGTTGACGGCGGCGTCGGCGCCGCCGGCCAGCATCGCCACAGCGGCGCCGCGTCTGACGATCTCGAAGGCATCGCCGATGCCGCCGGCGCCGGCGGCGCAGGCGGAGCTCACGGCCTGTAGCGGGCCCTTGGTGCCGAGGTGCAGCGAGACGTTCGCGGCGCCCATGTTGGGGATCATCATGGTCGCGAAGAAGGGGCTGATGGCCCCCGGACCGCGCTCGAACAGCGCGCGCTGCTGCTCCTCGAAGGTGCGCAGCCCGCCGCCGCCGCTGGCCACGACCGCGCCGATGTCCTCGGCTTCGGCCGCCACATCGAGCCCGGCATCGTCCACGGCCTGCCGGGCCGCGGCCACCGCGTACTGCGAGTAGGCGTCCATGCGCCGCGCCGCGCGCCGGTCCATGAAATCCGCCGGGTCGAAGTCCTTGACCTCGCCGGCGATCTGGGAAGTGACGTGCGAGGGGTCGAACCGGGTGATGCGGCCGATGCCGCTCTCCCCGGCGACCAGCCGCCGCCAGGCCGTCTCCACATCGTTGCCCAGCGGGCCGACGATGCCGGCCCCGGTGATCACCACGCGACGCGGTCCTTCGATCACCGTCGGCTCCTTCGCGCCCGACGCGAGCGATATCGTGCGGTCCCGGCGGTCACCGCGGCGCCAGGCGGTAGTGTGAGACGCCCCATTCCCGCCCGCCGCCGTAGGCGAAGGTCTCGGCGCAGGCGAGAAAGAACAACCGCCAGTTCAGCCGCCACGTCCTGGCGGCCTCGCCGTAGGTCACCTCGAGGATGGGCGCGATGGTTGCGGCGTGCTCGTCGTAGCGCCGCAGCCATGCCTCCAGCGTGCGCGCATAGTGGCCGCCCTCGAGCCACCAGCTCTCCTCGGTCACCAGGTCGTCGTCGAACGCGAGAAGGAGATCGTGCGCCGGCATCTGACCGCCGCTGAAGAAGCGCGATCCCATCCAGTCGCTCGGGTCGTCGGCGTTGAACGTGTAGGCGAAGCGCGCGTGGCTGAAGACGTGCACGAAGGCGCGTCCGTCGGCGTCGAGCCAGCCGCGGAGCCGGGCGAAGAGCTCCTTGTAGTTGCGCACGTGCTCGAGCATCTCCACCGAGACGATGCGGTCGAAGCGGCGAGGGGGGTCGAACGCGGCGATGTCCGCGGTCACCGGCTCGACGCTCTCGAGGCCGGCGGTCGAGCAGGCGCCGGCGATGTGCTCCGCTTGAGTCCTTGAGTTGGACATGGCGGTGACCCGGCAGGCCGGGTACTTCTCGGCGATGTAGAGCGCGAGCGAACCCCAGCCGCAGCCGAGGTCGAGGACGTCCATGCCGTCCTCGAGGCCGGCGCGCTCGCAGGTGAGCGCGAGCATCGCCTCCTCGGCGGCGCCGAGGTCGTCGACCCCACCCGGCCACAAGCAGCAGCTGTACTTGAGCCGCGGTCCCAGGCACTGCTGAAAGAAGGCCGTGGGCAGCTCGTAGTGCTGGAGGTTGGCCGCGTCCTGATGGATGGCGAACGGCCCGGCGGCCAAGGCGGCGGCGTACCTGCGGAGCGCCGCTCCTTCGTCGCCGGCCGCCGCGGCATCGAGTTCTGCGAGCCGGTCCCGGAGCCGCCGCCGGATGATGGCGCGTAACAGAGAGTCGGGGACGTGGCGCGTCGCAAGAGCGTTGTGATAGCGCATCGTGGGCTTCCTGACGTCGACGCGGCGATTGTACCGGAATCAGCCCTCAGCCTCTGCCGGTGGCTCCGCGTGGAGCGGGCATCCCAGGCAAGACGCGCCTTCTCCGTCGGCGGGCTCGCACTGGAGCGTGATGTGTCCTACGGCGAACTCGTGCTCCAGCAGGGTGCGCGCCGCGCGCAACACGGGCGCGACGTCCGCTGCGCCGGCGACGATCAGGTGGCCGCTGGCCATGTTCATCCCGGACGTCAGCGTCCAGATGTGGAGGTCGTGGACGTCCTCGACGCCGGGCAGCGCCGCGAGCTTGCGCCGCGCCGCCTGGACGTCACAGCCGGGAGGAGCGATCTCGAGGAGGACGCGGAGGGCGTCGCGGCCCAGGCGCCAGGCCCGCGGCAGGATGAACAGCCCGATGCCGGCCCCGATGATCGGGTCGGCGTAGGGCCACCCCGTGGTGATGAGGATGATGCCGGCGACGATGACGCCGGCCGAGCCGAGCATGTCGGAGAAGACCTCGAGGAAGGCCCCCCGCAGGTTGAGGCTCTCTTTGGCGCCCTCCCGGAGCAGCAGGAAGGAGACCACGTTGACGGCCAGACCGACGGCGGCGACGACGAGCAGCGGGACGCCGGACACGTCCACCGGTTGCACGAAGCGCCGTACCGCTTCGTAGAGCACGTAGATGGCGACGGCGAACAGGAGGCCGGCGTTGCCCAGGGCGGCGAGCACCTCGAGCCGGTACAGCCCGTAGGTGTGCGCCGGGTCGCGGCGCAACCCTCCGAGCTGGATGGCGGCGAGGGCCATACCCAGACCGACCACGTCCGTGAGCATGTGGCCGGCGTCGGAGAGCAGCGCCAAGGAGCCGAGCCAGATGCCCGTCGCCGCCTCCACCAGTGCGTAGGCGAGCGTAAGGAGGAACGCGATCAGCAGCGGCCTGCGATGACGACCGGCCGCAGAGAGGGCGGAGGGCGCATGTTCGTGATCGGCGCTCGTCGTTTCCTCCCTCGTCACGGGGACGGCGCGCGCCGCGGGGGCGGCGCGGGTCGGCTTCTTCCAGCACCATACCCGGAGGCGACGCAAGACCACTGAGGGCCGGCGATCAGCCGGCCCTCAGGTTCGTCAACGTCGAACGGTCGAGCGATGGTCTACCAGCCGAACCCGCCCCACATGCCGCCGAGGCCCATCCAGCCGGCGGAGCCGTCGCGCATGCGGCTGCTGGTCGCCTTGAGGTGGTGATCGCGGTAGAAGCGTTTGACCTGCGAGCGATGATGCGCGCGCAGGGTCTTCAGAGCCTTCTGAGCGGCGCGGCTGCGTGGATGGTCGCCGTGGCGGTGCTGCCAGGCGGTCGCCCTGGTGACCTGCTTGGCCCGCATCGTGAGCCACTTGCCGAAGGCGCCGGGATGGTTCGTCATCCAGGCGGCGCCGTGACCGGCGCCCCACATGTGGCGCGCATCCCAGTCGTGGTGGCCCATCATGCCGCTGTTGTCCCAGCCGCCCCACATGCCGTCGGAGGGGCAGGTCCACTCGGCGTCGCCGGCGTACTGCTCGTAGAAGGCCTTCATGTCGTTCCAGCACGTGGTCCACAGGTCGTGCAGCGCCTGCTGCGCCTCGGGGCTCTTGAGGTCGGCTCTGTAGGTGTCGCGCCAGGTCTGCATGGCGGCCAGGTGATCGGCCTTGAGCTGCAGCCAGGCCTCCTGGGCGGCCGGGTTGTCGGCGAGCCACTTGGCGCCGCTGCCGGTGCCCCACATGCCGGTGCCGCCCCAGTGACCCGTACCGTTCCACGTGCCGCCGCCGCACCAGCCGTCGTGTCCGTGCCCGGCGCCCATCATGCCGTTCGTGGTGGCGCCGCCGGCGCCGGCGACCGGCACCAGCAGAGCGGCGCCGAGCACGACGACCGCGAGGGCCGTGAGCATTGCTTTGATCTTGCCTGTCATGCGCTGACCATCCTTTGTCCGGGTTTGCGAAAGACGCGTGTCTCCCGACGCTTCCACTGTGGAGACACCTGGGTGCGGCGTTTCTTACAGTCGCGCCGCGAAGGCGATTCAGTGGCCGGAGTCGCCGGAGTCGCCGCCGTGGCCACCCGACGCGTCGCCATCGTGGTGGGTCGTCGTCGTGCTGCTCGACGGATGACCGGAGCTGGTAGCGTCGTCATGCGTCACCGGCGCCGTGGTACCGCCGCCGCTCATCTCGTGAGTGGACGGCTGATGAGTCGCGCCGCCTTCAGGAGTCCCGTGAGTCGTCGCGCCGCCGGCGTGTCCCTCGGCATGATCCTTCGGCTTGCCGGCGTGACGTTCGACGCGGCGGGCGTGCGCGCTTGGCGATTCCCCGTGCCGGGTGTGGCGTGCGCGATGGCCGCCGCCGCTCGCCGGCGACGAGCGGTGCCCGGCGTGGGCCGGAGCCGCCGAGATCGCGGCCGCCGCGGGCCCGGGGTCACGATGACGCACCTCTTTGACGGCGACCGCGCCTCCGCCGATGACGACGGTCGCCGCGGCCGCCGTGACCGCCGCCTTGGTCGTGACGGCGGCGCCGATCTTGGTGAGCAGTCCGAGTCCGGCGGGGCCGGCGGCCGCGGAGATGTCGGGCTGCGGCAGCGCGTGCACGGGCAGCGGCGGATGAACGGCAAGCGGCGGCATCGCCTGCAGCGCCGCCGGCACGCTGAGGGGCAGGAGCACGAGGCCGAGCGCGGCCGGGGCGGCGGCGTCGGCGCCGGCGAGCCTGGCGAAGACGGTCTTGAACGAGGCGCGCGCCCGGTGCACGAGCACGTCCGCCGTCGGGCGCGAGACCTCCATGACTTCGGCGATCTCCTCGGGCGGCAGCCCCTGGAGGTCCTTGAGCACGAGCGCGGTGCGGTAGCGCTCGTTCATCTCGCCGAGTGACTGCTCGACGAGCGCGACCGTCTGCGCGCGCTCGTATTCGTCGACTCCTGAAGCGGCGTCTTTGAGGGCGGCATCGCCGCCTCCGTCCAGCTTCTTGCGCGAGCGCAGGTGGTTGAAGCAGGCGTTCGTGGCGACGCGATAGAGCCAGGCGCGCAGCCGGAACGACTCGTCGTCTGCCTGCGGCAGTTGGTCGAACGCCTTGAGGAACACTTCCTGGGTCACGTCCTTGGCCTCCTCGCGGTCGCCGAGGACCCGCGCGCAGAGGTTGTAGATGGGTGCGTGATACTCGCCGTAAAGGCGCTCGAAGGCGTCACGGCGTCCGGCCCGAAGGCCGCGCACGAGGTCGGGGGCTGTGGCGGGAGGTGAGGACATCAGTTCAAGAGTTCCGTGTTCAACGGTACTCCAATCCCGTCGCGCTTCAACCGTTGCGCGCCCGCGAGGGTCGGCCGCTGCCGGCCGACCCTCGCGACTTCCGTCGTGATCGCCTCAGTCACCGCCGTGACCGCCGCTAGTGACCGCCGCCGTGGCCGCTGCCGCCCCCGTGACCGCCGTCATGACCGCCGGTCGAGACGTGCGTCTGCTGGTGCGTCTGCCGGTTGGGCTCGTAGTGGTGCGAGCCGGACTGGCCGGCGGAGGTGCGCTGAGCGCTGTTGCTGCTCTTCTGGACGTGATGGACCTGTGCGACGTGCTGGACCTTCGCCTTGTGGGTGCCCTTATGCGCTGCGGTGTGCTTGCGGTGGGTCTGGCGTGCGTGCGTCGCGTGCGTCTTGATGCGCTGCGCATCGCGAACGTGGCCGGCCGACCGGCCATCGATCAGCTGGGCCAGCTGCTTGGCCGTGAGCGTCACCGTGTACTGGGTGGCCGTCCTATCGACTGCCTGCACGTCACGCGCTTTGGTCAGGTGCTGCACGCCCGCCGTGGCGGCGGTCGTCGCCGCGAACACGATGACCGCCGTGGCGACGATCGTCTTCAGTACCTTCATGGTCTCTCCCGCGTCGTTGGTGTGTGCTTGCACCTCTTGGACACAGGAGGGCGGCGTTTCTTACAGGGTCAACGACCTCCGCGACTGGGGCGTCGCCGCCGGTCACCCAAGCGATGACTCGCAGTCCGTGCGAAGCAGAACGGTACGCCTATGGAAGCCCACGGGTTTGACCCTCGCAGGGGACTCCCTATCATACAAAGGAGATTGCATCTATCAGCTTTGCCCCACTGAGCGAGCCACAAGGAGACGCCCCGCCGATGTACTGTCCCGAGTGCGGCACCGACGCAGCGGACGCCAACTACTGCCCCGAGTGTGGAAACGACCTGACTCCTCTTGCAAAAGGCGCTACGAAGACCCAGTCCGGCCGATCCGCCGTCGCTCAGACGCAGCGGCACCAGCGGCCCCGCACAGCCCGACGCGCGGCGGCCCGGCAGGAGGCGCCGCGACAGGCTCCCTCGAAGCGCCCCACCATCCTCATCTGGGGTGGCTTCGTCGTTGCGGCGGCCATCGTCGTCGTGATCGTCGCCATGGCAGGAGGCGGCGGCAGCGGCAGCGCTCCCGCCGCCGGAACCGGGAGCGTGACGGCCGACACGTCCGGCTCATACTCTGAGCTGGTGGACAGGGCGAACGGGCTCTACGACCAGGGCATCGCCGCGTTCAGCGAGAACGATGCTGCCGCGGGCGAGGAGAACTTCCGGTCCGCGGCGGAGGTGTACACGGCCGCGTGGAAGAAGCAGCCCGGGGATCCCAACGTCGGCACCGACCTCGCGGTGTCGCTCTTCTACTCGAGGCATCACGATGAGGCGATGCGGCAGGTGAACCTCGTCCTCAAGGACGCGCCCGACTTCCAGCCCGCCCACCTGAACAAAGGCATCTTCCTGAAAACCGAGTCGGCGGAGTCGAAAGAGGCAGGCGAGGCGGCCAAGGCCGCGAAGTTCCTTGCGCAGGCCAAGCTGGCCTTCGAGAGGGCCGTGAGCATCGACCGTGATTCAGATACGGGGCGGAGGGCGGCCGAGTTGCTCAAGAGTCTCTGAGGGCAGACCGCCGCGCGGTTGTCCTTTGGGGTCTCATGCTCTGCGCCGACGCGGGTTGCCGGGGGTTGCGGCGAGTCGTCCGGGTCAGGCGCTCTCCTTCTCGCGCACGCCTGAGGGCGAGGTCAAGGCGCCGGCGCCTCGGGTCGGCCGACGCCGATGACGGCCTGCGCGGCCTACTTCGGCCGCGCGGCCGCGGCCGCGTCGAAGAGCGCCTCCGGGATGTGGCAGTAGCCGCCGGGGTTCTTCTCCAGATAGTCCTGGTGGTAGTCCTCGGCGCGCGTGTAGTTCCTGAGTGGCCCGCTCTCCACGGCGATGGGCTCCGAGTACTTCTCCTGCAGTCGCTCCAGCGACTGCTCGATCACGGCTGCGTCGCCCGGGTCCGTGTAGTAGATGCCGGTGCGGTACTCGGTGCCGACGTCGTTGCCCTGCCGGTTGACGGACGTCGGCTCGATGGCGTCGTAGAAGAGGTCGAGCAGGAACGGCAACGGGGCCACCGCCGGGTCGTAGACGACCTTCACGGCCTCGGCGTAGCCGCTGCCGTCTCCGTAGGTGGCCGACGCGCCTTCGCCGTTCGCGTACCCGACTTCGGTCGCGACGACGCCATGCACGAGGCCGATGTACTTCTCCAGGCCCCAGAAGCATCCGCCGGCCACATAGATCGTCTTCACGTCTTTGCCGGCGTAGTCCTGCGGAGTCATCTGTTCGGGGGCGTCCGCGGCAGAGCCGGTATCCATCGGCTTCGCGGCACAGCCGGCCAGCGGCAGCGCAAACAAGAACGCCGCAGCGAGCAGTCCGAGTGTGAGGTGGCGCGGACGACACACAGTGCATCTCCGTTGACTGGTCCTGTGGTGGGCCGCGTTGGGATCGAACCAACGACCTTGGGATTAAAAGTCCCCTGCTCTACCGACTGAGCTAGCGGCCCGCGGGGGGAGATTGTACCACCGGCGGCGCAGCCCCTCAGGCGCAGCGTGTCAAGTTCACTTGACATTCGTGCACACCGCATCTAGAGTGATGTCAAGGTAGCTTTACACAGGAGTCGCGTATGGACAATCTGGTCAAGGAGTTGCGCGGCGCCGCGGGACTGCGTCAGGAGGACCTTGCGCGCCGAGTCGGGGTGAGCCGGCAGACGATCATTTCCATCGAGAACGGTCGCTACAACCCGTCGCTCGAGTTGGCGTGGAGGCTGTCGCGGACGCTCGGCACGACGATCGAGGGACTGTTCCGTTTTCAGCAGGAGGAGTGACATGCGTACGGCGAAGACGACGATCCTCATCGCGGTGGTGCTCGCATTGCCCTCTCTCATCATCGGGCTCTTCTCCGACGGTCCGTACGCGGGTCGCCTGATCGGTGGCGGCCTCTTCATGCTCGGCCTGTCGGGAGCGGCGGCGGCGTTCATGGCTTGGCGGGGTCGCCGCCTGGACGAAGCGCAGGACGAGCGCGAGGACTTCATCGTAGGTCGGGCCATGAGGTTCTCGTTCTGCGTCATGGCGGTAGCGGTGCAGGCGTACTGGGCGTGGCAGTTCGCGACAGAGGGGAACGCCGGCGACAGTTCTTTCTGGCTGCTCGTGGCGCTCTGGGCTTCGTTCGGCCTCGGCTGGGCGTACAACGCGGCCCGGCACTGAGGCGCAGTTCGGGGAAGGCCGGCCGTTCGCACCACTGAGGTCCGCCCGGCGAAGAGCCTCACGTTGTGGTCGAGGGTCATTCGTTGCGGGACGCCGTGGTCTTCGCCGGCCGGCGCCGAGCGCGGGAACCTGACCCTCTCATGAAGCCTGAAGGATCCGGGCCCCAAAAAGCCTTGCGCCGGGCCCGAAGAGGGGTATCATGCGGTCACCTCAGCAGCGAGCCGGTTCGCCGGATCGACGTAGAGGCGTTCGGGTGAGAGGCCCGAAAGAGCCGTCGGCGCCGCAAGGTCCGGCGGCTCTTTTCTGTGCTCTGCGGCGCTCCGGGGGCCGGTGCGATCCTCAGGCGGGCGGCTCCGGGTCCGAGCGCAGCCGCACGAACTGCACCTGGTCGTCGCGGGGCGGCGAGCTGCCGTCCGGAGACGGCACGAACCGCCCTTCGCGGCTCTTGCCCGCCTCCGGCGGGAGGTAGCCGCGCAGCAGGCACTCGCGCGTGAAGCCGAGCCTGCAGGCCAAGGACTGCGACGCCGCGTTGCCGGGGTACGTGAGCAACTCGAGGCGCTCGATGCTCAGCGTGCGGAACGCCCAGTCCACGACGAGGCGCGCCGCCCCGAGGGCTACGCCCCGGCGGCGCGTCTGCCGCTTCACCCAGTAGCCGATCTCACCCGCCTGCCGCGCGGCGAACCAGTCCAGGCTGACGCTGCCGAGCAGCTCGCCGGAGGTCTGGTCGGTCACGGCCAGCCGGGCGCGCTCGCCGGC
>CAZJGT010000039.1:0-16408 GCA_964545565.1 uncultured Thermoleophilia bacterium
TGGAGCCGGCGGGCGGAATCGAACCGCCGACCTGCCGCTTACAAGGCGGCTGCTCTGCCAGCTGAGCTACGCCGGCTCGCGGCCAGTGTACCGCAGCCATCGCCCGGACATGGTCGCGCTGGCCTATACTCACGCTATGAGCGATCGGCGCATCCTCTGGAGGCGGCTACCGCGGACCCGGGCTCTCGCGCTCGGCGCCGCGCTTCTGCTCGGCGTCTTGGGCGCGGCCGTCACGAGCCGCACGCCGGACGTCGCGGATGCTCGGGCGGCGGCCGCCGCCGCCCCCGAGGTCCGGGCCCGCAGCGGCATCCTCATCGACAGGCGCACCGGCAAGGTCCTGTGGTCCAAGAGCCCGGACCGGCGGCTTGCGCCGGCCTCGTGCACGAAGATCATGACGGCGTTGCTCACGCTCGAACGGTACCGCGACCTCGACCGCTCCGTGCGCGCTCCCGCCTCCGTCGCCGGTCAGACGGGCGTTGGGATCGGGCTCCGGCCCGGCGACCGCATCACGGTCCGCGAGGCGCTCTACGCGCTCATGGTCAAGAGCGCCAACGACGCCGCGCTCACGTTGGCGAGCGCGGTCAGCGGCAGCGAACGTCGCTTTGTGACGAAGATGAACCGCCGCGCGGCGAAGCTCGGCCTCACGCACACCCGCTTCGTCAACTGCCGCGGCAAGCCCGCGCCGAGGCACCATGCATCTGCGCGCGACCTCGCCGGCCTGGCCCGGTACGCCATGCGCGACGCCCGCTTCCGCAGGCTGGCGGGCACCAGGACGAGAGTCATCCGTTGGCCGCCGTCGCACGCCGTGCGCGTCACGTCACACAACCGCCTGCTCAAGTACGCGTGGGCGGACGGCGTCAAGACCGGCGCCACAGATGCGTCGAAGATGGTCCTCGTCGGCTCCGGTAAGCCAGGGCTCGTGCCGCTGATCGTCGTGACCATGCGCGAGCCGACGCGCGCCCGGGAGACGAAGGATGCGGTCGCCCTCCTCAGGTGGGGCTCGGCGCTGTACGTGAGGCGCACGATCGTCGCGGCCGGCGACGCCGTCACCGAGATGATGGTGAGCGGCGAGGCGACGCCGGTGGTCGCCGTCGCCGCTACTCCCCTCACTGCCGTGATCCGCAAGGCGGCGGCAGTCACCCTGGTCTTCTCCCTGCCGCCTGAACCACTCGCGACCCGGCCGGCAGAGGGCGAGAAGCTCGGCACGGCGACGTACCGCTCCGACGGGCTGGTGCTCGGCCGCGTCGACCTCGTCGCCGCCGCGATCCCGCCGAGCGCTCCGGGACGGTGACGCCGGGCCGTCTCCTCGCTTGGGCAGCCCGGCTGTCGCTCATCGTGCTCGTGATCTCATCCGCTCCGCTCGCCGCTTGCGGCGACGGCGCGACGCCCGTGGATCCCGTGCCGCGAAAGCAAGCCGAGGCGCCGACGGTGAGGGCCTGGTCCGGCATCCTCATCGAGCGCGACACGGGCCGAGTCCTGTGGAGCAAGGCGCCGGATCGCGAACTGGCGCCGGCCTCCTGCACGAAGATCATGACGGCCCTGCTGGTCCTGGAGCACGCGGCCGACCTCGACGCATATGCCGTGGTGCCGGTCATCCCGCTGCCCCAGACGGTCGGCGTCGATCTCGTGCCCGGCGACCGGATCACTGTTCGCGAGGCGCTCTACGCGCTCATGGTCAAGAGCGCCAACGACGCCGCACTCACGCTTGCCACGTACGTTGCCGGCGGTGAACCTGCCTTCACCGAGCTGATGAACGCGCGCGCCGCCGAGCTGGGGCTCACGCACACGCACTTCGTCAACTGCCGCGGTACGCCGCAGACGGACCACCACTCGAGCGCGCGCGACCTCGCCACGCTCGGGCGCTTCGCCATGCGCGATCCCCTGTTCCGGCGGATCGTGCGTACCAGGACGGCGGTGATCCGCTACCCTCCCGACGCAGCCGTGCCCGTCGAGAACCACAACCGCCTGCTCGACCACCCGTGGGGCGACGGCGTGAAGACCGGATCCACCTCCACGTCCGGCAAAGTGCTCGTGGGGTCGGGCGAGCCCGGACCGGTCGCACTCATACTCGTCACCATGCACGAGCCGACGCGCGACCAGGAAGAGAAGGACGCCGTCGCCCTGTTCGAGTGGGGCACAGCCGAGTACCTGCGGCGCTCGCCCGCCTCCGCCTCGCCGTGACGCCGGCTGCTTGCCGCGACTCCGTCGTCTCGCGGACCGGCCGCTAACGGCCGGCGGTGAGCGCCCGCAGCCGCTCCACCGAGCGCACCGGCACGTCCAGCACGCGGGCGATGTTGACCTTCGCTTCGATCGCCAGCGCATCGCCCGTGCTCGCCGTGTCTTCGGTCGGGATCGTCCCCAGCCCGCGCTCGCGACGCACGTCGCACATCACCACAGGGTCGCTCAGGTCGCTCGTACTCACGCCGAGCTTGTCCGCCACGTAAGCCTTCGCCTCGGGGAGCCTCATCCTGCGCGTCAGTTGCATGCGGGCCACCAGATCTCCGGCGGTCCGCAGTCCGCCCATCCCCGACGCGACACCGTGGCCGATCCCCTGGCTGTGGTTGTCGCCGGCGCCGATCTACAAGCCGTCGAGCCGCAGGAGGTCGACGCAGGCGCGCGAGGCGCGCGAGACCGCGTCGACCGGCGGCAGCGCGTGCATGGGGACGCCGCCGACGCCCATCCCCCCGTTGAGGTGGATGGGGATCTCGGCGGCGGCGGTGCACGGCTTGACGATGGTGCAGGTGCGCGCCACGTTCCAGGCGACGGTCTTGCCGGTGTTCACGTTGATCGCCGGGCCGAAGACGGACGCGCCCGCCTGCGCCGCCAGGCGCATCTGCGCAGCCGGCCAGAGCCCGGCGAGGCGCACGCCGTCGTACTCGAGCTCGCCGTGCATGCCGAGGACGAACTCGCTCGCCATGCCGATCTGGATGCCCCAGTGCGGATACTTGCCGCGGATCCGCTCGATGGCGCGCAGGGACGCGAGGAAGTCGGCGTCGCCGGCGGCGCCGGCGGTGTCGAGATTGATGCCGTCGGCGCCGGCCTCGTACATGCCGTCGGCGACGTAGACGATGTCGTCCGCGGCGAGCTCCACGGCTTCTTCCTGGGCCGCACGGGCTTCGTCGATGCGGCCCAGCGGCAGCAGCTGTGACCAGTTGGGTACGGGTCCGTCCGGGACGGTGTAGCGCCCCAGGTCGGGCATCGCCCCATAGTGGACCGGGATCGTGAGCAGAAGCTGCGTCTGGCGCATGATCTCCTGCTCGAACGGCAGCACCGGCTTGATGGGCTTGAACGAGTAGTCGTGGTGGTAGAGCTCGACGGTGTCGGTACACACGGTCTGCTCGTAGTTCTGCAGGTCGGTGATGCGCGAGCCGGCGTCCTGACTGCCGACGCCGTCCGAGGTGAGGATCACCTCGTCTCCGATGTCGACGGCGCTGAAGCGGGCCGCACTCGCGAAGATGTCCACGAGGTGCGCCGCTTCGTCGTCGCCCAGCGGCTCGACCTTGGCGCGCTTCGCCCCTGCCTCCGTGCCGGCCAGGATGTCCGCCGCGATCTGCGCCCGGGTCATGCGTACGAGCGAGCCGTCGCCCATGCGCGTCGGGATGCGTTCCATCGTCCCTCCGTCCCTGTCGTCGCCGTCCGGCCGCCGCAGACCGCCGCGACCGAGGTCGCGGCCTTCCCGGCGGCCTCCCGAGGCTACAGGGTGCGGCCGCCGCTGTCAGCGTCGGATAGTTCGGCGAAGTTGGCAGCGTCCATGGGCAAATCGGCGACGAGAGGTGAGGTACAGGCCCGTCCGCGACCGAGAGCCGACGGGACGAGGAGCGAACCGAAGACCCGGGGCCGAAAAGGGATGAGGCCCCGGGGGGGACGGGGCCTCATACAAGGGCTTTGGGGCAAACCCTCGTGGGGGGTCTTCGCTTGCCAGCGAAAGGAGCCGCTTATGATGATGCCCCATGATTGTTGTGCGCGTGTGAAGTGGCGCGAACGCGCGCGTAGGCGGCGTTGGCCGCGTGTTAGTCCGCGCTCTCATCCCCGGCCGCCAGCGCGACCAGCTCGGCTTCGCCGATGACGCGCACCTCGAGAGCGACCGCCTTCGTGAGCTTCGAACCCGCGTCCTCGCCGGCGACCACGTAGTCGGTCGACCGGCTCACCGATCCGATCACCCTTCCGCCGGCGTCCTCGATGAGCTGCCGCGCCTCGCCGCGGGTCATGGTAGGCAGCTTGCCGGTGAGGACGAACGTGGCCCCCGTGAGAGGGCCCTCCGCGATCACGGGGTTCTCCTCGACCAGCCGCACGCCGGCGGCGCGCAGCTTCTCGATGGTCTCGCGGTTGTGCGCGTCGCCGAGGTATTGCTCCACGGCCTCGGCGACCACCGGCCCGATCCCGGGCACGTCGGCGAGATCGTCGACGCCGGCGGCGAGCAGAGCGTCGACATCCGGATACCGCCCGACCAGCGCCCGGGCCGTCACCGATCCGACGTGGCGGATGCCGAGCGCGAACAGCACCCGCGCGAAGGGGCGCTGCTTTGACTCCTCGATGGCGGCGAGGACCTTGTCGGCTCGCTTGGCCTCGACGATCTCGAGCGTCCCGTCTTCACTCTTGCGCGTCCTGGCGCCGAAGAGCGGCAGCGCGACGAGCCGGCCGGCCTCGAGCCGCACGAAGTGCTCGCGCTCGAGGCCGTACAGATCGGCGACGTTCTCGATCAGCCCCTGCGCGTGCAACAGCACGACCGTCTCCTCGCCGATGCCCTCGATGTCCATCGCATCCCTGCTGACGAAGTGCTTGATGCTCTCGACCAGCTGCGCCGGGCACGAGCGATTGGGGCAGCGGACGGCGACTTCGCCGCTCTCACGCACGATCGCGGACCCGCAGGCGGGGCAGGTGACCGGCATGGACCATTCGGCAAGGACGGCGTGCCGCCGGGACCGCTCGACGCGCCGCCCGTCCTCGTCCGTCTCCCCTGTGGTGACCGGGCCGACCACCTGCGGGATGACGTCGCCGGCGCGCTGGAGGATGACGTCGTCGCCGGGGCGGATGTCCTTGCGGCGGATGTCGTCCTCATTGTGGAGCGTGGCGCGCTCCACGGTGACGCCTCCGACGAAGACCGGCTCGAGCACGGCGTAGGGCGTGAGCACGCCGGTCCTGCCGACGTTGACCTCGATGCTGCGCAGGCGTGTCGTCACCGTCGTAGGGGCGAACTTGAAGGCGATCGCCCAGCGCGGGTCGTGGGCGACGCTCCCCAGCGCCCGCTGCAGGGAGTACGCGTCCACCTTGACCACGGCGCCGTCGATGTCGTAGTCGAGCTCGCCACGTCGTGCTTCCCAGGCGCGGCACGCCGCGGCCGCTTCCTCGATGCCGTCCACCAGGACGATCCCCGGGTTGACCTTGAAGCCGGCCGCGCGCAGCCAGTCGAGCGCGCCGTGATGGTCGGTGAGGTCGAGCCCCTCCGCGTAGCCGATGGCGTAGCACCAGATGTCGAGCGGCCGCTCCGCCGCGAGCCGGGGATCCAGCTGACGGATCGATCCCGCGGCGGCGTTGCGTGGGTTGACGAACGCGCTGTGCCCGGCCGCGAGCCGCTGCTCGTTGAGGCGTGCGAACGCGGCGAGCCGCAGGTACACCTCGCCGCGGACCTCCACCACCGGCGGAAGCTCGTCGACACGCAGACGCAGCGGCACGGAGCCGATGGTCCGCAGGTTGGCGGTCACGTCCTCCCCGACCTCGCCGTCGCCGCGCGTGGCGCCGACGGTGAAGACGCCCTCGCGGTAGGTGAGCGATACCGCGAGGCCGTCGATCTTGGGCTCGACGACGTAGCGCAGCGGCGCGTCGTCGAGCCCCCGCGCCTCGAGCAGCCGCCGGTTGCGCCCGTCCCAGGCCCGCAGCTCCTCCTCGCCACGGGCGTTGGCCAGTGAGAGGAGCGGCTCGAGGTGCCGCACCTGCGTGAAGCCCTCGAGCGGCGCCGCGCCCACGCGCTGCGTCGGTGAATCGGGTGTGACGAGCTCCGGGTGCTCCTGCTCGAGCCTCTGGAGCTCGAGGAAGAGGGCATCGTAGTCGGCGTCGTCGATCTCCGGCCGGTCGAGGACGTAGTAGAGATAGGCGTGCCGGTTGATGATGTCGCGCAGCTTCACGGCCCTGGCCGCCGCGGATCCGCTCACCGCTACCCCCTTCTCGCCGCCGCGGGGCGGCGACGTCTCACCTGCTGGTGGTACCCCGCGCGGGACCGGCGCTCACGCGCGTCGCCTCGCCGCGCAGACACAGGGCTGAGAGCTCGCCCGGCTCGGTCAGCCAGAAGTCCGGGCCCGCGGCGACCAACGCTTCGCGGCCGAACACGCCCCAGGCGACGGCCGCAGTGCCCATGCCGGCGGCGCGACCGGCCTCGATGTCCACGGGGGCGTCGCCCACGTACAGCGCCCCCTTGGCAGACGCTCCAAGGAGTTCGAGACACAGGCGGAGCGGCTCCGGCGACGGCTTGTGCTCCTCGGTGTCGCTCGCCGTGACGACCACGTCGAAGTGTTCGCGAAGGCCCACTGCCCGGAACGCCATGGCGGTGGTGTCCCTGCTCTTGCTCGTGACCACGCCCAGGCGCCGCCCGGCCGCGCGGAGGGCGGCGAGTACCTCCGCCACGCCGTCGTAGCCGCGGATGAGCTCATCATGCCGGCGGTGGTTGTACTCGCGGTAGACGTCGTAGAGCTCCCGGGCGTGCTCCGCGGAGAGACGCTCCATCTGCACCATCAGCGGCTGCCCGACGCCGGCGGTGATGACCGCGTCCGGCAGCACCTCGCCCAGCACTGTCCGCGTTGCGTAGCGGAACGACGCCGTGATGAGCTCGACCGTGTCGACCAGGGTGCCGTCGAGATCGAAGACCACGGGGTCGAAGCCGGCATCGTCAGGCACGGAGGCGCTCCCGATCGAGGTCCCATCCGGCGAGGTCGGCGAGCAGCTGCTGGTCGAGCAGGTCGTAGCGCAGAGGCGTCACCGCCACGGCGCCGGCGGCGACCACGTCGAAGTCCGTATCGACCCACTCGCCCGAGGCGGGATGTTCGCACGGCAGGGAGTACTCCCCGGGAGTGCCGTCCGCGGCGGCCAGGATGACGCGGTCATGGCTGCTCGCGCCGCCCAGCCGAGCCGGCCGGACCCCCGTGATCCGCGCCAGCGGCCGGTCCGGCAGGTTGACGTTGAGGATGCTGTGACGCGGCAGGCCGCGTTCGATCACGTGTTCGACCATCGTCCTGAGAACGGGCTCCGCCTCGTCCAGCCAGCCCGGTTCGCGCTCCTCCACCGAGAACGCGACCGCGGGATGACCGCGGAGCGCGGCCTCGAAGGCGGCGCCGACGGTGCCGGAGTAGGTGACGTCGGCGCCCATGTTGCCCCCGGCGTTGACGCCGGCGACGACGAGGTCCGGGCGGGGACACGCGAGGCCGAGCAGGGCGACGCGCACGCAGTCCGAGGGCGTACCGTCGCAGGCCAGGCCGTCCCAGCCGTCGCCGAAGGGGTGCGCTGCGAGCGCCAGGGGGCGGTGGATGGTGATGCCGCGGGCCACCGCGCTGGTGTTGCGGTCGGGCGCGACCGTGGTGACGTCGCCGAGGCCGTCCAGGGCGCGCCGCAGCACGGCGATGCCGGGAGCGTCGATGCCGTCGTCATTCGTGAGGAGGATCTGCAGAGCCACGATGATGATTCTAGCGGAATGCGTGGCGGGCGATCGCTCGCCGCCCTCGTCGCCGCACCACGCTCCCCTGTAGCCCACGAAGGCAACGGGCGGGTGCGGTACCCACGGCAGGAATGGTCCTCCTCCCGTCGTAGGAGTGCGCGGCACTGCCGCGAAGGAGGAGCGTGACCCCAGCGACGCGCGTCTCGAACGACAGCGACGGCAAGCGCCTCGGCGCACGGCGCGGCGCGGCACTGGTCGCCGTGCTCGCCGCGGTCTCCGCCCTGGTCACCGCGGCCGGCCCCGGGTATCTCTGGCCGTTGTTCGTCTTCCCCCTGGTCCTCGCCGCGGTGTTCTTCTTCGAGCTCGGCAGCCTCGCGGTGACGGTGTGGCTGGGCAACTTCTTCGTCCTCTACTACAGCTTCCGCGAGGCGGCCACGCCGGAGCTCGTGCGTCAGGCCCTGCTGGGGACGGCGCTCTTCTTCCTCGCCGGACTCCTGCTCGGGCGCGTCCAGCGCCGGAGCCGCGACACCCAGCGCGAACTCGCCGCCTCCACGCTCACCGACCGGCTCACCGGCCTCTACAACTACGGGACGTTCGTCGACTACCTGCACAACGAGGTGACCAAGGTCGATCGTTACGGGGGCGAGCTCTCGCTGCTCATGCTCGACCTCGATCACTTCAAGCAGTTCAACGACCGTCACGGCCACGAGGCCGGCAACGAACTCCTGCGGCGTCTCGGGGCGACCGTCGGGGCACTGGTACGCGACGCCGACGTCGCCGCTCGCTACGGAGGCGAGGAGTTCGCCGTGCTGATCCGCGGCGACGAGTCGCACGGCTACGAGCTGGCGGAACGCCTGCGTCGCGCCGTCGAGACGGTCGCCGTGCCGCTCCGCGGCGGCGAGAGAGCCTGCACGACGATCTCCGCCGGCATCGCCGCGTACCCTGCCGGCGCGCGTGACGAAGCCGAGCTCATCGAGGCCGCGGACGCCGCGCTCTACGAGTCCAAGCGCCGCGGGCGCAACCGGGTGACCATCTTCACCGGGGCGGCCGGCGAGCGGGTGCTGCCCGCGAGCCTGAGCGCCTGAACGCGGGCGCATGGCGGCCGCCCGGCCGCTCTACTCGGGGAACGTCACCTGGGGCAGCCGTGTGTCGGCGCGCGCGAAGGCCTCGCCGCAGAACAGCTCCACGCCGTTCCGCGCCAGCAGTTGCTGCTGCTCCGCGTCGCGCACGCCGGTGGCGATGAGCTGCGCGCCGATGCGCTCGCTGAAGCGCACCAGCAGCTGGACGACCTCGAGCGGCGTGAGCTCGGCGCCGACGCCCGCCACGAGCATCGGGTCCAGGCACAGGAAGTCGGGCTCGGCCTCGGCGATGAGTTCGAGGGCGGTGAACTGGGCCCCGAGCCCGGAGGCGCAGAGCTTGAAGCCGAGATCGCGCACGTCGGCCAGCGTGCGCAGCGTCGAGGCCGTGTTGAGCGCGAGATCGTCACCGTGGAACTCGAAGACGACGTGCTGCGGCACCAGCGTCTTGTTCAGCGAATAGAACTCACTCACAGCGACGACCGCGGCGTTGGGCAACTCGCCGGCGGCGCACCCCAGGAACAGGAGGTCGTCCGGCCTGAGGCCGGTCGCGGCCGAGACGGTGGCTTCACGGGCGGAGACGCCGTACGCCGCGAGCACCTGCGAGCGGCGGGCGACGTCCAGCAGCACATCCGGGAGTCTGAGCGGTGAGTAGAACGGACCGCGCACGGAGCTGCGATACCCGATGACCTCGCGCGCGAGCGGTTCGACGACGGGTTCGAAGAGCGGCTCCAGCTCCCCCCTGGAGACGCAGTCGGCCAGGGTCGCTTCGAGGTCCTCGTCGTAGAGTGCGGTCTGCTCCTCCGCCGCCTGCATGGCCATGGCCAGGCCGCGCTGGAGGCTCTGCTCGAAGGTCGCGGTCGCGTCACTCGCGAGGACGGCCGAGCCGACCGACGGATGCACGCGGTCGTACACGCCGGGCGCGAGGTCGTTGAGCAGCAGCGACTGCAGCCGCTCGTACACGCGCCGTGTCACCGCCGCCAGGTCGTCGTCGGCGATCACCGCGGACGACCGGGGCGGAGAGAGCATCACGATGAAGGCGTCGTCGGTGAGCGTGAAATCGCTGATCACGTCGAGCCGCCGCAGCGTGCTGCCCACCATGCCCTCGAGGTTCGCGGCCACGGCGTCGAGGATCTGCCCGACGATACGCCAGCCGAACACGGGCTCGAGCCGTCCGTACCGGGTGAGACTGACGTAGAGGATCGCGACCTGCCCGGACTGTTCGAGCTCCAGGCGGATGGAGTCGGCGACGAGATTGAGAGACGGCAACCGGGACGGCCCGTCGCTCACGAGCCCACGTAGCGTGGTCTGCGCCTTGCGCAGGGCTTCGTCGCTGGGTCGCTCCACGCGGATCACCACCCCGGCGCGTCAGGTCGCCTTCTGGGTCTCCTTGGCCTTGCCGTCCGAGGAGGTCGCCTTCTCGGGTTTGGTCGCGCCGTCGTCCCCCGCGCTGCCCTTCCCTGAGTCGGACGATGCCTCTGCGGAACCCGCCTCACGACCGGCCGCGCGCTTCCCCGACCCCTTGCCGTAGTCGGTCGTGTAGAAGCCGGAGCCCTTGAAATGGATGGCGACGGGGTGCAGCACCTTGCGCAGCCGGCCGCCGCACTTCGCGCATTCGACCAGCGGGTCGTCGGACATCTTCTGGAAGGCCTCCTCGGAGGCTCCGCAGTCATCACACCGGTATTCGTAGATAGGCACGCGAGGTTCTCCAAGGCATGGGCGCAGGGGCCCGAGTGTAGCACAGCGCCGGCTCGAGACGCTGCGCCGAGACCTGCCTCGTCACGGCGTGAACGGCGGCAGGTGCCCGGCCACGATCAGCGCCGGCTCCCAGGCGCGGATGCGCCGCCACGACGCGGCCGTCGTCTCGGCTGCGGGGCCGTGCGGCGCCATGGCGTCGAACTCCGCCCGACCGGGCCCGATGGTGTCGCCGCAGAGCACAGCCGTCCCCCGAGTCGTCTGGACGGCCAGGCTGATGTGCCCCGGGCAGTGGCCCGGCGTGAGCGCCCACTCGAGCCCCGGCGCCAGCTCGCCGCCGTCGCCGCGCAGGCGCTCGAGGGGACGCAGCTCCAGCAGGCCTCCCGTGAGCGTCCAGTACGGGGCCGTCGTCTCGAGTTCGTGCACGGCGACGGGCACGGCGAGGTCGACGCAACCGCCGGCGTGGTCGAGGTGGGCGTGCGTGAGCACGACCAGGTCCACGTCGGCGGCGGAGAGCCCGCGGGCTTCGAGCGCCCGGAGCACCGGCTCGTTCTGCAGAGGCAGGCCGGGGTCGACGAGGACCGTCCGCGGCCCGCGCAGCAGGACGGTGTTCGGGAAGGTCGTCATGCCGACCACCGGTCGTCGTGAACGCAGGTCGCGGTACGCGACGAACGCCTGCGGTGAGCGGTGCTCCGCCAGCACCTCCACGGCCTCGCCCTCGACGCTGAACACGAAGCGCGCGGTCGGGATGAGGATGTCGAGCTCGTAGGCCACGACCATCGAGGGACGATCTCAGTCGGCCGCGGTCACGTCGGCATCCTCGCGTGCGTAGAGGAAGTCGACCTTGTCCAGATTGAGGATGATGAAGGGCGCCGTCTCCAGCAGCTCCTGGCTGCCCTTGCCGTAGATGCGCACCTTGGAGAGCGTGAGACGGCTGTCGCTGAAGGCACGGATGTAGTCGGAGGGACGACGGGAGCTCGCCCGCTGGCCGACGCCGAAGTGGGCGATGCCGACGATCTTGAACTCGCCGATGTAGGCGACCACTTCGAGCTCCTTGAACCCCGTCTCGGCACGCGCGGCGTCGAACCCGGCTCGAGGATCATCCATCATGCTCTCCTTCTCGTGTGGCGCCCGGCGCCGCCGCGGCGGTGCCCGGCGCGTCGACCTGATCGTGCGTGGAGACGCGCCGCTCGGCGGCGCACGGCGTGCCGGCGAAGGCGCGAAGCGCGCCCCTCCCCGGATGCGCCGCCAGGCGAAGGCGGTCCAGCGCCTCGCGCCGCGATCCTCCGTGGCGCGGCGCGAGGACGACGCCGGCGGCGGCGCCGATCAGACCTCCGAGCACTCCACTCCGAACCTTGCCCATGCTGGGACTATAGCGGCGCTACTTCGCGAACACCAAGTGGCCGTCGGCCACGTCCACCCTGACGGTGTCGCCCGCGGAGAACGCCCCGCCGAGGAGCTGCTTCGAGAGCGGGTTCTCGATGAGCCGCTGGATGGCGCGCTTGAGCGGGCGGGCGCCGAAACGCGGATCGTACCCGGCGTCGGCCACGAAGCGGCGAGCCTCCGCGGAGATCTCGAGGTGCATGCCCTGAGCCTCGACCTGCCGGCGCACGTGCGCGAGCAGCAGGTCGACGATCTGCTCGAGCTCCGCCCTGTCGAGCCCGTGGAAGACGATGGTCTCGTCGACCCGGTTGAGGAACTCCGGCCGGAACGTCTGGCGCAGCGCGTCCATGAGGCGGGCCTCGACGGCGTCATACTCCCTCTCCATCGTCTCCGCGTCGGGGATGAGCTCGGCGCCGACGTTGCTGGTCATGATGACCACGGTGTTCTTGAAGTCGACCGTGCGACCCTTGTTGTCCGTGAGCCGGCCGTCGTCGAGCACCTGCAGGAGCATGTTGAACACGTCGGGGTGCGCCTTCTCGATCTCGTCGAAGAGCACGACGCTGTACGGGTGTGTGCGGACCGCCTCGGTGAGCTGGCCGCCCTCCTCATAGCCCACGTAGCCGGGCGGCGAGCCGACGAGTCGCGAGACGGAGAACTTCTCCATGTACTCGCTCATGTCGAGCCGCACCATCGCGGCCTCGTCGTCGAAGAGGAACTCGGCCAGGGCTCGGGCGAGCTCGGTCTTGCCCACCCCGGTCGGGCCGAGGAAGAGGAACGAGCCGATCGGCCGCTTGGGGTCCTTGAGCCCGGCGCGGGCGCGGCGCACGGCCTCGGACACGGCGACCACCGCCTTGTCCTGGCCGATCACGCGCCCGTGGAGGCGATCCTCCATCTGGAGGAGCTTCTCCGTCTCCTCTTCCTTCATCCGCTGCACCGGGATGCCCGTCCAGGCGCTGACGATGCCGGCGATGTCGTCGCCGGTGATGGTCGCCTCGGCGATGCCCTTGTCGGCCAGCCAAGCTTCCTTGGCCGTCACGAAGGTCTCCTGGATCTTGTCGGTCTGGTCCTTGAGCTGGGCGGCGCGCTCGTAGTCCTGCTCCTGTACCGCGGCGGCGCCCTCACGCGTCAGCTCCTGGAGGCGCCGCTCCATCTCGCGAAGGTCGGGCGGGAGCATGGTCGCCTCGATGCGCATCTTGCTCGCCGCCTCGTCCAGCAGGTCGATCGCCTTGTCGGGCAGGAACCGGTCGCCGATGTAGCGGTCGCCGAGCACGGCCGCGTCGCGGATGGCCTCGTCGGTGATCTTGACCTTGTGGTGCGCCTCGTACTTGTCGCGCAGGCCCGTGAGGATGGCGATCGTCTCGTCGACGGTCGGCTCGCCGATGAGGATCGGCTGGAAGCGTCGCTCGAGCGCGGCGTCCTTCTCGATGTTCTTGCGGTACTCGTCCAGCGTCGTGGCGCCGACGGCCTGCAGCTCGCCGCGGGCCAGCATGGGCTTCATCATGTTGGAGGCGTCCATCGCGCCCTCGGCGGCGCCGGCGCCCACCACGGTGTGCAGTTCGTCGATGAAGAGGATCACATCCTTGGAGCGCTGGATCTCGTCCAGCGCTCCTTTGAGGCGCTCCTCGAACTCACCGCGGTACTTCGCTCCGGCCACCATGCCGCCGAGGTCGAGGGCGAGCACGCGCTTGTCGCGCAGCGACTCGGGGACGTCCCCGTCCACGACCTTCTGCGCCAGTCCTTCGGCGATGGCGGTCTTGCCGACGCCGGGTTCGCCGATGACGACCGGGTTGTTCTTGGTCCGGCGACTCAGGACCTGGATGACGCGCTTGATCTCCTCGTCACGGCCGATGACGGGGTCGAGCTTGTCGTCGGCGGCCATTGCCGTGAGGTCACGCGTGTACCTGCCCAGCATGCTCTCGCCGGTGGCTTGGCCCTCGTAGTCCACGCCGCTGGCGCGGATCTGCTGCAGAGCCTTCATGACGCCCTCTTCGGTGACGCCGAGGTCGCGCAGCGTGGCGCCGCCGGGGCCGTCACCCTCGAGCATGATCCCGAGAAGCAGATGCTCGGTGCCGACGAAGGAATCGCCCATCGCCTGCGCCTTCTGGCCGGCGATGTCGAGCGCCGCCTTCGCGCGCGGCGTGAGGTAGAGCTCGTCGGCGCCGCCGGCGGGACCGCCCACGCGTCCCGCCCCGGCGGTCTGCAGGAAGTGGCTCGCGCGCGCCATGGCCGTGCCCTTGTCGACCCCGAGCAGGTTGAAGACCTGTTCGACGACGCCGCCGGGCAAGCTCAGCACGCCGATGAGCAGGTGCTCGGTCCCGAGCTGGTTGCCCGGGCCACGACGCACGATGCCCTGCGCCGTCTCGAGCGCCTCTCGCGCGCGTTCAGAGAATCTGTTCATGTCCATGGAATCCTCACTCACGATCGCTACGTTGTAGTGGTCCGGTGCCGGCCGTCGCCACGGTCACCGCGCAACGGCCGCGATCAGGCATGCCGGCGACGACGGCCGAGACGCACGAGCTGGCCGCGCGACACCGGCACGAGCTCGAGCCGGTGCGCATGCTCGGCACGCTCGACCTCGCGACGCATGGCATCGGCGGCTTCGCTCAGCCTGCTCTCGAGGATGCGCATCTCCAGGCGCATCGTCTCCAGCTGCTTCTCCATGGCCAGCACGCGCTCCACGCCGGCCAGATTGAGACCGATCTCCGTGAGCTCCTGGATGCGCCGGAGCCGTTCGACGTCGCGCTCCGAATACCGGCGCGTGTTCTTGGCCGTCCGCTTCGGCGTCACGAGTCCCCGGCGCTCGTAGAGGCGAAGGGTCTGCGGGTGCATGCCCGCAAGCTCCGCCGCCACGGAGATCATGAAGAGCGGTCTGTCGTCGTGGCGTTGCTGTCTCATGACTCGTCTCCGCCGGTCCGCGCCCGTCAGTCAGCCGTCGAACGCGGGTCCGGGAACGTCGCCGCGAGCTTCTCGAACAGCTGCTTCTGCTCCTTGCTCAGCTTGCCCGGAACGAGCACCCGGAGCTTGACCAGGAGACTGCCGTGGCCGCCCTTGAGCTTGGGCATACCCTTGCCGCGCACACGCAGCGTGCGCCCGTCCTGACTGCCGGCGGGGACCTTGAGCGAGACGCGGCCGCCGCCCGGCGTCGGGATCTTCACCGTCGCGCCCAGCGCCGCCTCGGAGACGGTGACCGGCACGTCGACGATCAGGTCGTCGCCGCGACGCTCGAAGAGGTCGTCCGACTCGACGCCCACGCGCACGAAGAGATCGCCTGCCGGCCCGCCGCGGAGGCCGGCTTCGCCCTTGCCTTTGATGCGGATCTTGCTGCCGTCCTTGACGCCCGCCGGGACCTTGACGTTGTACCGGCGCGTCTTGTGCTGCACGCCCGTGCCGCGACAGGTGGGGCACGGGTGCTCGATGATCGTCCCCTGGCCGTGGCACCGGGGGCAAGGCTGCGAGAGCGCGAAGGGGCCCTGGTTGCGCGCCACCATGCCGCGCCCCTGGCACTCCGGGCACACCTTGGGCGTGGTGCCCGGCTTGGCGCCGCTGCCGTGGCACGTCTCGCAGGTGTCGGCCTTGTCGACGGGCACGCGCACGGTCACGCCGTGCAGCGCGCCCTCGAACGACACGGTGACGTCGGCCTGCAGATCGGCGCCTCGCTCCGCCGCCCGCCGCCGAACAGGTTGCCGAGGATGTCGCCGAGGTCGCCCATCTCGAACTGGGCGCCGCCCTGCTGCTGCCACTGCTGGAACATGCTCGGGTCGAACCCCTGCGCCCCGCCGGCGCCCGGCCGGAAGCCGCCGGGACCGGCGCCGAACGCCCCGAGCCGGCTGTACTCGTCGTACTGCTTGCGTTTCTCGGCGTCGGACAGCGTCTCATAGGCCGAGCTGACCTCTTTGAACTTCTCCTCGGCCGCCTTGTCGCCGGGGTTCTTGTCCGGGTGATGCTGACGGGCGAGTTTGCGGAACGCCTTCTTGATCTCGTCCTGCGAGGCGTTCTTGGAGACACCGAGCGTCTGGTAGAAGTCCGTCATCTGCGCCCGCTCAGCTTGCGACGATGACCTTGGCCGGGCGCAGCAGCCTGCCGTGCAGCAGATAGCCGCGCTCCAGGACCTGCGTCACCGTGCCCTCGGAGTGGTCGGGCGAGGGCTGAGCCATGATCGCCTCGTGGACGGTCGGATCGAAGAGCACGCCGGGCTCGACCGCGATCTCCTCGAGGCCGTGACCCTCGAGCGTACCGCGGAGCTGACCGGAGACGAGCTCGAGACCGGCCAGAAGCCGGCCCTCCTCGTGCGTATCGCCGGCCTCGAGCGCGCGGCTCAGGTTGTCCATCACCGGCAGCAGAGACTCGACGACCGTCTCGGCGGCGCGCAGTCGCAGGTCCTCGTGGTCGCGCTGCACGCGCTTGCGGTAGTTGTCGAACTCCGCCTTGAGACGACGGAGGTGGTCGAGATAGTCGTCACGCTCGCGCATCACGGCCGCGATCTCGTCGACCTCGTCCGTCGTCGGCACCTCCGCCGCCTCGACGGCCTCCTCGACCTTCGCCCCAGCGGGCTTCGCGGCGGCCGCAGTCGTCCGGTCCGTCGCGGCCTGCGTGTCGGCGGCGCGCCCGCGCT
>CAZJGT010000040.1:0-16298 GCA_964545565.1 uncultured Thermoleophilia bacterium
AGCGCGGTCACCAGATGCTCTACGTCTGCTACGACAACGGCGCCTACATGAACACGGGCTTCCAGCGCTCCGGTGCAACGCCGCAGGGCGCCTGGACGACCACCAGCCCGGTGGGCAAGGAGCAGGCAGGCAAGCTGCAGAACCGCAAGAACCTCACCGACATCATGATCGCCCATGAGCTCGGCTACGTGGCCCAGGCCTCCCCGCACGACCCGCGAGACCTGGTGCGCAAGTCGGCGAAGGCGCTGGCCACGCCCGGTGCGACGTTCCTCAACATCCTCGCCCCGTGCCCCCGTGGCTGGCGCGCCGACGGCGCCGAGACGATCGCGCTGGCGCGCGAAGCGGTCAACACGTGCTACTGGCCGCTCTTCGAGGTGGTCGACGGCGAGTACCACCTCTCCTACCGCCCGAACCACAAGCTGCCGCTCGTCCCGTGGCTCAAGCGGCAGGGCCGTTTCGCCCATCTCTTCAAGCCCGGCAACGAGGAGACGCTGCTCAACCTCGAGGCCTGGGTGGACAACGAGTGGGAGAAGCTCCTGCGCAAATGCGGCGAGCCCAGCGAGGCGGAGTGGCAGGAGTATCTGCAGGCCAACGGCTGCCTCCTGCGATAGGATCACGGGCGGCTACCAGCCGCAGGCAAGAGGCCGAAGGGCCGGGGCGCCGCAGGGCACCCCGGCCCTTCGCCGTCAGGGCTCGTCCAGCTCACGATACAATCGGACGAGCCCCACACTTGAGAGGTACCTGATGCGCCTGCACCTCTGTCGCCTGCCCCACGCCGGCTTGAGCGCCGGGCTCACCCTGGCGACCTGTCTCGTCCTCTTCGCCGGTCTCTCGACGGCCGCCTGCGGCGGCGCGCAGGACGGCGTGGAGGCGCAGGACGACGACGGCCGGACGGAGGCGCCGGTCACCGCATCCGCGGCGCCGGCGACGACGTCGCCGCGGCCCGTGTCGAGCCTGCCGCCGCTCGTGAGCATCGGCGAGACCGTCCGCTTCATGACGCCCGAGGGAGCCGTGGTCCGCGTGACGGCGAGCGACTACGAGGATCCCGGCGCCGCCCCGGACGGCGTGAGCGCGGACGCCGGCGAGCGCCTGGTCACACTCGAGCTCACGGTGACGGCGGAAGGCGCCGCGGGTACGCCCGCCGTACCGGCGCCCTTCGCAACGGCCGACTCCTTCATCCTCATCGCCGCGGACGACACCATCGCTGCGGCGAAGCTGGGCGACGACTCGCTCCTTGGAGCCGGCCTCTCCCCGGGAGAAGCCGTGAGCACCACGCTCGCCTTCTCCGTCGGCGCCGCCACGCAGTCGCGCTTCGTGTGCACGCCGCTGGACGGGTCCCGACCGCGCTCCGCGACCTGGGAGATCGACTAGCTACCCGAAGACGGCCCGGGCGTAGTACAGCCAGAACGCCGGGACCTCCCGCAGCACGAACCGCGGCGTCTGGGGGATCGGCGTGGACGTACCCGCCGGCACCGTGAACACGGTCGCCCCTTCTCCCTGATAGGCGAGTTTGACGCGCGGCAGATGGTAATACTGACTGACCGCCAGGGCCTCTGGGCGCCGCGCTTTCATGAAGAACGGGAACGAGTGGCGCACCGTGGCCTCGGTGTTGACGCCTGCCGAATCGATGATGACGTCCTCCGGCGGCACACCCGCCTCCACCGCCATGTCCCGCATCACGAGGGCCTCGTTGTAGCCGCTGTCACCGACGCCGCCGGACACGAGGACCTTCTTCACGAGCTTCTCGCGGTACACCTCGATCGCGGTGTCCATGCGGTCGCGCAGCGAGGTCGAGGGCCGGCCGTCCGCGTGGACCTGGGCGCCGAACACCACCACGACCTCGGCGTTGCGCCGGTAGTCCGTCGTCCCGAAGAAGAACACCTGCGCGAGCGGGAACGCGAGCACGCAGATGACCGCGGTGGCCACGAGCACGCCCGCCGCGGCCAGCCGCCGACGGCGCGGCTCCGGCGGCCGCAACGCGGCCCAGGCGACGAAGAGGAGCACGGCGCAGAGCACGAACGACAGGGGAAACGGCACGCCGGGCCGGATCTCACCGGCCCTCCACACGAGATAGAAGTCGACGCCGTTCCACGCCGTCACGGCCGCGAACGCCGGCACCACGATGAGCGTCGTCCGGCGACGCCACACGCTCATGCGCGGAGCGACGGCATACCCGGCGAGGACCGCACCCACGAGCGTCAGCAGGACGGCACTGGTGATCCACCCGACGAGCGGCAGGGCCACCCACCAGATGGTGAAGTCAAGCGTCTCGTGGCGCCACGAACCGACGACGCCGACCAGCGTGAAGAGGCCGAAGAAGAGGGCGAGACCGCGCGCCACCGCGGCCACCAGCCAGTGGCGCGTCTTCCGGTCGGCCGAGCCGTCGGGAAGGGCGTCGGGAAGAGCGGATGCCGGCGTCGCCGGCTGCTCGAGGAGCGCTGGAGGCGCCGACGCCGCCGGCTGCTCAAGGTTCCCCGGCCGCACGCCGTCGCAGAGGGTCTCGGGCGGTCCCGTGTCCGCGCTCATGGGCGGGACTGTATCACGGCCGGGTCTCGCGCCGGCGCGGCCGGAAGCTCGTCCGCCGCAGCGACAGGGCCGCTCAGGCGGCCGAGAGGAAGCGCTGCACCGCCGCGGCCGCCGTGGAACCCTCGGCGACGGCGGTGGCGATCATGCGCACCTTGCCCGGGTAGGCGGCGAAGTCGCCGACGGCGTACACACCGGGCAGGCTCGTCTCCATGGCCGAGTCGACGTCGATCTTGGTGCCGCCGAGGCCGAGACCCCAGTGTGCGAAGCCCGAGAGGTCCGGCACCTGCCCGATGCTGACGAGGACGAGATCGGCGGGCAGCTCGACGGTCGACTCGTCAGGATGACGCACGACGACGCTCTCGACGTGCTCGCCGCCGCGGATGCCGACGATCTCGCCGTTGCTGACCACGTCGATGCCGGCCTCCGCGAAGCGGTCCTGCGTGTGTGCGTAGGCCCGGAACTCGTTCCGCCGGCGGACCACCGTGACCTCGGCCACCTGGCGCAGCGAAAGAGCCGTGTCGAGCGCCGTGTCACCGCCGCCGACGACGACGGCGCGTTTGGCACGCACTTCGTCGAGCGGGGGCAGCCGGTACGCAAGCCCTCTGCCGCGAAAACGGTCTTCGTCGGCGAGGCCCAGTGGCCGCGGCGTGAAGCGGCCGAGGCCGAGAGCGAGGACGAGCGTCCTCGCCTCGTCTTGCCGCAGCGACCCCCTGATCGAGAATCCGCCCTCGTGCGGCGTGACGTCCTCCACAGCGCGCCGCTCACGCAGCTCGGCGCCGAATTGCTCGGCCTGCTCGGCAAGCCGCAGGGCCAGCTCCCGCGACGGCAACGCGGGCTGGGCCGGGAAGTTGCTGACCGGCTTGGTGGGATAGAGATTGATGAGCTGGCCACCGAAGGCTTCTGCCTCATAGACGACGGCTCCGAGACCGCGCAGACCGGCGTACATGGCGGTCGCCAGACCCGCCGGTCCTCCGCCGACGATCGCCACGTCGTAGATGCTCATGGGACGCTCTCCTGATTGCTTCCACCCGGAGCGTTCCACGTTACGAGCATGTCCACACACGAATCAAGCGGCGGACTGGGACGGGCGGTCGCCCACGACGGCGGGCTGCGGAGCCAGGCAGCCGGGAGCCTCCACTTCGAGACCCGGCTCAGGGCAGGGCCCCTCGGCCGGCGCCGCCCCGCCGGGCTCCATGGGCTCCGCCCGCTCCGCCCGGCGCGCCGCACCCAGCAGCGGCACGCCGATCGCCTGCGTCAGGCCGCCGACGAGCCAGGCGAACGGGATCGACACCGTCTGCGACAGCCATCCCAGCCCGACCTGACCGGCAGTCGCGCCGCCGTCGCCGAACAGGGCGTCGAGCGAGATGATCGTCGCGCGCTGCTCTGACGGGATGCGCGCGTTCAGCCAGCCCTGCTTGACCGGCAAGGAGATCCCAAAAGCCACGGCGGAGACCAGGTAGAGGGGCACCGCGACCCAGAACTGCTGCACCAGCGCCGCGCCCACGATGGCCACCGTCGTGATCCCGGTGCAGACCATCAGGATGAGGCCGCGGTCTGAGACACGCGCCATGATCCTCCCGACCAGCGCGTTGCCGAGGATCTGCGTCAGCCCGACGAGCGCGGCGATCACGCCCGTGACCCACACCAGGTCCTGTGCCAGGAGGTCGAGGAAGTACTTCTGCCACGAGTAGAAGCCGTACATGAAGAAGACGCCCTGGACGAGCGTGGCGACCATGATGAAGCGGACCACGCGGTCGCTCAGACCGTAGGTGATGCCCGCTCCGGCGATGCGACGCGTCTCGCCGCCGAAGCTGCCCAGCGTCAGCGGACGACCCTTGAACCCGAGGTCACGCATCAGCAGCAGGCCGATCAGGAACGCCGGCACGAGCACCACGGCACGCACGGCGTAGGGGACCCACAGATCCAGCTGGCCGAGGAAGCCGCCCAGCGTGGCGCCGATGAGCATGAAGACGCCGAAGGTGATGCCGTAGCGGGCGAAGACCGGCTCGAGCCTGCCCTCGTAGCCGACGGCGTGCAGGGCGTCGACCATCCACGCGTCCACGGCTCCCGTGTAGAACGTGTAGCCGAATCCGAGCAGCGCTGATGCGGCGACGAAGGGCAGCACTCCGTAGCCCGCGAGACCGAAGCCCATGTAGAGCAGCGTCGAGATGAGGATGATGCCGACGGCGAGCAGGTAGGAGGCACGGCGACCGACCGTGTCCGCGACAACGCCGGTCGGCACCTCGAAGACCACCTGCGCCACCGTGTACGCCGCGTTGACCAGCATCACCTGGAAGATGTCGAGGCCGACCGAGAGCAGGAAGAGCGTGTTGATGCCCCAGATCAGCGACTGGGCCAGCGTCGTGGAAGCGGCGACGCCGAGATAGGTGCGGATGATGCGTTGCGCGCTCATGAGCGCTCTGTTCCCGCGCCAGGCCGGCTCGACGCGCGGACGGTCTCGGCTACTCCTCGACGAGCTGCGTCAGCTGCGGCGGCGTGACGCCGCGTCGCGCGAGACGGCGCGCGACCTTCTGCGGCACGAGCTGGATGAAGCACTGGTCGTAGCGCCAGCGCCTCCACTCCCCCGCGAGCCGGATGACGAGGTCGTCGCCCTCGACACGCAGCGGGACGCCGCGCCGCGCCGCCTCCGCGGCGAGGTACGGCGCCAGCTCGTCGCGCCACTCGTGCTCGGTGATCTCCTCGAGGACGTTGCCGTGGTACTGCGCCGGCTCAAGCCGGTCCTCGGGGTCGAACACGAACACACGTCCCGCCGCCGCGCCGCTCATGAAGAACTTGCCGAAATAGGGCTTCGCCCGGAGGGCGAGCTCGCCGCGGGCGTCCGGCTTGGCCAATCCCAGCACCACATGAAGGGAGTTGTCCCCCCCGCTCATCAGGTACTCGAACGCGTACTCGTTGGGCATGCCGAAGTGGATCGAGCGGAAGCCCTGGGCAGGCGTCTCCCCATCGTCGAGCAGCACCTTGTTCTGCCCGGCGACCGCAAAGCGCGAGCCGGAGTCCCACACGCTGAACGAGCCGCCGTGCGCCGCATAGCAGCAGGTGTTGAGCGCGTCCTGGAGGACGAAGATGGAGCCTGACTCCGCCTTCATGCCGAGATGACACTGTCCCTGACCGTAGAGATGGACGTCGGCGCCCTCGAGCAGCGCGCCCAGGAAGTCGCCGACCTCGCGCCCGTAGAGCTCCAGGACGACGCCGCGCGCGGAAGCGCCGTCGGCGTCGGACAGGTTGCAGCCGAGATAGCGCGGCCCGCCGACGCAGTCGTAGCCGATGAGGTTCCGCCAGCCCAGACGAACGGCCTCGGCGAGGATGCGCGAGGCGCAGTCCAGGCCGAACGACTCGCTGGCAAACCCCGCGAAGTCGATGACGAGCACATCCGCGCCGGCGTCTGTGGGATGCAGCAGGTCGTCACGGGTGGCCAGCGTGAGGCGCGCATAACGGGGGCCGCCGGCAGCGGCGTGATCGGCCTCGGCCTGCTCGGCCAACACGGTCGCGAGGGGCGGCACGGCGTCCAGGACGCGGTAGATGCCGCCCTCAGGCGAGCCGTCGGAGCCGCGGCCCCCGTCGGTGAGGTAGGCGATGCTCGACAGGGCCTTGCCGCCGAGGTCGGCGAACAGCACTCGTTTGCGCAGTTCGGTGAGCACGCGCAGGGCGACGGAGCGAGCCATATCTCCCTGCCGCGCGAACGCCGGCAGCGCCTCCTCGACCAGCGCCCTGTAGTCGTCGCCGGTGATGTCGGCGAGCCGTTCAAGCGTCGTCTCGACGAGGCGCACGCCGGCCGGCGGAAGCGGGTCGCCCGGGCCGAGGAAGCGGCGGCCGGCAACGCCGGCCGCCGTCAGCTCGGCCGTCATCGCCGCCATCATGGCGTCCACGTCGTCGCGCCACGCCGCGTCGATCTCGACGGCCGCAGAGGAGGCGCCGGCGCCGGTCTTGGTACCGGCGCGCGGCACCTCGACCGGCTCGCCGAACCGGTTGCGCAGGTCGATGCCGTCGTCGCCGGGTGTGAGGAACGCCTCCACCACGCCGCCGAACTCGCCGCGACCCGGGTTGCCCCCGGGACGCATACTGAAGCGCAGGTCGTGGCCGGCGTCCTTGAGCACGCCCTGGTGGTGGAGCACGCGCAGCATGCTGTCGGCGATCTTGGCCTCGGAGCCGTTGACCAGGACGTGGACCCCACCCGGAGAGGTGTCGACGCTGGCCACCAGCTCATGGGGGCGAAGGAACTTGATGTCCATGTTCTCGCGGAATCCGACGCGGCGGACGGCGGCGTCTGCGGCCCCGCCTTCCGCCCCGCCCACGGCCGGGCGTGACTCGACGATGGTGAACTTGTACGGGCCCGTCGGCGTGAGCTGGATGTAGTTCAGGGACAGCAGTTCCAACAGGCGCCGCCGCCCGGAGTCCATGGCCTCCAGGTCGAGTCCCGTGATCGGCGAGATCACCTGCGACGCCTCCTCGGTGTCGAGCCCCAAGACGCGGCGCGTGAAGTCGACGAGGTAAGCGGCGTACTCTGTGTCGGTGAGCGCCTTGCGGTCGTAGACGGAGTCGCCTTCGTAGGCGACGTGCCCCTCCCCCATCGAATCGTCGGTGTGCACGTAGCCGTACTCGGCGAGGAAGGGAGCCGTGGAATCCACCCCGACCTGCTCGCCGTTGTGCATGAGGAGCACGTTGAACGCCTTGAAGGGATGAGCGCCGGCCGGATTGCCGCGGCCTTCGGCGTCGATCGCCGGCGAGTTCGTCGGATAGCGGTGGTGCATGCCCCAGACGTGGGCTTTCAGGGCCGGGTCGTCGCCGGCGAAGCCGGGGTACCCGGCCCACAAGCGCGCGAAGTCGAAATACTCGGGGATCGTGTGCGTCCACCCGCTGATCTTGACGGCGGCGAGGTCCTGGCCCATCGAGACGACGTACCCGCGGCGCTTGGCCGAGAACTTGCCGGCAGGGGCGCCCGACTCTGCATGCGTGCGGTAGTAGCGCGAGTCGATGACGTGCGCGAGCACCGTGAAGTACTCCTCGCGCACGTCGTCGACGAACGCCGCGAGGTCGGCGGCTTCTGCAGGCGGCGTCGCAGCGGGCGAAGCCGCGGTCGGCGCAGCCGTGGCGGACGGAGCCTCGCCGTCCTCCACGGCGTCGAGCGCCGCCGCCAGCTGCGCCTCGCTGAGGTGCCCGTACTTGGTGCGCCGCTGCAGCCAACGACCGCCGGCGAGAAGACGCCGCCCATACCGGGCGAGCACAGCCGGCTCGAGCTCGACGAAGAGCATCGTGTAGTCGCCCGGGTCTTCGCGCAGATCGGCGAGCCTCCAGCCGTCCTCGCCGGAGTACTTCTCTCGAACCGGGAGCCGGAAGTCATCGAGGCCGTCGCGAACGACGGTCGCCGGGACCTCGGCGCCGTCGAGGGCGAAGAACCGGCAACCTCCCAGATGCTCGAAGATCTCCCTCATCGTCTGCCGGCGGTCCGGCCCGATCGTGTTGAACACGAGGCAGGTGCGGGCACGCACCGCCGCCGGCGCGAACCCGGCGAAGTCGATGCCGCCGCCGCGGTTGTTGCCGCCGTTGTAGCTGATCCGCGCCGACTCCCAGACGGCGTCGACGCTCACCGGCACGTTCACGGCCAGCGAGCCCACGCGACACGAGTCGTGCTCCGCCTGGGGCGGCTCCGAAGCGCGTGCGGTCGCGGCCGCCTCCAGAGAGCGCTCGACGGCGATCTCCGACGACGACCTCTCCCACGCCGGCACCTCGATCAGGTCGGTACGGCCGCGAAGCTTGCGGATGTCGTCCAGCAGGTCGTCCGGGCGCGTCACGGTTCCGTCCTCGGCGAGCGCCCCGCTCTCGTGGTTGAGCGCGTCGATGAGGACGGCCAGCTTGACCAGGTTGAGCACGGCCCAGTTGCGGAACCGCTTCGCCATGAGGCGGCGGTCGTTCTGCACCATCAGCTCCGGTTTGGTGGTGATGCCGCCGCGCGGGCAGTCCAGATAGCAGTTGCCACACTGCGTGCAGCCGAAGGCGACGGCCTTGCCGATGCTGCTCTCGAGGACGCCGTCGGCCCCCGCGATGAGCACCTTGACCATGTCGAGCTCGCCGCGAAGGCCGCCGGAGGCGAAGAGCCGGGTGCCTCCCGACGCTCCGTAGGGCCCACCGTTGGCGTCGCGGATAGGACGCAGCTCACCGGTGTCGCCCGCCTCGACCTGCTCCTCCATCAGAGCGTGATGCGTGTGGAGCATGGTTCGGAACATGTCGGGCCAGCCGACGTGGCTGGAGTCGGCGTGGTAGTTGCCGCTGCCGCCCATGCCCGCGTCCACCAGAAGATAGTCGACGACGAAGTTGCTCCACATGCCGGCGGCGACGAACCTGGTGTACGACGAGCCTGTGATCTTGATGCCGCAGTGGGTGTGGTAGAGCAGCCAGAGCCAGACCTCGGCCGGCATGTCCTCGATGGAGTAGATGTCGTGCTTGGGGTCGGGACTGAGCGCGTCGGTGCCCACGGGGATGTTGCGCGCCTTGCTCACCGTGGGCGTGACCTTGGCGCCGGAGAGACGGCCGCCCTTGCCGGGCTTGGCGCCCTGGTTGATCTTGATCTCCACGTCGCGCACCCGGCGCAGATCGGCGCCGCTCAACCCGAAGTGGCCGCTGGCGGCCTGGAGGCTCTCCCAGCGCATGTCCTCCGTGGAGGAGAGCCTGATCGGACCGCCTTCGCCGGAGGACGTCATGGCGATGCCGGCGTTGCCCTCGATGCGGGCGCGCAGGAAGTCCTCGCTGGCGGCGCCCAGCGACATGGACGCGTGCGAGACCGGCGCGTGCCAGATCGGCTCGCGTACGGCGAAGCCGCTGAGCACGAGACCCCCGCGCGGGTCGCGCTTGAGCGTCACCGCGCCGTCGGCGGAGGCGCGCAGGACGCCCGACCCATGCGCGCCGTGCCCCACAGCCGACAGATCGACGTCGCTGACGGAGCCGTCCGCGGCGGTCACCCGGAGGCGGAGGCCACCGGTGTCGCCCCCACCGCTGTCGTCTGCGGCGCCGCCGGGCCGCAGCGCGGTGTCCAGCGGGTGCCCCGCTTCCAGGGTCGCCTCGAACCCGCCGCGGGCGTCGGCCTTCACGCGGACGAGCGGAGGCGAGTCGACGCCGGCGTGCACGCTCACGGACGCGCCCGGCGGCACGGCCCCGGGCCGCGTGAACCCTCGGGGCACGGCGAGCTGGATGTAATCCAGCAGCGCCGGGTCCTCCCGCAAGCGGGCGAGCGACCAGGCGACCGACGCGCGCGAGAGCTTGAGCCGCACCCGATCCAGCGAGTACGGTCCCTGATCGCCGGCCAGGAAGAAGTCGTCCAGGGCCGGCATCTCTCCCGCCGCCATCCTGTAGATCGCCTCGAGGAAATCCGCGTTGAGCGAACGGTTGGAGTTCTCGAGGTGATAGTTGGCGTCGCACTGGGCGAGCACGCGGGCCGCGTTCACCAGGGGCAGGTCCGGCAGGCGCTCGCGCAGCAGGCGCGAGACGCGATAGTGCCGGCGCACCTCGTCCGGGACCGGCTCGGCCGCGATGCGCGCCTCGTTCTGAGCGGCGTTGCGGCGGCCGAACTCCTCACTCGCGAGCGCGTCGACCTCACGAACCCAATCCTCGGTCATCGTGATCGCCATCGTGTTGCCCGACGTCTTCTGGACGTCGTCGATCCCCATACAACTGAGGAACTCGAGGATGCTGTGCTGCCAGCACGTCAGGGTGCACACGGCCATCTCGCGGAACTGGGGAGTGGCCGCCTCGGCCACGGCGCGCGAGACGAGCGACGAGTCGCCGCCGGCCAGCACGTCGACGACCTCGGGGATGAGCGCGATCGCCGCGGCGTGCGTCATCGCACCGCCGTTGGCCCCGAGGAGCACCGCCTCGTAGACGCCCGCCGCGGACGCCATGGTGTCACCGTCACCACCGGCGCAGAGGAGCTGGACGCGAGCGCGCAGGAGTCTCTCCTTGAGAAAGGCGTCGACCCTGGGCGTGAGCCGATAGGACTTGAGCGCGCCGGCGTGATAGTGCACCAGGGCGACATGGTCGTGTCGCGCCGCGGCTTCCAACCGTGGCCAGAACGCGGGACCGTCGCAGCGCACAAAGACGCTGAAGATGAGGTGGGGAGCAACGGCCGCCACCGCCCGGGCGAGCGCGTCCACAGCGGCAGTCGGCGAGCCGTCCCCACCGGCGGAGGCGCCGTCCCACGGGTCGAGCTCGACCAGGCGGGCGGCGCGCAGCAGCTGCGCCAGCGCGCCGCCCGCCAACGCATCGGCATGCCGCGGCGCGACGCGCACCACGAGATCGGCGGCGTGAGGCAGGAGCTCAGCGGCATGCGCCGCGGCCTTGTCGGCCTCCACGATCACCAGCGAGCGCGTGCGCACGTCGTGCGCCGGATCCGCCTCGGCGATAGCGCCCAGATACGCGAGCTCGATCTCGGGGCCGGGGCCGAGAGGCACCGGCCCTATGATCAGGGGCATGTCCAGGCGAAGGGCGCGCAACTCCTCGAGCCGCCGCCCCGCAGCGTCACGCGTCACGACGGCAGGTCGTTTGCGCACGATGTGCCACGCGGTGCTGAACTCCTCGCGCAGTCCGTCGTTGGCGGGATGGGTGATGGCGGCGTGGCTGAAGTAGCTGCGCCAGTAGCCGTGATGCCAGGCCGAGCCGACGGTGAGCGGTTCGCGGCGGAATCGCTCTTTGAGCAGCTTGTCGACGTCGAAGGCCGTGAGTTCGAGCTCGGGGACGGCGTGCGACTGGGCGGCGAAGGCGCTCAGGAAGAGCTGCCCGCGGCGGGCGCGCTCGAGCTTCCAGAACGCCGTCTCGTCGAGGCCGGCCCTGCCCAGAAGGTGGGTCAGCAGCGCCGCCGTATGGTCCCGGCCGCGCACCAGCGGCGACTCCGGGTCGACGATGAACGCGAGCAGATCCTCCCACCTCGCGAGGACGCCGTCGGCGGACGGCTCGGCCGTCGTGCGACCGGCGTCGTCGCTGCCGGAAACGGCGGCCAGCTCATTGCTCAGCCGCGTCACCAAGCGGGAGCCCTCTCGAAGTCGCCGATCGCCGCCAACGTGGCGGCCGTCGGCGCCTCGACCACACGCAGGGTCTGGCCACCGTTCTTCTTGTTGGCCGGGCACACCTCCACGCAGGCGCCGCAGCCGATGCACGCGTGCTCGTCGGTGGTCACGATGCGCGCGTCGTCGGCGCCGAACTCGTGATTCGCGCCGGTGGGACAGGTGGGCACGCAGGCGCCGCAGTGGAGGCAGGTGGCAGCCGGCCCGGCGTCGTTCTCGGCGCGCAGCACGCGGAAGCGAAGCGTGCCCGGCAAGGCCGCCGGTGCACGACGCAGATACAGTCCCTGCCGTACGTCGAGGAAGCCGTCGCGATAGCGCGCCGAACCACGCACCGAGACCAGCGCCAAGGCGTGGCGCTCGAAGTCGTAGTCCGCGGCGACCGATCGCGCCATCTCGGCATAGAGGTCGAGATGCGCGATCCCCGCCTGGCAGACCTCCTCGCAGTTGCCGCAGCGCATGCACAGGTCGAGCAGCGTCGCGACACTGCGCGCCGGGACCTCGCCGGCATACAGCCGTTCGCCGTGATGCGTGAGCGTCTGGGGCAGGCCGATGGCGGACGAGTCGTACACGGGGCAGACGCTGTTGCACTCACCGCAGTTGACGCAGTGGATGGCCTGAGCCGCCGGAGCGGCGGCCGCGCCGGCCGGTTCGCCACGTCCGCGCGCCGGCCCCGGGACCTTGGCCGCAGCTCCTCGGGCGAGGCGCCCGACGCCGGCCAAGGACGGCGAGTCCCACAGCGTCCTCATCAGCGACACACCCGGCCGGTAGACACGCGCGGTCAGCGCGCCGAGCGGCCCGCGCAGACCCATCCCGAGCACCACGCCTGGATTCACGAGGCCCTGCGGATCGATGCCCGCCTTGAGCGCACGGAGGCGCCCGAGACCGGCGTCGCCGAAGCGGTCCGCCGCGAAAGCCGCCTGCCAGCGGCCGAGCACGTAGGGCTTGCCGCCGAACCGCCGTATTGCCAGGTCGAGCAGAGCCGGGGCGAGGACGAGATCGAGATAGAACGCGGCCGTCCGGTGGTCGGTGAGGTAGCCGGCGATCACGAGCGCCTCGTCGCCGGCCACGTAGTAGACCTCGGGGTCGAGTTCGACGCCGGCGCGGCGTGCCAGACGATAGGCGCTGCGGAGGTATCCGGACACGTGCGCCGCCGGCAGCGTGACCTCGGCCGCGAGCATGCCCGGACCGGAACGCTTGTTCTGCTGCGGGCGAAAGCGTTCGGCGGCGAAGCGCACGCTCTCCTCGGCGAGCGCGCGCGGCCGCCCCGGCAGGTCGCCGAGCGCCGCGGCGAAGGCGCGCGCCGCGCGCGTGGCGAGGAAGTCGACGTACAGGTACGCGGCGCCGGCCGCCGGGATCGGCGAGACGTCGGCCGGCGCCCGCAGTTGCTCCGGCCCGTCGATGCGCGACCACGGCATGTCCGCCCCGCTCGACAGGCTCGACGGCAGCCGCTTCCAAGCGCGCGCATCCTCTACCTCCCAGAGGCGTCGCAGATGCTCCATATGGGCGCCGAGAAGGAACTTGAGGTTGGCCGGGCGAGGAAGCGTGCGACCGGCCTCGTTCAGGATGTGTTCCGCGGCGGCGAAGGCGCCGGCCACGTCGCGGAACTCCAGCAGAAAGGCACCCAGAGCGGGGCGTCGTCCCACCCGCAGGACGAGCTGGACGACGACGCCGAGAAGCCCCTCGCTGCCGGCCAGGTCGGGCAGGCCGAAGGGCTCGAGGCCGCGCGAGCGGAACCATGCCTCGGCCTGGTCGGCCGGGATCTCACGATGCCCGGCGCGCGCTCCTTCCCCGGGGGCGTCCAGCCGGCCATCGGAGTGAAAGCGCACGAGCTCTCCCGTGGGCAGCACCACGTCGGCGGCGCGCACGATGTCCACGGCGCGCCGGCGGCCGAAGGCGTTGAGACCCAGCCCCCCGGTGACGAACCAGCCGGCGAAGGTGCCGCCGAGGTTGGACGAGTACACGGGAAGCGCGAGCTCGTGATCCGCGAGGCGCCGGTGGATCGCGCGCATCCGCGCGCCGGCGCCGACGACGCAGACATCGGCGGCCATGTCGACGTCGATGTGGTCGAGGCGGGCGAGGTCGAGCGTGAGCCCTCCCCTGCACGGCACCGAGCCGCTGAGCGCCGTGGAGGCTGCCCCACGTACCGCGACCGGAGTACGCGTATCGCGCGCCCAGCCGAGAGCGCCTTCGACCTCCCCGACCGTCGCCGGCAGGAAGACCACGTCGGGCAGAGCGTTGCTCAGAAGCCTGGTGAAGGCTGGGCCGAGATAGACGTTCTGGTCCTTGTCCGCCTCACGGCGCAGGACGTCGTCGGTGACCAGACGCTGCGGCAGCGTCTCCGTGTGCCGCGGCGCGCGCCCGGGCAGGTCGGCGAGATGCGCGAACAGCTGCGCGGCGAGCCCGCGGCTACGCGTCGGCGCCTGGCGCGCGCCCGGCGGCATGCCGCCATCGAGCAGGGCGTGCAGATCGGCGACGCCTTCGGGCGCGGGATCGGAGCCGCTCGGAAACGACGAACGCGGCGGCAGGGCAGCTGCCGAGGTCGTCACGCAGCCCGCCTGGAGGCCCGCGGCTGTGTGCAGGCGGAACGCACGAAGTCTCCTCATCGTTCAGCGTACGGGAATGAACGCGCCGGCCGGCGGGGGCGCCGGCCGCGTCTCAGTCAACATGCGCGAGGATAGCGTATCGATCCCCGCGCGGCCAAGCGCACAAGGCGCCGGGAGGCCGAGGTCGTCGCTCCCGGCCGGGCGCACGTACGAGCACGCCGCCCCGTTGGCGTGCGCACGGCCGCGCTGATACCGTGCGGGGACGATGGCGACCGCCGCCGACAACCTCCCGCCAGGGCTTCGCGGCCTCACCACCGCAGAGGCTGACCGCCGGCGCGCCGCGGGCCAGGGCAACGACGTCGAGATCCGCGCCGGGCGCACGTACGGTCGCATCGTCCGCGACAACGTCTTCAACTTCATCAACAACCTCTTCTACTTCCTCGGCATCCTCCTGCTGATCCTGGGCAAACCGCTCGATGCGTTCGCGGTCGTGTTCGTGATCGGCGCCAACACGGTGATCAGCCTGTTCCAGGAGATCCGCGCCAAGCGTGTGATGGACAAGATGGCCATCCTGCTGCGTCCCAAGGCCGACGTGGTGCGAGACGGGAAGGTCCTCGAGATCGACCCGGCGGAGGTGGTGCTCGGCGACCTCCTCCGCGTGCAGCCCGGCGACCAGGTGGTGGTGGACGGGCCCATGGTGGGCGAGGGGCGCATGGAGGTCGACGAGTCGCTGCTCACCGGCGAGTCCGACCTCGTCACCAAGCATCCCGGTGACCAGCTCATGTCGGGCAGCTTCTGCATGACCGGCGGCGGCTACTACGAGGCCGTCAAGGTCGGCCTCGACAGCTTCGCCAACCAGCTCACGGCGAAGGCGAAGGTGTTCAAGCGCGAGCTCACGCCGCTGCAGCGCCAGGTGATGCAGATCGTCCGCGTACTGCTGATCGTCGTCATCGTCTTCGAAGCGCTCGTGTGGATCCGCAACGTGGCCGGCGGTGTACCGTTCGTGGAGAGCGTGCGCATGTCGACGGTCATCCTGGCGCTCATCCCCAACGGACTCGTGCTGAGCATCGCGCTCACCTACGCGCTCGGCGCCGTGCGTCTGCTCGGAAAGGACGTTCTCGTACAGCAGTTCAACGCGGTAGAGAGCCTCAGCAACGTCGACGTGCTCTGCACGGACAAGACGGGGACGCTCACTTCGGGCGTCATCGCCTTCGAGGAGCTCGCGGCGCTGGGCGCCGACGACGCGCGCGCAGCGCGCCTGCTCGGCACCTTCGCCGCCTCCACGACGGACGCGAACCGCACCATCGAGGCGCTGCGCGCGGCCTTCCCGGCCCCGCGGGAGCCGGCCGCGCACGAGGCCTTCTTCTCGTCCGAGCGCAAGTGGAGCGGCCTGGCCTTCACCGATGGCGAGGCGCGCGGCACGTACGTGCTCGGCGCGCCCGAAGCGCTGGCGCCGGCGCTCCGCGCCGGCGCCGAGTGGCGCGGGCGCGGCGACGAATGGGCGGCGCGCGGCCTGCGCGTCGTCCTCTTCGCGGGGCGGGCAGAGCCGCTCGTCTTCGCCGAGGCCGATGCCCCACCCGTGCTGCCGGGCGAGCTCGAGGCGCTGGCGTTGATCGCGTTCAGCGACGAACTGCGCCCCGGCGTGCGCCAGACCCTTGAGGAGTTCTCCGAGGCCGGCATCGACGTGAAGATCATCTCGGGCGACAACCCGAAGACCGTCGTCGCTCTCGCCACGCAGGCCGGCGTGCAGTCACTGCAGCGGCGCCAGGGCGTGGACGCCTACTGCGAGTCGCTGCTGCGTACGAGCGCCGACGACGACGGGGCAGGGTCCGGCTCGTCCACCGAGGCGAGCGCGCCCGACGAGCAGGACGAGCGGCCGGCCCGCGAGCTCGTCGCCGTGTCCGGCGCCGACCTCGCCGAGATGCCCGCCGATGCGTTCGCCGCCTCGGCCGACGAAGCCGGGATCTTCGGCCGCGTCACGCCCGAGCAGAAGCAGGACCTCGTGGAGGCCCTGCGCGAGCGCGGGCGCTACGTGGCGATGATCGGCGACGGCGTCAACGACGTGATCGCGCTCAAGCAGGCCAACGTCGCCGTGGCCATGCAGGGCGGCAGCCAGGCGGCGCGCAGCGTCGGCGACCTCATCCTCATGAAGGACACGTTC
>CAZJGT010000041.1:0-16217 GCA_964545565.1 uncultured Thermoleophilia bacterium
ACGTGGCCGAAGATGAAACGGTCGTAGCCGGCGTCGAGGCTGTGCGGGAGGCGCCGGTCGAGGCGCGCGAGGCGCGCCTGCACGCCGGCGCCGACCGCGTCGTGCGCCGTCATGCGGTCGGCGGACGCCGTCGCGCCTGCGCTCACGTCGGCGACCTTCGGCGGTTCACCGACCGCAGCCGCGCCGTCGGCGGCGGTCTCGCGCCAGCGGCGCACGCTGTGCAGAAAGGCCTGCACACGCGTGACGTAGCCCGCCTTGCCGCCATGGCCGTCGCTCTCGAGCACGGCGTGCGGCCAGTCTTCGGTGAGGTCGGCGAAGAGGTGCTCGATCATCGAGTTCGGACCGCAGGCATAGGCGCCGAGCAGCAGCGGGTAGACATCGCCGGCGGCGGCGCCGGCGGCCGTGGCGCGCAGCGCCTGGCCGGCGCCGGCCCAGTGCACGCGCCTCATGCCCGGTACGCCGGCCGGTGTGGGGTAGCAGTCCACCGGCAGCGGCAGCGCCCCGTTGGCGGCGACGAGCTCGTGGACGCCGGCGTCGAGCACGGCGTCGTGGATGACGTGCGTCTCGCCGACGATGAGCACCACGGGATAGCCGTGCGCTCGCGCCCACGCCAGCGAGCGCTCGCCGATGGCGTGCAGACCGGCCGCGAAGCGGCGCTGGGCGTCCAACGCCGCTTCATAGGCTCCGTCGAACGCACCGGGCGCCGCCGCGCCGCGGGTATCTCTGGCGAGGGATCGCAGCGCCTCGGAGAGAGCCCGACGCACGCGCGGCGCGTCAAACCCGTCGCCCTCCTTCTCGAACAGGGCCGGGCGCAGCACTCGCGTGCCGGCCCCCTCTGCACGCAGCGCGCTCCCGACCATGTCGGGCGCGCCCTGCGCCATCGGGCATGTGTACGTCTGCGCGCCGGCGTTGGGCAACGGCAGGTGCACGAAGATCGGCGCGAACAGGACATCCACGTCCGCGGCTGCCAGCCCGTGCAACAGCTTGACGGGCGCACAGGCTCCGGGGGCGGCGCAGCGCCGGTCGCCCTCGGCCAGCGTGTCGCGCCCCGGGCGCAGCACCTCGACGTGGTGGCCGAGGCGGCGCAGCAGCGTGTGGAAGAACGGCAGCGTGTCGATCAGGTAGTGCGCGTAGGGCAGCCCGAGAAGCGGGCCGGCGGAGGCGGCGCCGCTCTCCGCCTCCTCATCCAGCAGGGCGCGCAGCAGCGCGTCGCGCTCGCGATAGGGATTGGGCGCGTCCCGCGGCAGCTTCTCGCCGGCGGCGGAGACGTCGTCGTACTTCGGGCACTGGCCGCCGCTCACGATCTTCGCGGTCTCACCCCCAAGGTCGATCTCGGCCAACTCCAGGTGGCAACGGTTCAGGCAGTCGCGATCCCCGCACTGGAACTCACGCCGCCCGGCGACGCGAGCGGCCAGCACCCGCGTCAAGTCGACCGCAACAGGCTCCCCGCCGGCGGCCGGCGCCCGCCCGGCCAGCAGCGCGATGCCTATGGCGCCCATGGCGCCCGGGTCGGCCGGCACGATCACGTCTCGCTCCAGCACTGCGGCGAGCGTCCGCGCAAGCGCCGGGTCGGTGGCCGGCTTGCCCTGGAAGAACACCCGGCCCAGCAGCCGGCGCTGGCCCATGACCCGGCTGCGGTAGTTACGCACCACGGAGTACTGCAGCCCGGCGAAGATGTCCTCGCGGCTGTAGCCGTCGCCGAGGGCCTCAGCGGCGACGTCGGCGACGAAGACGGTGCAGGTCTGGCCGAGGTCGGGTGGCCCTTCACTGCGCGCCGCCAGCCGGCCGAACTCGGCGATGTCTTCGACCCCGTGGGCGATGGCCTGCTCCTCAAGGAACGAGCCGGTGCCGGCGCTGCACACGCGGTTCATGTCGGCGTCGACGACGCGGCCGCTCTCGACGTTGATGAACTTGGCGTCCTGGCCGCCGATCTCGACGACGGAGAGGCTGCGGCCGCCGTCCGGGTCGAGCCGGGCGGCCGCGGTGGCGTGGGCGACGATCTCGTTCTGGACGGTCAGCAACTCGCCGAGCTCGGGGTAGGCGGCGCGGAACACCGTCGCCGCGGCGTCGCGGCCTGAGCCGGTGATGCCGACGGCGACGACCGGTCGCTCCGTCATCTCTGCGACCTCGGCGACCAGCGCCTGGGCGGCCTCGACCGGGTTGCCCTCCGTTCGCCGGTAGACGCTGGCGAGCACGGCGCCGGAGGCGAGATCGAGGAGCGCGGCCTTCGAGCCGGTCGAGCCGAGGTCGAGGCCGAGCGCGGTCGCACCGGCCCCGTCCGGGTCCTCGCCGTTCGCGCCGTCCTCGAGGCGCACCACGGCTCCCGGTCCCTCGCGCGCCGGCTCGAGACGACCGATGCGGCTGCGCGACGGCCGGACGAGCGCCCGCGGGTCGCGGGGCAGACCGGCGGTCCTCGCGGCGGCCGGTCCGCCCCCGGCAACCGCCGTGCTGGCGCGCCGCGCAGCAAGCCGCAGCGCACCGAGTGCTTCGAAGACGCCGGCCTGGTCGGCGACGGCGACGGGGGCCTCACTCAGCGCCGCGAGGCGGGCGGCGATGGGAGTGATGAGGGCCCCGTGCCCGATCAGGACCACGGGGCCGTCGATCTTGCTCTTGTCGTACAGGCTGTGGACGTTGCGGGCAACGCCCTCGAACAACCCGCGGAAGATGCGTCCGTGCGTCTCACCCTGGTTGGCGAAGTGCGTCAATTCGCTCTTGGCGAACACAGCGCAACGGCTGGTGACGGTGACGCCGTCCGGACTGGCCTCAGCCAGAGCGACGGCGACCTCCAGAGATCGGCCGAGCCGGGCGCAAAGCCCCTCCACCGTCTCACCGGTGCCGGCGGAGCAGCGCTCATTGGCCTCGTACAGCACATCGCCCGAGGCGTCACGCGTGAGGACCGAGTAGCCGCCGCCGCCCACCCGGACCACGTTGAGCGGGCCGTCCGGATACAGCCAGGCGGCGGCCTGCTCCTGGGCGATCTCCTCGGGCACGCCGGCGAGAACCGGCTCGCCGAGACGCTCTCCGTAGACGCCGGTCGCGGCGACGCCGGCGAGCCTGGCTGCGTCCAGCTCGCCGTACAGCTCGAGGAAGGGCCGCAGCGGGTCGCCGAGATGCCGCTCGGAGCGGGTCTCGAGCACGCGCAGCTCGCCGTCGGCGCCGAGCTCGCCGACGGCGAGCGAGGTGGTGACTTTGCCCAGGTCCACACCCACGAACAGGGGCCCGACTGTGGAACGTTCGGATAGCCCCCTGCGGGGGGAGCGTGCGGAGGTGTCGTCCACGCTTCTGCTTATACCCCAGCGGTTGAGCGCCCACCACCGAGCCACCTCCCCCGCAGGCTGGGCCGGGCGGGCGCTGCCGGGGTACAGTAGCTCCATGACCGAACACCGTTCACCAGACCCCGGCCTCGAGCGCCTGCTTGACGACGCCTGGGAGGCGCTCGAAGACGGCGACCTGCGCGCCGCGAAGCGGGCATTGCGCTCCGCCCATGAGAGGGCGCCGGACGCCCCGGCCGTGCTCGAACTCGAGGCGGCGCTCGCGCGCGAGCGGGAGGACCCGGAGGCGGCGCTCGAGGCGTATCGCCGCTGGAGCGAGGCCGACCGCGACGACCCCGAGCCTTGGCTAGGATCGGCGGAGGTCTACCTCGACTACGGGGAGCCCGCCGAGGCAGCGCGCCTGCTGCGCGAGTTGCTCGCCGGCCCGGCGCTGCATCCTCTGGACGAGGCCGACGCCCGCCACCTGCTCGGCGTCGCCTGTGAGGAGAAGGGCGACACCAGGGGCATGGTCAAAGAGTGGCTCGCGACGTTGCGCCTGGATGAGGCGAACGACGGACCCGAACCGCGCCTTCCGCGCGAGGAGTTCGAGCGGCTCGCCGCGGAGGCGCTCGACGAGTTGCCGACCGAGATCCTGGCGCGGCTCGCGAACGTTCCGGTCTTCGTGGAGGACCACCCGACCGAGCCCCTGGTGCTCGAAGGCCTCGACCCACGCACACTCGGCCTCTTCCATGGTATCGCGATGCCGGACCAGTCGGTGCTCGGCCCCGGGCCCGACGTCGGCGTCATCCACCTCTTCCAGCGCAATCTCGAGCGCGAGGTCCCGGACGACGATGAGCTCGCCGAGCAGATCCGCATCACCGTCCTGCACGAGACGGCGCACTACTTCGGCGCCGGTGAGCAGGACATGCACCGCTTCGGACTCAACTAGCGGCATGTGACGCCGCCCGCGGCCTCAGTTCACTGAGACCGCGGGCGGCGTCACGAGTCGAAGCCAAGGCCGAAGCGGTCCAGCGTGCGCAGCCAGAGGTTGCGCCGCCCGCCGTCGGACTCAGCGCGCTTCGTGGAGCGACGCGTGATCTCGATGAGCGGCAGGCGGAACGGCTCCGGAGGGAACGGCACCGGTCGTGACTTCACGAAGCGAAGCTCGGTGAGCTCCGTCGGCTCACCGCCGACCAGATCGAGCGCGACCTCGGCGCCGAAGCGCGACGCGGCCACGCCGAGGCCGGTGTAGCCGAGGACGTAGGAGACTCGACCGCCGAGAGCGGTCCCCCAGAATTGGCAGAACCGTGAGCAGGTGTCGATCACCCCGGCCCAGCGATGCGTGAAGCGCAGTCCCTCAAGCTGCGGGAAGGTCGCGAAGAAGTGCCCGGCCAGCATGGCGTGCTCGTCCGGCCGATCCTCGAGCTCGGGGGCGATACGGTTATCGTAGTGGTAGAGCGCGTCCCATCCGCCCCAGAGGATGCGCCGATCCTCGGTCATCCGGTAGTAGTGGAACAGGTAGCCGGCGTCCGCGAGCGCCTGCCGGCGCGACCAGCCGATGGACTCGAGCTGGCTATGGCTCAACGGTTCCGTCATGAGGACGTAGTCGTACACGGGCACCACCGAGAGGCGGAGCCGCCGCAACAACGGGCGAAAGGCGTTGGTCGCGAGGACGACGCGGCGCGCACGCAACGTCCCCGTGCGCGCGCGCAGCGAGACGCCCGCCGCCGTGCGCTCGAGCGCCGTGACCGGCGTGCGTTCGAAGAAGCGCACGCCGCGCTCGGCGCAGACGCGCGCCAGACCCCACGCCAGCCGCGCCGGATCGACGATGGCGGCGTCGTGGTGCCAGAGACCGGCGAGATACGTGGGCGAGTGCACGTCCGCCTGCAGTTCCTCGCGGTCCAGCCATTGGTGGACGAGGCCGAGCCGGGCGTAGTGGTCGCGCTCCCGGCCGAGACCGTCCAGTTGCCACGGCGCCGTGGCGATGTCCAGCTCACCGGTCCGCTCCCAGCCGCAGGCGATGCCCTCGCGCACGATGGTCCGCTCGATCTGATCGAGTGTCTCCATACCGAGCTGGGAGAGGCGGCTCTCCTCGGCGGGATAGAGCTCCGCACCTTGAGAGACCCCATGCGTGATGGAGCCCACACAGATACCGCCGTTGCGGCCGCTCGCCTGGGCGCCTACGACTCCGCCGTCGACCACGACCACCTCGAGGCCGGGCTCGCGCTCCTTCGCGAGCAGCGCGGCCCAGAGCCCGGAGAAGCCGGCGCCGACGACGGCAAGATCGCACTCGCCGGCGCCGGTCAGCACAGGAGCCGGCGCCGGCGCACCGGGCCGATCGAGCCAGAAGGGTGCGAGCCGGGCGTCCTTGATCGCTTCGGACGCCGGGCCGGCTGAGACTGCAGAGGTGGATGCGTGCCGAATGCTCATGAAGACCACCCTCCCAGGTGGCAGATGGAACGAGCGGGACGGCGCGCCGCTCGCGCCGGTGGCAGGTGGACGCGTCGTCAGACCGCGTCGGGAGGTATGGCCGGACCGACCGCGCAGCCGGTCCAGCCGCGCGGCCTGCCCCACGATTCGTGGATGTCGTGCCAATCCCTCATGGCCTGAGACTAGGTGCGGTCGCCACCTCGCGTCAACAGCCGGCCGTCTCCATGACGAACAGCGAGCAGGAATCCGCTCCGTACCGGTGAGGATTGCACAGGAACACCCTCAGACGGACAGAGCCGGGGCTCCGCCTAGCCTGCGGTAAAATCCACCGGCTTGTTCTCGCACGAGAGCGTCGAGAAGCGGCACAGCCCGCTCGGCGGCCGCAGCACCTGGTCCATCTCGCCGTGGTGCGTGGCGTCCTCCACGTCCACGGGCGCCTCGAGCCGGTAGTAGTCGTAGAGCAGCCCCTCGCGGTGCCTTGCGTAGTCCTTCCCCTTCATGTTGTTGGGCGCCCCGGTGAGCTTTTCCATCGAGTAGTGCACCTCAAGTCCCTTGTCGGTGACGACCACATCGGTCACCGGGATGACGCTGAAGAACCCGGGGAAGAACCCCGTATCGACGAGCAGCCAGTGCGGCCGCCCGTCGTCATCGACGTAGAGATCGCTGATCTCGCCGATGCCGCGGCCGGTCTCGTCGAGCAGTTGCCTGCCCTGCAGTTCCTCGGCCGTGAGTGAGATGATCGCCATCTGCCCTCCCCCCAGAGTCGCGCCGGCTGCGGAGAGCCGGACCCGTGGTCACACGTGACGTATCCGTCCTACCCCCCGGCGCGTGCCGGCGAACCCGACGCCGGGCGCGAACGCGTCCCGGGATGCGCGCACGACCGCCCGCGGCTAGGATTCATGCAAGGCCGCGCGTTGCCGATACGACGGCGTACGCAGCCACGATCCCGAGAAAGGCCCCAGATGACCATCGCCCGCCGCAGCGCGCTCGCTCTCGCGACCCTCGCGCTGCTCGCGGCCGCACTGCCGGCCGCCGCCGGCGCGGCGACGTCCACTCCCCGGCTCGAGCTCGGCCCGCGTAACCCCGCCTTTGTCGAGGCGCTGCACGATCCGATCGTCACCTTGGGTCTCGGGCGTCTGCCGAGCCCGGTCGAAGTGAGCGTGAGCACGGCCGTGAAGGCCAGAGCGGAGCGGGCGCCCCTCCCTTCTTCGTACAGTCTGGTCGACCTCGGCCGGGTGACGGCGCCGGTGAAGGATCAGCGATCCTACGGGACCTGCTGGGCCTTCGCCAACATCGCCGCGCTCGAGTCCACGATCCTCACGGACCAGGGCGAGGCCATGGACCTCAGTGAGGACAACCTCGTTGGACGGAGCGGCTTCTACCGGACCGTGGGCAACCGGTACTCCAACGGGGGCTACGACTTCATGGCCGTGGCCTACTTCACCCGATGGGCCGGCCCTGTGACCGAGACGAACGACCCCTACCCGTCGAAGAAGCTGCCGGCGGTGAACCGCGTCGTCAAGCACGTGCAGGGCGCCACGATGATCCCCGGTCGCTCCTCGGACCTCGACAACGATCTCATGAAGCAACTCGTCATCACCAACGGCGCCCTCAGCGTCGGCATGTACTTCGACCTGAGCACCGGCTACGACGAGACCACGGCCTCGTACTACTGCCCGACCAAGAAGTGGGAGAACCACGGCGTCTGCATCGTCGGCTGGGACGACGCATACCCCGCCTCGAACTTCGGCGCCGGCGCGAGCATCCCGGCCGGCGACGGCGCCTTCCTCGCACGCAACAGCTATGGAGACGACTGGGGCGACGACGGCTACTTCTGGGTGTCGTACTACGACAAGTCGTTCGCCCGCGACCTCGGCAACGGCACTTACGGGGGGTGTACGTCCTACACGGATGTCGTCGACCCCGGCGACTACTCGCGCAACTACGGCTACGACAGACTCGGTGTCACCGACCGTATCGGCTACAGGGGCGGCGCTCCCATCTGGGCGGCCAACCGCTTCACGGCCAAGTCGGGCCGCAAGATCACGGCCGCCGGCTTCTACACGCTGGCGTCCGGCACGAGCTACCAGGTATGGGCGGGGCGAAGCTTCAAGACGCTCACCAGGCGCGCTTCAGGAACAGCGTCCCTCCCCGGCTACGCGACCGTCAGGTTCCGTACGCCGCTGTCGGTGGCCAAGGGCCGCACGTTCGTGGTGGCCGTGCGGCTCGTCTCACCCGACGCGAGTCTGCCGTTGGCCATCGAGCGGTACGCGTCCGCGTGGGACGGGTTGCTGAACGGGGTCTCGGCGCGCCGCGGACAGAGCTACGTGGGTCCAAAGCGGTGGCGCCTGCAGGATCTCAGCACCAGTATCCGCAGGGCCAACGTGTGCCTGAAGGCGTTCGCGCGCTGAAGGCGTCGTGCGACCCTTTCGCCTTCGCGCCGTCCTCTTCGATTTCGACGGCACGCTGACGCGCCCCGGCGCGCTCGACTTCGCCGCCGTCAAACGCGAGCTCGGCTGCCCGCCGGACCGTTTCGTACTCGAGTGGATCGAGGAGCTCCCGGCGGGCGTGAAGGCCGAGGCGGCGTCGGCGGCGCTCGAGCGCTTCGAGCTCGCCGCCGCCGATGCGTCCGAGCCCAACCACGGCGTCGAGGAAGCCGTGCGTGCCCTCCGCGACGCCGGCGTGGCCGTCGGCGTGCTCACGCGCAACGGACGTCGGGCCATCGACCGCTCTCTGCTTCGCTTCCCCTCCCTCACAGCCGCGGACTTCGACGTCATCGTGACCCGCGACGACGGCATCGCACCGAAGCCCGCACCGGACGGCGTGGTGCACGCCGCGGAGGTGATGGGCGCCGCGCCGGAGGAGACGCTGGTCGTCGGCGACTACCTGCTCGACATGCAGGCCGGGCGGGCGGCCGGAGCCCTCACCGCCTACCTCGCGAACGGCGGGAGCGCCGCGCGTGACGTCGATGACGCGGCCCCGGCCGCAGGCGACTGCGACTTCGTCGTCGACCGGCTCGCCGAGATCAACGACATCGTCCGGCTGGGGCTGCCGCTCCCGACGGGCAAGTTGCCCAACCACCTCTTGTCCGGGTTTCTCGACGGGCTCGCCGCTGACCCCGCCGTGATCGTCCCACCCGCCGTCGGAGAAGATGTGACCGCGCTTGAGCTCGGCGGTGCAGAACTGCTGGTGGCGCACGGTGATCCCATCACGCTCGGCGGCGAGGCCGTGGGACGCGCCGCCGTCCAGGTGAACGCCAACGACATCGCCGCGGCCGGCGCCGAGCCGCGCTGGCTCATCGCGACGGTGCTCCTGCCCCAGGGCACGACCCCGTCGGAGGCGCTGACGCACCTCGGCGACCTCGCCGCTGCAGCCGCCGAGGCCGGAGTGACCTTGGCCGGCGGCCACACCGAGGTCACGACGGCCGTCGGCCGCCCCGTGGTCTCCCTGACGGCTTTGGGTACGATGAGCCGCGCCGAGCTCAAGGACAAGCGCTCGGCGCGCCCCAGTGATCGCGTCTTTCTCACCAAGGCGCTCGCGATCGAGGGCACGGCCCTGCTCGCCGAGGAACTCGGCGAGCGCCTCCGTGCCCTCGGCATGAGCCGGGAGGAGATCGACGCGTGCCGTACGCTCGAGGCGCTGGAGACCATCGTGCCCGAGGCGAGGATCGCCCGCGGCGTCGCCGGCGTGCACGCCATGCACGACGTCACGGAGGGCGGGTTGGCGAGCGCGCTCCGCGAGCTCGCCGGCGCCACCGGTCACGGTGTGCTCGTGCACCGCGACCGCGTCCCCGTGCTCGAGGAGACCGGCCGCGTCTGCGGACTTCTGGGCGCCGATCCGCTCGGTCTCATCGCCTCCGGCAGCCTGCTGATCTGCTGCGACCCGAGCGAGGCGGCCGCGCTCCAGCAGGCGCTCGCGGACGGCGGGATCGCGGCCACTGACATCGGGGAGCTCGTCGACGGCGCCGGGGTCGCCGCGCTGGAGCGCGGTCGGGCGGCGCCGTGGCCCACCTACGCGACCGACGAGGCAGCGCGACTGCTCAGTGGTCCGGGGTGACCGCGAGCCGCCGTGCTCAGAGGGCGGTGAGCCGCCAGTCGATGTTCATCTCGTCGCAAAGCCCCGCGATGGCCTCACGAAGCCCCGCCACGGAAGTGGTCGCCGGGACCGAGATCACGAGCTCCATCTCGAAGAGCGGCGCGTTCGTGTACGGCGCCGGTCGCAGAGACGAGTCGACGCTCTCGATGTTGACGCCTTTGCCGCCCAGCAGGTGGGAGACCGACTGCATGAGCCCGGGGTGGTCCATGGCCCACGTGTTGAGCCGGAAGGGCATGGCGGGAGGACCAGCGGCCGCACCGGCGTCGGCCGGCCGCAACTCCGCGTGGACGTGACTCTCGCGCCGCAGGGCTCCCAGCCCGTCCTGGAGACGGCTCATGGCCTCTTCGCCGCCGGCGACCAACATCATCATCGCGAACTGGCCGCGAAGGTTGACCATGCGGCTGTCTTCGAGATTGCCGCCGCGCTCGGTGACGTACCGCGTGACCTCGTCGACGAGGCCGGGCCGGTCGTCGCCCACGGCCGTGAGCACGGCATGATGCGAGGTATCCATAGGCAGAGAGTACCGGGACCGCGCGTCAAAGACAAAGCCCGCCGCAGTCGAGCCTGCCGGCGGGCGCTATAGTGGATCCGTGACGCCAAGCTACAGAGCCGATCTCCACGTCCACTCGAGCAACTCCGACGCGTCCGGCAGCACTGCACTTCGGGCGCTGCGCAGCGCGGAGTCGTTCACCGACCCGTTGGCGCTCTACGAGGCGGAGCGCGCCCGAGGGATGGACTTCGTCACCATCACCGACCACAACACCCTGGCCGGGTCACTCGCCATCGCCCACCTGCCCGGTACCTTCCTGAGCACAGAGCTCGACACCTGGTTCCCGGAGGACGGCGTGAGGGTGCACGTCGTGGCCCTGGACATCGACGAGACGACCTTCGCCGCAGCCTGCGCGGCACGCACGAACGTGTACGACCTGGTCGCGTGCCTGCGCGAGGCAGGCACCGTCCACTACCTGGCCCATCCGCTGTTCGACATGTCCGGGCGGCTCTCCCCGGACACGGTGGAGAGGATGCTCCTGCTCTTCAACGTCCTCGAGGGCCGCAACGGCGCCCGCACGGGCCGCTGCAACGGCCTCCTGCGAGCCGTCGTCGCGGCGCTCACGCCGGAGCAGCTCTGGGCCATGGCGGAACGCCGCGGCATCGAGCCTTACGGCGACACGCCGTGGCGCAAGGTGCTCACCGGGGGGTCGGACGACCACAGCGGCCTCTTCTCGGCGAGCGCGTACACGATCGCCGGCGGCGACGGCACCGCGAAGGGCTTCGTCCATGCCGTCGCCGCCGGTGACTGCGAGCACGGTGGCGCCGACGGGGACGCCCGGCTGCTGGCGCACAGCATCTACGCCGCTTCGTTCTGGCGCATCCGCGAGCTCCTGCATTTGGACGACGAGAAGCAGCGCAAGCGCGCGGGCGGTCTGCTGCGCAAGGGATTCGGGCGGATCGGCCGCGACGTGCCGATACTTGAGAAGACGCTGCGCGGCGTGCGCAGCATGGCGCCCGGGCTGTACCGGGACGGCGACCCCCGGGGTCCCGCGTGGGAGGCGCTCCTCGAGCGCGAGATCGGCAGCCTCCTCGCCGACCCGGCCGGCATCAACGCGGTCGACGCCAAGGAGCTGAACCGGAGACTCTTCGTGGTGGCGCAGCGTCTGGCCGACGACGTCGTGAGCTTGCACCTCCAGCCGCTTCTGCACGGGCGGGAGCGCCTCGGTCCCAAGCGGCGCCTGCAGAGCGTCTGCGCCGTCGCCATGGTCACCTTCCTTGAGCTACCCTACTTCTTCGCCTGGAGCTTCCAGAGTCGTGACCGGCGGCTGCAGGAGGGACTGCGCACGCACTTCCTCGGCGAGCGGCGGCACAGCCGGCGCGGCAAGGTCGCCGTGCTCTGCGCCCCGGCCGGGTGCTGCGGGCACGTGCCGTGCCGACCGGCCACGCCCGATGCGCCCGTCGCCACGGCGCCGGCCGGCGCCGGCCCGGACGACGCGGCGCGCGATGACGTCGAGGTGTCGCTGCAGATCCGCTCCGCCGGCGCCGGGCCGGGGCCCGACGGCACGGTCGCCTTTCGCGCACTCGCCTGGCGATCCTCGCCGAACGGCGGCGGGGCGCGCTGGATGGTGCCTTCGCTGATCGAGGTCGTGGACTACCTTGAGGAAGAGGACGTCACCGCCCTGTACACCGACTCAGCCGCCGGACAGGCACTCCTCGCCCTCGCCGCCGCGCGACTCCTCCACCTGCCGGTGACGGGCGCCGTGGACGCCGGCGGACTGGAGGCGCCGCACGGGCCCGGCACCATCGCCGGGCGGCTGCGGCGCCGGTACCTGACGTGGGTCTGTGGTCGGCTCGACGAGACCCGCGTGCCCACGCGAGCCGTCGCTCGCGCGCTGGTCGCCGGAGGAGTCGACTCGGGACCAGCCTGATCCGGCCCGAGTCGCCTGGAAGGCACGGGCACAGGGCGCTCACGCCGTGAGGCCGGCTGGAGCTGACCTCCAGCCGGCGGGCGTCCGCGCCGTCCCTCGTCACGTTGCGTCGGCGAGCAGCGCATACAGGCGCTGACGCGCCTCGCGCAGGATCTCAAGCGTCTTCCCCACGTCGTCCTCCGACCCGGCCGTGCCTACCTGCCTGACGGCGGCGCCGAGCTGGAAGACCGCTTGGCGCAGGGCGAAGCGGGGATCCTGCCCGCTTGCCACGGCGCTCCACGGCGCGTCGCCGAGACGCTCCGCGACGGCAGCGGCCTCCTGGGATCCCGCGTCCGTGAGCGAGAACACGCGCCTGCCCTCGGTCTCTTCACCGCTGACGAGACCCTGGTCCTCGAGCAACTGAAGCGTCGGGTACACCGACCCGGGGCTCGGGCGCCAGGCGCCACCGCTCCGCTCCTCCAGCCACTGCATGATCTGGTAGCCGTGCATCGGCTCCTCGCTGAGCGCGAAGAGGATCGCCGCCCGCACGTCGCCTCGGCGAGCCCGCGACCAAGGGCCTCGCCCTCGCCCGCGGCCACGTTCCGGGCGGCTCCCGAAGCCCTCGGCCTCACTCTGGCCGTGGCCTTGACCCTGACCCGGGCCCTGGGCCCGGCCTTGCCGGCTTCGGCCCTGCCGTCGGCTTTGGCCTTGGCCCTGAGCCTGCCGTCGGCCCTGAGCCTCGCTCTGACCCTGTCGGCCCTGGCCCTGGCCCTGGCCCTGGGCCTGGCTGCCACCGCGGCCGGAACCGCGGCTTCCGAACTTGGAGCGCGCGAGGCCGGAGCCCTCTACGCGCCGCACCCCGTCGCGACCGTGACGGCCACGGGAGCGCGCTGCGTTGTCTCTTCCGTCCATGAGTATCTCCTTGGTTCGTTGCATCGCGATATATCGTAACACATCGTTCAGTGTCGTCAAGCCCTCGCCACGGGAGGACGATGAAGTCCCCGACCGCGGGCGCAGACGAGGTACGTCTTCCTGTAGAATCCCGGCGTCATGATCGGTTATCTGGACACCCGCGGCGCCATCGACCGGCCGCGTACCTTCACCGAAGCGCTCCTCGAAGGCATCGCACCCGGCGGCGGTCTGTTCGTCCCCGAACGGATCCCTTCGCTCTCCGTGGAGGCGGTGGTCGCGCTGGCGACGCTGCCATACCACGCGAGGGCGGCGACGGTGTACGAGGCCTTCGGCCTCGATGTCCCCGCCGCCCGCACGCGTGAGATCGCCGCCAACGCATACGGCAGCAACTTCGACCACCCCGAGGTCGCCCCGGTCCGCGATGTGGCCCCGGGGCGTCACGTGCTCGAGCTATGGCACGGCCCCACACTGGCGTTCAAGGACATGGCTCTTCAGTGCATGCCGCTCTACTTCAGCGAGGCGCTGGAGCAGGCCCATGCGAAGGGCGTCACCGACCTGGACTTCCTGATCCTGGTGGCGACCAGCGGCGACACGGGCGTGGCGGCGCTCAACGGCTTCGCCGATCGCGCCCACACGAAGATCTGCGTCTACTACCCCGATGCCGGCGTGTCCGCGCTGCAGGAGCTGCAGATGGTCACGCAGCCGGGCGGGAACCTCACCGTGTTCCGCCTCGGCGGCGACTTCGACGACTGCCAGTCTTCCGTCAAGGCCGTCTTCGACGACACCGAGTTCGCCGCCGGATTGGCCGAGCGCCATGGGCTCTCGCTGAGCTCGGCGAACTCCATCAACTGGGGGCGGTTGCTGCCCCAGATCGTCTACTACGCGAGCGGCTACGCCGACCTCGTCGCGCGGCACGCCGTGGCAGCCGGCGATCCCGTGGACGTCTGCGTCCCCACGGGCAACTTCGGCAACATCCTCGCCGCCTACTACGCGAAGTGCATGGGCGTACCGCTCGGCCGCCTCCTCTGTGCCAGCAACACCAACAACGTGCTGTTCGACTTCCTCTCCAGCGGCGTCTACGAGATCGCCGACCGCACGCTCGTGAAGACGCCGTCCCCGTCCATGGACATCCTCATCTCGTCCAATCTCGAGCGGCTCCTCTACGACCTCTGCGGAGATGCGGCGCTCATCGCCGGCTGGATGAGCGAGCTCAGGACGACCGGCCGCTTCGCCGTCGACGACGCCACGCGGGGGCGGCTGCGCGCGTCGTTCAGGGGCACGTGGGTCGGCAACGATGACTGCCTCGCCACCATCGGCCGTGTGCAACGCGATCTGGGGTACCTGCTCGACCCCCACACGGCCGTCGCCTGGGAGGCCGCCGAGAGGCTCGCCGGCGACGCGCCGGTGCTCATCGCCAGTACGGCGCACTGGAGCAAGTTCGCCGCAGACGTCGTGCGCGGCCTCACCGGCGTGCCGTCGGCGGCGCCGGTACCCGGCGCCGCCGACGACCTCGAACTGCTGGACAGGGTCGTCCACCTCGCGCCCGGCGCCGGCGTACCGCCGCAGCTGCGCGCCGTGCGTGCCCGCCCGCGGCGCTTCGACGCTCGCGTGGAAGCAGGTCGGGAGCCCGTCGAAGCAAGCCTGCGCGAGTGGCTCGCCGGCTCGTGAGCCCCGGCCCGTCGGGCTGAGCGCCGGCGTCTCCCCCCGGGCCGGCCCCTGGGCCGGCTTCAGACCTCCGCGGCCGGCGGAGACTCCTCGACGGTCCGCCCCGAGGCCCTCGCCTCGGTCGAAGCGCTCTCCACCGCCCGCCCCGGCGACCCTCCGCCGTCGGGCTCCGATGGGCCTGGGCCGACGGCGCTTGCCTCGCCCGGGCCGTCGTCGAAGAGGCCTGCCTCCTTCAGCTGGTGGTACGCGTCCAGGCCGATCTTGACGAACGGAGCGGCGAAGATGCCGCCCAGCGCGCCGGCCAGGATCGCCCCGCCGGTGGTGGCGAAGAGGACGACCAGACCACTCAGTCTCAGTGACGCTCCGAGCGCGAACTGAGAGACCACCGTCTGCAGCGGCCCGTTGGCGATCAGGACGAAGATCAGCATCCACACGGCGTCCTTGAGGCCCCCGGTGCCCAGCGCGATGAGCACCGCGAAGGCGCCGCCGATGAACGCGCCGAACATGGGGATGTAGTTGGTCAGCCACTGGACCACGAAGATCGTGAACGCCAGCGGCACGCCGATGACGAGCGCACCTACCGCGACCACCGCTCCATTGAACAGGCCGATGATCGTGCTGCCCCAGATGTAGCCGCGCAGGAACCGCGCGCCGTTGGCCAGGATCGCGTATCCCACAGGCGGCGGCACCGACCCCATGTGCCGGGAGAACCAGCGGCCGATGCGCCGCCCACCGATGAGGACGTACACAAGGATGTTGAGGCCGATGAAGGCGCCGAAGGCGAACGTCGCCAGCGTGCTGATGCCCTGAAGCGCGCCGCCGAAGATGCCCTGTGCCCAGCCGCCCATGCTTCCGGTGAGGGTCTTCTTGGCCGAGTCGACGAGGCTCGAGTCGATGTTGAGCCTCTGCAGCGTGTCGTTGATCCCCTCCACCGCGGCCTGAACCTGACGCTCGATCGTCGGCCACTGGTCGACGATGCCGACGGTCATGAGCGCCAGCAGGGCAAAGGCTCCGACGATGATGAGGACGGTCATGATGAGGGCGCCCCAGGCTCGCCCCACGTGGTGTCGCTCGAGCCAATCCACGGCGGGCATGAACGTCGCGCCGAGCAGCACGGCGAAGAGGGCCGGCACCACCAGCGTCGCCAGTGCGTGCAGCACGTACGCCAGGCCGATGAGCACGATGGCGACGCCGATCAGGTACCAGCTGGCGACGCCGGCGCGCTCGAACCATCTGGGGATGAGGACGTGGGACAGGGGCCTTGCCTCCGGTCCAGACGTCGGACCGGGCTGCGGAGTCGCGTCGCGTCTGCCCCCGCTCCTTGACAAACTCATGCTCGCCCCTTCGTCGCGACCCGCAACTTCCGCCGGCGCCATCCTACACGCTCGGTGGGCGGCCGCAGACTGCGATAGGCTCACGCCCATGGAGACCGCCGTCCGTTTCCCATGGCAGCACGCCGGCGTGC
>CAZJGT010000042.1:0-16035 GCA_964545565.1 uncultured Thermoleophilia bacterium
GGGGCCTCCGGCAGGTTCTTGATGTTCTCCGCCTGGAGCCACTTGCCGTAGTTGTCGCTCATGGCGTCGATCAGTTCCTTCATGAAGCGCGCCGAGAGGTTCACACGGCTGACGACGACGCCGGTCATCTCGTCGGGCTCCTCGCTCTCGTGATCGAGCCGCACGAACGTGACCGAGAACTCGTAGTCCGAGTGGCTCACGTTGGCGAAGTTGGCGTACACCCCCGCCATCATCTCGGGCGTGGCGTGCAGGTTGATGTGGCGTTCCTCTTCTTCCACGGAGCCTCCTGTCGTCAGCCGGCGATGCGGCGAGCGATGGCGGCGGCCATGCCGGACGTGCCGGCCGAGCCGCCGAGATCGTAGGTGACGTCTCTGCCCTCGGCGATCACGGCGGCGATGGCGTCTTCCATGCGCCGCGCCGCCGCCTCCTCGCCCAGGTGTTCGAGCAGCAGCACGCCCGAGCGCAGCAGCGCGGTGGGGTTCACCTTGTCTTGACCGGCATACTTGGGCGCGCTGCCGTGCACGGGCTCGAACACCGCCGCATCCTCACCGAAGTTGGCGCCGGGCGCCACGCCGAGACCGCCGATGAGCCCGGCGCACAGGTCGCTGACGATGTCGCCGTACAGGTTGGGCAGCACGAGCACGTCGTACAGTTCCGGCTTCTGCACCAGCTGCATGCACATGTTGTCGACGATGCGGTCTTCGAACTCGATGTCCGGGTACGTGCCGGCGATCTCACGAGCCACCGAGAGGAACAGGCCGTCGGTACACTTCATGATGTTGGCCTTGTGCACGGCGGTCACCTTGCCGCGCCCGTGCCGGCGCGCGTACTCGAAGGCGAAGCGCACGATGCGCTCACTGCCCTTACGCGTGATGATCTTGATGCTCTCGGCCGCGTCGGCGCCCACCATGTGCTCGATGCCCGCGTACAGGTCCTCGGTGTTCTCGCGCACGACGACGAGGTCGATGTCGTCGAAGCGGCTGCGCACGCCCTTCATCGTCTTGGAGGGACGCAGACATGCGTACAGGTCGAGCTCCTTGCGCAGCGCCACGTTGACGCTGCGGAAACCCTTGCCCACCGGCGTCGTGATCGGACCCTTGATCGCGACCCTGGTGCGGCGGATCGAGTCGAGCACGTGCTGCGGCAGAGGAGTGCCGTGTTCCTCCATCACATCCAGTCCCGCCTCGCGCACCTCCCACTCGATCGGGACCGCGGTCGCGGCGATCACGGTCCGCAGCGCTGCGGCCAGCTCGGGGCCGGTGCCGTCACCGGGGATGAGGGTCACGACATGGGTCATGGCGCTCCTCCCGGCAGCGCGAAGCCGCCGTGCTTCTTGACGTGGGCCACAAGGCCACCGTCGTCGAGGATGGTGACCATCACCGGCGGCAGCGGCACGAAAGGGATCACGGCGCCGGTGGTGAGGTCGCGGACCTCGCCGGCGCCCAGGTCGATCTCGAGCTCATCGCGCTCGCCGATGCCGGAGGTCTCGCACTGCAGCACCGGGAGGCCGACGTTGATGGCGTTGCGGAAGAAGATGCGCGCGAAGCTCCGCGCCAGCACCGCGCCGGCGCCGGCCATCTTGATGATGCGTGGCGCGTGCTCGCGGCTGGAGCCGAGTCCGAAGTTGCGGCCGCCCACCACGAAGTCGCCGGGGTGCATCTCGGCGGCGAACTCCGGGCGCGCGTCCTCGAGCACGTGCTTGGCGAGCTCCGGAAGATCCGTGCGCAGGTGGAACAGGCGACCGGGAGCGATGTGGTCGGTGCTGATGTCGTCGCCGAAGAGCCATGCCCGGCCGTGCAGGAGCCCGTCACGGGGCGGTGACCCTCCGGCGCCCCGCTCGACAGCGTGCCGGCGGAGGCTGTTCACGTGACCCATTCCTCCTCGCGGATCGTCACCGAATCCATGGCGACGCCGGACTCCCGGGCGCGCATGGGGTCACGCTCGGGGATGGCGTCGACCACGTCCATGCCCTCGATCACGCGTCCGAACACGGTGTGCTTGCCGTCGAGGTGCGGCGTCGCCGCGTACGTGATGAAGAACTGCGAACCGTTGGTGCCGGGCCCGGCGTTGGCCATCGAGAGGATGCCCGCCTCGTCATGCTTGAGCGCCGGATGGAACTCGTCGTCGAACTTGTAGCCGGGGCCACCGCTGCCGCTGCCGGTGGGGTCCCCACCCTGTGCCATGAAACCCTTGATGACGCGATGGAAGGTCACGCCGTCGTAGTAGCCCTCCCGCGCCAGAAAGACGAAGTTGTTGACGGTGCGCGGCGCCTTGTCCGCGAACAGCTCGATGACGATGTCGCCGCCGGCGGTGCTGAGCGTCGCAAGGTAGCGCTTGCTGGGGTCGATGACCATCTGCGGCGGTCCGCTGTACTGCTTGGCCACAACGCCCTCCTTTCTAGAAGAACTCACGGGGATCGGTGATCTCGCCGGCCACGGCCGTGGCGGCCGCGGTGGCCGGCGAGCCCAGATAGATGAAGGACTCGGGATTGCCCATACGGCCGCGGAAGTTGCGATTCGCAGTGCTCAGGCACACCTCGCCGTCGGCCAGGATGCCCTCGTGGATGCCCACACAGGCGCCGCAACCCGGATTCGTGACCACGGCGCCGGCCTCCCAGAAGACCTCGAGCAGGCCCTCGGCGGCGGCGGCCCGCGCCGTGGCCTGGGAGGCGGGCGTGACGATGAGGCGCGTGCCCGGCGCACGGCGGCGGCCGCGCAGCACGCGCGCCGCGGAGCGCAGATCCTCGAGACGGCCGTTGGTGCAGGTTCCGATGAGCACCTGATCGACCTTGGTGCCGGCGAGCTCGGCGGCCGGAGCCGTGTTGTCCACGGCGTGCGGCCGCGCGACCGTGGGCACGATCGCGGCCGCGTCGCACTCGACGACGCGCTCATAGGCTGCGCCGGCGTCGGCCACCAGCGCCCGCCAGCCCTCCTCGCGGCCAAGCCCGGCGAGATACGCGCGCGTCACGTCGTCGCTGGGCATGAGGCCGCACTTGGCGCCGGCCTCGACGGCCATGTTGCTCAGCGTGAAACGGCCGTTCATGGGCAGCGCGTCGATGCCGGGACCGCCGAACTCCAGCGCCTTGTACGTGGCGCCGTCGGCCCCGAGATCGCCGATCAGGCTGAGCATGAGATCCTTGGCCTCGACTCCGGGAGCGAACACGCCCGAGACCTCGATGCGAAACGTCTCGGGCACACGCAGCCACGTCTTGCCGGTCGCCATGCCGACGGCGACGTCGGTGCTGCCCATGCCGGTGGCGAAGGCGCCGAGGGCGCCGGCCATGCAGGTGTGCGAGTCGGCGCCGATCACCAGGTCACCGGGCTTGGCGAAGCTCTCGGCCACGCGCTGGTGGCAGACGCCCATCTCGACATCGCTGAGCGTGGCGCCGGACGACGCGCAGAATGCCCTGATGACCTTCTGCGCGTTGGCGAGTTCGCTGCGCGGCGCCGGAGCGGCGTGGTCGATGAAGAACACGCACGTCGGCGCCTCGACGCGAGAGACCTCCAGCGCCTCGATCTGCTCGATCGCGAGCGGCCCGGTACCATCTTGCGCGATGGCCACGTCGACGTCGCAGACGACGATCTGACCGGGCACCACGGAGTCGAGCCCGGCGTGCGCGGCGAGCAGCTTCTCCGCCAGCGTCGCCGCACTGCGCGGTGCCCCTCCGACGGCTTCTCTGCGGGGGCTGTTCACGTCGAGGTCCCGGTCGCGGGAGCGGCTGTACCGCCGGCGTCGTCGCCGCTCCCCATCGGCACAGCATCACCGAGCCGCCCGAGGTAGTCCTGGTAGATGTACATGAGCTCCTTGTCGAACAGCGCCCGCTTGAGTTCGACCGCGGTCGCACGCACCAGCGCGAGCACGCCCTCGCAGTCGGCCTTGGTGAGCTCGAGGCCGAACTCCTGGAACTTGCGGTAGATCGTGCGCGACCCCGAGTGCTTGCCGACGACGATCTGACGCTCGAGGCCGACGTCCTCGGGTGCGAAAGCCTCGTAGTTGAGCGGGTTCTTGATGACGCCGTCGGCGTGGATGCCGCTCTCGTGGGCGAACACGTTGGTGCCCACGATGCTCTTCCACGCCGGGATGGTGCGCGCGGAGGCGGCCGCCACGTACTCGCTGAGCTCGCGGAAGCGGCTCGTCTGCAGGCCGACATCGACCTTGCCCAGGTACTTGAGCGCCATGGCGACCTCCTCGAGAGCGGCGTTGCCGGCGCGCTCACCCAGGCCGTTGACCGTCGTGTTCACGTAGGTGGCCCCGGCCTTGATGCCCGCCAGCGCGTTGGCCGTCGCCATGCCGAAGTCGTCGTGGGTGTGCATCTCGATATCGAGCCCGCCCTCCTTCTTGAGGAACGCGATCACGTTGTACGTGTCGAACGGGTCGAGGATGCCGAGTGTGTCACAGAAGCGCAGACGGTCGGCGCCCTCCTCCTTGGCCGCCAGACCGAACCGCAGCAGGAACTCGAGATCGGCACGCGAGGCGTCCTCGGCGTTCACCGAGACGTACAGGTCCTTGTCCTTGGCGAAGGCGACGCACTCCCTGATCTGGTCGAGCACCCACTGACGGCTCTTCTGCAGTTTGTGCTCGATGTGGATGTCGCTGGCCGACATGCTGATGGCCACGGCGTCGACGCCGCAGTCCACGGAGTGGCGCACGTCGTCCACCACGGCCCGGTTCCAGGCGAGGATCGACGTGTCGAGTCCCAGCTCGACGATCTCCTTGATCGTCGCCTTCTCGTCGCCGCCCATGGCGGGGATGCCGACCTCGATCTGGTGTACGCCGACCTCGTCGAGGAGCTTGGCGATGCGGATCTTCTCATGATTGCTGAACACAACGCCGGCCGTCTGCTCCCCGTCGCGCAGCGTGGTGTCGTCGACGCGGACCGTGGGTTCGGCCGGCTTGGCTCGCGCGATGACGAAGCTGGAGAGATCGCTGGTCATGGTCACCTACCTCGGTGGCGGGACAAGGTCGAGGATACTGCCGGTCACAGGTCGAGGGCGCGCCGAAGAAGGTCGTTCACGACCTTGGGGTTGGCGCGCCCGCCGCTGGCCTTCATCACCTGGCCGACGAAGAAACCGATCACCTGCTGCTTGCCGCCGCGGTACTGATCGGCCTGGGAGGGGTTGGCGGCCACCACCTCGGCGACGATCGCCTCAAGCGCCGAGCTGTCGCTGATCTGGCTCAGGCCGTGCTTCTCCACGATCGCCTCCGGCTCCGCGCGCTCCTCGATCATGTGCGCGAAGACCTCCTTGCCGGCGCTCGTCGAGACGGCGCCCTCCTCGACGAGCCTCACAAGCCTGGCGAGCCGCTCGGCGGTGACATGGCCGTGCCCGGCCTCGAGGCCGGCGGCGCCCAGATGGGCGAGGTATTCGCCCATGGTCCAGTTGGCCGCCGGCCTGGCGGCGGCGCCGGCGGCGACGACCTCTTCGTAGAAGCCCGCCAGAGCCCCCGAGGAACCCAGCACGGTGGCGTCGGCGCGTGAGAGCCCGTACTGCCGGGTGAAGCGCTCCACGCGCGCCGCGGGAAGCTCCGGCTGCGTCGCGCGCAGCTCCGCTATCCACTGGGGGTCGATCTCAAGCGGCACGAGGTCCGGCTCCGGGAAGTAGCGGTAGTCGTGCGCCTCTTCCTTGCTGCGCAGCGGCGTGGTCGTGCCGGTGTCGGGATCGAAGTGGAGGGTCTCCTGATCGATCTTGCCGCCCGCCTCAAGGACCTCGATCTGCCGCGGGATCTCCGCATCGAGCGCTCTCAGCAGGTAGCGGAAGCTGTTCATGTTCTTGAGCTCGGTGCGCGTGCCCAGCTCCTCGCTCCCCGCGCGCCGAACGCTGATGTTGGCGTCCCAGCGGATCTGCCCCTCCTCCATGTTGCATTCGCTGACGCCCAGTCCGACGACGAGGACGCGCAACTGCTGGAGGAACTCGCGGGCCGCCTCCGACGACGGGATGTCCGGCTCGGTGACGATCTCGATGAGCGGCGTGCCGCCCCGGTTGAAGTCGACCACCGAGGAGTCCGAGCCGGCGATGCGTCCGGCGTCACCGCCGGCGTGGATGAGCTTCGCCGCGTCCTCCTCCATGTGAACACGGTTGATGCGGCAATGGAGCTTCTCGCCGTCCACCCAGTACGCGAACGTCCCCCCCGTCGCCAACGGCTCGTCGTACTGACTGATCTGGTACGCCTTGGGCAGGTCCGGATAGAAGTAGTTCTTGCGGTGGAAGATGTTGCGCGGTTGCACGGTGCAGTCGAGAGCCAGCGCGATGCGCGCCGCGTACTCGACGGCGCGCCGGTTCACCACCGGCAGCGCACCGGGGTGCGCCAGACAGACCGGACAGGTATGCAGGTTGGGATCGTCGCCCTTGGTGACCGCGCAGCCGCAGAACATCTTGGTCCGCGTGTCGAGCTCCACGTGCATCTCGAGGCCGATCACCGGCTCCCACGCACTCATCGCGGCTCCTCCCCGGCAACGGCGCCGGACTCGCGGAAGGTCGGCGCCGTCTCGAACCCGATCGCGCTCTCGAGCGCGTGCGCGGCCTCGAGGATGCGGTTCTCGCTGAACGCCGGGCCGATCAGCTGGAAGCCCACCGGCAGACCCCCGACGAGGCCGCAGGGGATGCTGATGGCGGGCAGGCCGGCGAGGTTGACGGGGATCGTGCAGATGTCGCTCATGTACATCGCCAGCGGGTCGCCGGTGCGCGAGCCCGCCTTGAAGGCCGCGGTAGGCGACGTCGGCGAAGCGATCAGGTCGACGGTCGCGAAGGCGCGGTCGAAGTCCCGGCGGACCATGGTGCGCACCCTCTGGGCGCGTCCGTAGTAGGCGTCGTAGTAGCCGGCCGACAGCGCGTACGTGCCGATCATGACGCGGCGCTTGACCTCGGGGCCGAACCCTTCGCCACGCGTGCGCTCGTACAGGTCGAGCAGGTCGACCGGGTCGGCGCAGCGGTAGCCGTAGCGCACGCCGTCGAAGCGTGCCAGGTTCGCGCTCGCCTCGGCCGGCGCGATGATGTAGTAAGCCGGCAGCGCGTACTCGGTGTGCGGGAGGCTGATCGGCGTGCAGATGCCGCCGAGCTCCTCCACGCGGGCAAGCGTCGCGTCGAAGCTCGCGCGCACGCCGGGGTCGATGCCCGCGGCGAGGTATTCGTCCGGCACGCCGACGCGCAACCCGTCCAGCCGCTCGGCCGCCGGCAGGGCCACCGGCTCCGGCAGTTCGACGCTGGTCGCGTCCCGCGGGTCGCGCCCGACGATGTGCTGCAGCAGCAGGGCGCAGTCGTACACGGAGCGCGTGAGCGGGCCGATCTGGTCGAGCGAGCTGGCGAAGGCGATGAGCCCGTAGCGGCTCACGGCGCCGTAGGTGGGCTTCATGCCGACGACGCCGCAGAGGGCGGCCGGCTGGCGGATGGAGCCGCCCGTGTCGCTGCCCAGCGCCCACAAGGCTTCGCCGGCGGCCACGGCGGCGGCGGAACCGCCGCTGCTGCCGCCGGGCACCGTGGCGAGATCCCACGGGTTGGCCGTGACCTGGTACGACGAGTTCTCCGTGCTCGAGCCCATGGCGAACTCGTCCAGATTGGTCTTGCCGAGCATGACCACGTGGTCTTCCCATACCTGGCGCACAGCCGTGGCCGTGTAGACCGGCTGGTAGTTGTAGAGGATCTTCGAGGCGCACGTGGTGGTGACGCCTTGGGTGACCATGTTGTCTTTGACGGCGATGGGAAGGCCTGCGAGCGGGCCCCGCATCGCCTGCATCTCCCGGTCGACCTTGGTCGAGTACTTCGCCGCGTTGTCGGCGGTGACGCGGATGTAGGCGCGCACCCTCGACTCCACGGCGGTGATCTGGTCGAGGTATACCTTGGTGAGCTCCGCGGACGAGATCTCCCCGTCCACAAGCATGCGCTTGGCGTCGCGCGCGGTGAGCCGCAGCGGGTCGAGCTCCGTCACGTCAGCTCATCCTCGGCACGCGGAAGCACTCGTCGGCGACGGCGGGGGCGTTGCGGAGCGCCTCGTCGCGCGGGAGGCCGGGACGCTCGCGGTCGTCGCGCGTGACGTTGACGACGTCGAGGACGTGCGCCGTCGGAGGCACGTCGGCAAGGTCGAGTTCGCTCATCTTGTCGATGTGAGCGAGGATCCTGGCCAGCTCGCCGGTCATACGTGCCGCCTCGTCCTGTGCGATGCGGAGACGGGCGAGCTTGGCGACGTAGCGGACGTCGTCTTCGGAGATCATGGCGCGTTCCTCCTGCTGCGGGCCGCCGGAGCGGGACGGTTATCCTACTCCAGCCTCAGAACGCCTACAAGAAAGGGGGCCCGCCGGCGAAACCGCCGATGGGCCCCCTTCTGCGCGCACGCGCGAGCTAGGCCACGGGCCGCACCGTGGAGGCCTGCAGGCCCTTGTCGCCCTGCGTGACCTCGAACTCGACGCGCTGACCCTGGGCCAGTGTCTTGTAGCCGTCCATGGTGATCTCGGAGTAGTGCACGAACAGGTCGTCGCCGTCTTCCCGCTCGATGAAGCCGTACCCCTTCTCGTTGCTGAACCACTTCACGGTCCCTTGCGCCAAAACGATCCCTCCTCCTGGACACCACGTGCTGGCCCGAAGGCCGGCGGGCCCCCCATGCGGCGCCGCACACACGGCGCGAGCGTACAACACGGTCTCGGCTCTGTAAATGAGCCGTGTGACGCGCCAGGAAGACGATCGGCGCGTGCTGCTCGGCCCTCACTCCACGGAGGGAAGCAGCGCCGCGCGCACCATCCCCTCCCAGAGCTCGAAGAGCGGCTCGAGTTCGACGCCGTCGGGATCCAGCAGTTTCTGGACGGCGAGGCCGTCGGTCACGGCGACCATGAGCGAGGCCAGGCGCCGCAGCCGGGCATCCTCGGCCGCGAACGCGTCGCCGATGCCCTGGACGTAGAGGTCGCGGTACCACTCGTAGAGCGCCGCGACCCGCTCCCGCAGTTCGGGGTCGAGCACGACGTGCGGCAGGATCGCGAAGAAGTCGCGGAAGGCGTCGCGATCGGCCACGAGACGGCGGTCGCCTGCCACCAGCCCGTGGACACGCTGGTCGCCACGCCCTGCAACCTCGGTCTCCGCCGTCGCGCTGAGGCTCTGGTCGTGGCTCAGCGAGTCGACCACGGCGGCGACGAACGCCGCTTTGCCCCCGAAGTGATAGCGGATGGAGTCGCGATACGCGCCGGCCTCAGCGGCGACCGCCTCCATGGTGAGCGCCTCGTACCCGCCGCGCGCGAGGAGACGGCGCGCGGCGGCAACCAGCCTGCGCGCCGTCGGCGAGAGCCGGGCGGTCGGGTCCTCCGACGCTCCGTTGCCGCTGTCCATGCTCCTCATGCGCCACACCCTACCATCCCGGCGGGCGCCGGCTCTCCCCTCGGGGCTTTGACGGCCCGACCCACCGTTGCGCCGCCGCGCACATCCCGGTACAGTAACGACGAGTTTCGGTCGGTTATCCGAACGACGCTGCAAATGGGGGAGTTGTCGGCAGGCTTCAGCGGCAGGCTTTCTTCGGACTTGGGGGAACGGATGCAGGACGTAACGAGACAAGCGGCGTTGCGAGAATCGCGCAAGGCACTGGATCTGATGACGAGATCCGTGCTGAGCAGCGAGGAGCAGCAGGAGGTCGTGACCGACTGCGTCGCGAACTTCGACCACTACGTCAACCCCGGCATCCTCGAGTACCGCAAGTCCGTCTCCACCGACTACACGTCGGTCGAGTGGCGCGACGAGGGCTCGGTCTTCTACGACATCCACGGCAAGGAGTTCATCGACTGCCTCGGCGGGTTCGGCATCTACATGCTGGGGCACCGGCACCCGACCGTGGTGAAGGCCGTGCGCGACCAGCTCGAGCACCAGGCGCTGCACTCGCAGGAGCTCCTGGACCCCATGCGCGGCTACCTGAGCCACCTGCTCGCCATGGTCACCCCCGGCGACCTGCAGTATTCATTCTTCTGCAACTCGGGCACCGAGGCCAACGAGGGCGCCATGAAGGTCGCCAAGCTCTGGGCGCGACGCAAGAAGGCGAACCATACGCTGGGCATGATCGCCACCACGCGCGGCTTTCACGGCAAGTCGTTCGGCTCTCTCAGTGTCAGCGGCAAGGGTGAGTTCCGCGAGCCCTTCAACCCGCTCATGTCGGGCGTGCGGTTCGTGCCTTACGGCGATGCCGACGCGCTCGACAAGCAGCTCGGCATCTGCGACGCGGTGGGCTTCGACATCGCCGCCTTCATCGCCGAACCCGTGCAGGGGGAGGCCGGCGCGATCGTCCCTCCGGACGACTACTTCCCCTCGGTCCGCGAGATCTGCGACAAGTGGGGCATCCTGCTCATCGCCGACGAGGTGCAGACGGGGATGGGCCGTACCGGCAGGCTCTGGGGCATGGAGCACTGGGGCGTGGCGCCCGACATCATGACCATGGGCAAGGCGCTCGGCGGCGCGGTCATCCCGATCGGCAACTTCATCGCCACAGAAGACGTCTTCTCGACCATGTACGAGAACCCCTACATCCACACCACGACCTTCGGCGGCAACCCCATGGCCACCGCCGCCGCGATCGGCGCCCTGCATGCCACGCTGGAGGAGGACATCCCGGGCCAGGCGGCGGAGAAGGGCGCCTACCTCAAGGGCAAGCTCACCGAGCTCGCCGACGCCTACGACGACCTCTTCGAGGAGATCCGGGGCATAGGCATCATCATCGGCATGCAGTTCAAAGACTCCGACATCGGCTACGCCGTCAGCCAGGGACTCTTCAGCCGCGGCGTGCTCATCGGCGGGACCCTCTTCAACTCCCTGACCCTGCGCATGCAGCCGCCGGCGATCATCACGTACGAACAGATGGACGTGGTGCTCGAGCGGCTGGAGGCCACGCTGGCCGACGTGCGTACGCTCGCCGCGCAGGGAGAGCTGGCCACGCAGTAGCCGCCGGCGAGCGGGACCGGACGCGGGGCGCCGTCGCCGCGCCCGCACGGTGACGCCGGCGTCGGACGCGGACGAGGGGCCGGGGCGCCACAGGCGCCCCGGCCCCTCGTCCGCGTCTCACGAGCTCGCGGCGGCCTCAGTCGCGAGCGGCCGCCGTCGTCGTCACCAGTCGGAGAACCCGGTGTTGTACCAGATCTTCTTGGTGCCTTTCTTGGCGCGCTTCTCCCACTTGCGCGTCTTGGGCTCGCGGTCGATGCGCGCCCTGACCTCGTCGGCGACCTGCTTGATCTTGGCCTTCTGGTCGTCAGACAGCGCATCCACCCCGTCGACGTGGTCCTTGACCCGGTCGAGATTGGTGGTCGCCGTGTACCAGAAGCCCCAATCGTCGCCCAGTCGCTGGGAGATGTAGGCGACGTTGACCTTCTTCGTGTCGTCCTCACCGAAGTCGGCCACCGTGAACAGATACTCGATGTCCTTGAGATCCTTGTCGTTGATCTCCCAGATCTGCAGCTTCTGCAGCAGGATGTCGGCCAGCGAAACGCTCCAGGGATCGAGCTCGAGGCGGCCGGCGTAGTTGATCTCATGGCAGTAGTCGAGCTTGTCGAAGAAGATGTCGATCATGGGGACCTTGCCGCCGAAATAGATCTGGCGGGTCTGCCCCGTCATGGCCATCGTCTGCAGGTCGTTCTCGTACCCGAGCGACTCCATGAGCTTGCCCATGCCCTTGCGGCCTTTGCCGTAGACGGCATAGTCGATGTCGGTGAAGTACCGGTCGCCCAGACGCTCGAGCTTGGCGTACAGGTCGACCTGATCCGGGAAGTAGTAGTGGAGCGCGAGGGGGCCCATGACACGCATGATGATGCCCTGCTGCTGCGCCGCCTCCGTGATGCGCTTGCCCTCATCGAGAAACACCTGCGGCGAGGGATATTGGTCGAGTGGGATGTCCTTCGGCAGTATGAACTGTCCCATGTGGATCTATCGCCCCCTTTCGGGCTTGGCGTCGGGTCGAAGCTTTGATTCTACGCGACGCTCACCCGGAGGTGAAGACGTAGTCCTTGATCTTCTTCTTGTCGAGCATGATGATGACGCCCTTGAGGATGCCCTCGGAGTACTCGCTGCCGGGGTTGATCAGCAGGGTCTTGCCGGCCTTCTGCGCGCCACGCGACTCGTGGATGTGGCCGTGCAGCCCGAGCAGCGGCTGATTCTCCTCGATGACCCGCTTGGCGCCGAGGCTGCCCGCGTGGATCTTCTCGTCGGCGGCCATGGTCAGGTTCTCGTCCAGCTTGGGGCAGAGATCGAGCGAGTAGCCGTACGGCGGCACGTGGAAGTTGTAGATCGCCGTGGACTGGTTCTTGATCGGCGCAACGAGCTCGCGCAGCTTCTTCTCGAGGTCCTCTTCGCTGAGCTCGCGCGGCGTCTGCCAGGGCGTCGGGTTGGAGTACGACGAGGTCGCCATCTCGTGCCCGTCGAGGTCGACGATGCGACCGTCACAAGGATGCACGAGCTTGGCGTTGTCGATCATCTCGTCGATCACGAACCAGTCGTCGTTGCCCGGCGCCATGAACATCTGGAAGGGCTTGCCCTCGAGACGCTCGTCGGCGAGGTCGAGCCATTCCTGGACGCGCGCGAAGACGAGGCTCTTGAAGAGCGCGTCGATCTTGGCCGGATCGCTGCGCGTGTCGTCGAACTCCTCGCGCGTCTGGTGAACCCAGTAGTAGCCCGCGTTCTCAACGATCTTCTTGATCTCCGCGAGCTGCTCCTGCCCGTCGATCTCGCGGTGCTGCCCCATCAGGGTGCATTCCCACTGGTCCCCGCCCTTCTCGACGAGCGGTACGAGGACCTTGCCGGTGAGGTCACCGAGCAGGACGGCCACGTCCGCACCGTAGATCGGCAGCGCGTTGAGGAACTTGCGGTAACACACGTTCGAGCCGTGAATGTCGGTGACGAAGAAGAGTTTGATCATCTACACACTCCAAAGAAAGGGGAGGGCGGAGGCGGACGCCTCCGCCCTCCCAAGGTACTCCCCGTGTCACTCCGGCGGCAACTCGCCGTAGGTCATGGACACGTCGACGCCGATGGACTTGCTGCGGCTCTTCCAGAAGAAGTACCACAGGATACCGGCGACCCAGATGCCCGCGAAGAACAGCACGCCTGTCGTCGTGAAGTCGCGCAGGTCGGGCATGATGAAGAAGAACACGAACAGGATGGTGAGGTAGATCAGGTTGACCACCGCACCGATCGTGACGACGGGGATGCCGAGCAGCTTCCAGTTGCGGTACGGCGACGATTCCCACACCCCGCGGCAGCGCTTCCTGTAGGGGAACAAGAGGGCGGCGATCGCCGTCACGCCGAACACGGTGACGACCTCAAGACCCGTGACCGCGAGGCCCTGGAGCGGGCTGTTGGTCCAGAACACATAGAGCGCGATACCGATCTGGCCGAGCACGAAGCACAGGATGTGGTTCTTGACCGGGCTCGCGAAGCGCGGGTTGATGTCCGTGAACCACTTGGGGCCCATGCGGTCCATACCCCAGGCGAAGATGATGCGCGGGAAGGCGAGGTACGAGAGCGCGACCCACCACAGCGCGAACGCCATGTACGACAGCGAGTAGATGACGCCCAGCCACGCCTCCGGCACCATGATGAAGGCCAGCCCGATGTAGTTCGTCGAGAACGGCAGGTTGAACCCCTCGATGCTCCAGGCGTAGTTCTCGAGGTTGTCGGCATAGAAGGAGGCGGAGAGGAAGTTGAAGTCGAGCTGATACAGGGCGATCGCCGTCCACAGGCAGAAGATGCCGGGCACGAGAACGGCGAACAGGTTCGCCAGGATGATGGTCTTGTCGGGACGCTTGACCTCGCCGGCGATGAACGCCATGCAGTACGCATAGGCGAAGGCCCACGACGCCGCGACCATGACCCCGAGGCTGTCGAACCAGTTCCACGTGGTCGGCATCGCCTCGCCGGCTTCGGCCTCGACCGCGGCGAGGAACCCGGCGTAGTTCAGCGAGTCGTACTGCGCCGCCATCGCGTCCCATGACGCGCGGAAGTCGCCCGCCTTGATGCTGAGCACCGTGGTGAGCACGATGCAGCCACCGATGCCGATGAACATGACGACCTTCTGGGCGCGGGCGAAGATCTTGATGCCGAAGACGACGAAGAGGAAGGCGACGATGTTGGCGATCGTGGCCAGGATGAACGTGGCGTAGGGCTGCGTGGCCCAGTCGGCCAGGCCCTGGGCGCCGGTGAAGGAGGCCAGCATGGTGAACCCGGGGTCGGCGACCCACGGCGCCAGCACGTAGATCCACATGATCCACACGAACGCGTTGCCGAAGCTCTCGGCGATGCCGATGATCGGATGGATGATGCGCGAGTTGTAGATGTACTCCCCGCCCGAGCGCGGCATGGAGCCGCCGAGCACACCCCAGACGATCGGCATGCCGATGCCGGCGAGGATCACGGACAGCACGACGGCGATGATCATGTTGCCGCCGGTGTAGACGCCCACCCCGAGGCTGGTGAGGACGACGATGCTCGGCGTGAGGCCCTGGTTCATGAAGCCCACGCCGAACGCGTCCCACATGGAGAGCCCGCGGACGAGACCGCTGGCTTTGCGGGCAAAGGCCAGTTCTTCAGCCATACTTTCCCCCTTGCTGCACGTCTCGCCGCCGGGGCCCCCCAGCGACGATACCGTAGATGATGGTACGAGACGCGTGAAGCAGAGATCGTCTCAGCCGATCGCCCTCCCTTCTGCAGCGGCCTCGGACGGCACGTGCCACTGATAGACGTCCTTGAGCTTCCACGGCACCATGGCGAGCTTGGTGCGCGTCACCCCCGGGACCTTGCCGATGACCTCATTGACGAAGCGGAGGAGCTCCTCGGTGTCACGCGCGTAGACCTGCACGCTGAGGTCTCCCTCGCCGACCGACCCGGCCACGTAGCTCACGGTGGGGAACTCGACCAGTTGGGCGGCGACGTCCTGCAGCTTGCCGGGGGCGACGTCGACGAGCACGTCGCCGATGACATCGAAGCCGACGGCCTGAGGCATGACGATGGCGCTGACGCGGATCACGCCGGTGCGGATGAGACGCTCGATCCGGTAGCGCACGGCACGCTCCGAGACGTGCCCGATGCGCCTCGTGATCTCGGCCGACGAGATGCGACCGTCTTCTATGAGAAACGACACGATGCTTCTGTCGATCGCGTCGAGGGTGAAGGGCACCGCGACCCCCCCTTGGTCGGGTCTTCCGTAGGCGTATTTCGACACCTACGTCGAAAAATGTCAAGGGCCGCGGTTCCAGTGTAGGATTCGGCAATACGCCTGTCTGCCGGCCTGCCGAATCCCACACTTGCCGGCGGCGACGTCTCGCAGCCCAGCAGGCCGCCCTCTCGCAGGACGGTTCGGCGCGCCGGCCGAACAACGGCTCGGCAGACGCTCGGGGTGCTCTCCGGACGAGAAGGGCCCGGCGAGACCGTGACGGCATCGCCGGGCCCGAGGGCGCGGATCACGTGGGGACTTCAGACGTGCTGGGCGCGCACCGCCGCGGCGATCTCCTCCGGTCCGCTGACGACCTTGACCGCGTCGAACTTGCAGGCCACGCGACAGGCGTCACAGCGGATGCAGAGCGCCTGGTCGATGGTGTGGATCTGTTTCTTCTCGCCGGTCGCGGCGTCCACGGGGCACTTCTTGGCGCACAACGTGCAGCCCGTGCATGCCTCCGGGTCGATCGCGTAGGCGATGAGCGCCTCGCACGAGAGCGCCGGGCAGCGGCGATCGTCGATGTGGGCCTGATACTCGTCGCGGAAGTAGCGGATGGTGGTCAGCACCGGGTTGGGCGCCGTCTGGCCGAGGCCGCAGAGGCTGGTCCGCTTGATGCCAATCGCCATCTTCTCGAGGCGCTCGATGTCGCCCTCCTGCCCCTCACCGGCGCAGATGCGCTCGAGGATCTCGAGCATGCGCTTGGTGCCCAGACGGCAGGGGACGCACTTGCCGCAGCTCTCGTTCTGGGTGAACTGGAGGAAGTACCGGGCGAGGTCGACCATGCAGGTGCTGTCGTCGGCGACCACCATGCCGCCCGAACCCATGATGGCGCCGGTCGCGGCGAGGCTCTCGTAGTCGACCGGCGTGTCCAGGAGGCTC
>CAZJGT010000043.1:0-16012 GCA_964545565.1 uncultured Thermoleophilia bacterium
TCTTTGACGCGGCCGATGTCGACGAGGCAGCAGACGACGTCGTAGCCGTACTTCTCCTTGAGCCACGGCACGAGCGCCGAGGTGTCGAGGCCGCCCGAGTAGGCGAGGACGACGGTGCCGTTGGGGGCGTCGCCGTTGCCGGGACTGCTTGGGGTGCTCACGTGGTTCGCTCCTTGGGACGAGATGGGTCGAGGGCGGCGCGGCGAAGCCGCTCGCCGGCCCTCAGGACGACGGTGCAGTGCGCGCGAGGTATGCCTCTCGCGCTAGGCCTCTCGGAGGCGGTCGACGTAGCGCTTCATCTCCAGCGCCTTGTCGGCGGTGCCGAGGATCACGACGAAGGTGTCGTCGCCGGCCAAGGTGCCGACGACATCGGTGTGATTGAGGTTGTCGATCTGGCGTGCGACGGTCGACGCCGTGCCGATCTCGCAGCGCACCACGAGCAGCTGCTGCGACACGGAGGTGGACCGGGCGAAGTCGCGCAGCACGTGGCGCGCCGCCTGCTCGGGGTCCTTGGGTCGCTCGCGCGAACTGAGGATGTACTTGGCGCGCCCGAGGTGCGTGCGCACCTTCTGGAGGTCGAGCTCGCGGATGTCACGCGAGACCGTGGCCTGGGTGACCTCGCAGCCGAGCGCGCTCAGGGCGCTCACCAGTTCGCGCTGGGTGGCGATCTCCCGCTGCTGGACCACCGTCTGGATGAGACGCTGGCGCTCGGTCTTGCCCATCGGCGTACGTTGGCTCACGTTCGTCGTGACTCCTCCGGCGAGGCCGGCCGACCTCGCTGTGACCGGCATCCCCGTTGCTTGGTCTGAATGCATAGAATACACCGAGCCGCTCAGGAATATGCAAGCCGACGCTTCATGCGAGGAGAGGGCGGTGGCTGCGGGCGTCACGCCGTCACCTTCGTGCCGCAACCGGCGTCGGTCATGATCTCGAGCAGCACCGCGTGCTCCACGCGCCCATCGATGATGTGCGCGCTGCCCACGCCGGCTTCGAGCGCCTTGCGGACGGCGGCCACCTTGGGCACCATGCCGCCACCGATGCGGCCCGCGGCCTGCAGCGCGCCAAGGTAGGCGAGGTCGCACTCGGAGACCGGCGTCACGTCTGCGCCCTGGTCCTCGTAGATTCCGTCGACGTCGGTGAGGAAGATGATCTTCTCGGCGTGGAGCGCCGCGGCGATCTCGCCGGCGACGGTGTCGGCGTTGACGTTGTAGGCCTCGCCGACGTCATCGGCGCCGACACTCGCGACGACGGGGATGTTGGCCTCGGCGAGCAGGTCGAGGACATCGGTGTTCACCTCGCGGACCTCACCGACGAAGCCCAGGTCCACGTCGTTGCCGGCGGCGTCGGTGTGCTTCTTCGGCGTCACGCGCAGCAGCCGGCCGTCCTCCCCCGAGATGCCGACGGCGGAGCCTCCGTGACGGGCGATAAGGCCGACGATCTCCTTGTTGACCTTACCGACCAGGACCATCTTGGCGACCTCCATCGTCGCCTCATCGGTCACCCGGTGGCCGTCGACGAACTCCGTCTCCATCCCGAGCCTGGCCATGTGACGGCTGATCGCCGGTCCGCCGCCGTGCACGACGATCGGGCGCATGCCGACGAGCCGAAGGAGGACGACGTCCTCGGCGAACTGCGCCTGCAGTCGCGGCGACGTCATCGCCGCGCCCCCGTACTTGAGCACGACGGTGGCGCCCCAGAAGCGACGGATGTACGGCATCGCCTCGAGCAGGGTCTTGACGGTCTTCTGATGCCGTACGGTCATGTCGAGTACTCCGCGTTGAGGGTGACGTAGTCGTGGGTGAGGTCGCTGAAGTAGACGGTGGCCTCGGCGCCGGGGCCGTTCAGCGCCACCGTGAGGTCGATCTCCGGTTGGTGCATGATCTCGGCGAGCCGGTGCCGCTGGGTTTCGCCCAGCGCCGTCGGCTGCCCGTGTGCGACGATCACGACGTCCTCGTAGGAGATGTGCGCCGGGAGGGCCTGGCGCCCCTCACGACCCAGAGCCTGCCCGATGGCCTGCATGATGCGACCCCAGTTGGCGTCGCGCCCGTAGAAGGCCGTCTTGACGAGCGGTGAGTTGGCGACGGCGCGCGCGACGCCCTGTGCCCGCGCCGGATCCTCGGCGCCCGTGACGGTCAGCTTCATGGTGTGCGTAGAGCCCTCGCCGTCGGCCACGATCGAGAGCGCAAGCGAGAGAAGCGCGGCCTCCAGCGCCTGACCGAGCCGCGCCAGCCCCTCTTCCCCGAGTCGCACACCCGAGGCGCCGTTGCAGAGCCCGAGCACCGTGTCGTTGGTCGACTCCTGGCCGTCCACGGTGATCATGTTGAAGGAGGCGTCGACCGCCCCGTGCAGCAGGCGCGCCCACGCGGTCGCATCCACCATGGCGTCGCAGGTGACGAAACAGAGCATCGTCGCCATGTTGGGGCTGATCATGCCGCAGCCCTTGGCGGCGAACCCGAGCTTGACGCCGCCCTCCGCCGTGGCGACCTCGACGGCCCCGTACTTGGCCTGCTTGTCGGTCGTGCGGATGGCCGTCGCGAAGCCGTCGGACGCCGCGACGCCTGCACCGCCGGGCAAAGCCATGGCAGCCGCGCCGATACTGGGCTCTATCTTGTCCATCGGCAACGGCACGCCGATGAGTCCCGTCGAGCACACGGCCACCTGCTCGACCGGCAGGCGCAGGTGGTTGGCGGCCAGCAGGCGCATCCGCGCCGCGTCGGTGAGGCCTTGCTTGCCGGTGCAGGCGTTGGCGTTGCCGGCATTGACAACGACGGCGCGCAGATGCGAGCAGTCGCTGCTCTCACGCGTCAGGCGCACCGGCGCGGCGGCGGCGGCGTTGCTCGTGAACGTCGCCGCCGACACTGCCGGCACTTCGCTCAGGAGGAGGCCGAGATCGAGCTTGCCTCGCTTCTTGACGCCGCTGGCCACGCCGGCGGCGACGAAGCCGCGCGGAGCGGTCACGCCGCCGTCGATCTCCTTCGCGAAGGAGGGCAGTGGAGCGAAGCGGCTCTGCGGCAGCATGTCAGACCAGCCCTTCGTGTTCGGGGATCCCGAGCATGACGTTCATGTTCTGTACCGCCTGGCCGGAGGCGCCTTTCATCAGGTTGTCGATGACGCTGATGACGATGATCCGGCCGGCGCGTTCGTCCACGTACGGGAAGATGCGGCAGTAATTGGTGCCGGCGACGTCCCTGAGCTGAGGTGGCGCGTCGCAGATGTCGACGAACGTCTCGCCGGCGTAGAACTCCTCGTACAGCCCGTTGATCTCCGCCGCGGACGGGAGCGGCAGCGTACCCGCCTTCACGTAGATCGTCTCGCTGATGCCGCGCTGCAACGGCGCCAGGTGCGGGACGAAGGTGAGCGACGGCGCCGAGCCTGCGGCGGGCGCCGCGGTGAAGCCACTGGAGGCTGTAGCGACATCCTTGCCGGCGGCGCCCCCGCCGTTGAGCCCGGCGGCGATCTCCGGGTAGTGCCGGTGCGACTGCACGCCGTAGGCGACGAGGTCGGAGTCCACGCTACAGAAGTGCGTCGCCGGCTTGGGCGTCTTGCCGGCGCCGCTCACGCCTGACTTGGCGTCGATGACGACGTCGACGAGCCCGAGCGCCTTGAGCGGCGTGAGCGCCAGCAGCGCCGCCGTGGGGAAGCAGCCGGGGTTCGCCACGAGGTCCGCCCCGGCCACCTCATCGCGGTGCAGTTCCGTGAGTCCGTACACACCGGGGAGCAACTCGGGACACGGGTGCTCCCCGTACCACTCGGCATAGGTGGCCGCGTCCAGCCGGAAATCGGCGCTGAGGTCGATCACCCTGACGCCGGCGGCCAGCAGCTTGGCGGCTATGGCCGCCGCCTCGCCATGCGGAGTGCACAGAAAGGCGACGTCGACCCGGCGCAGCTCCGCCTGGCTGCAGAACTCGAGGGCGGCGCGCACCCTCGGCAGATGCCGCCGCACCGGCTGGCCCGCGAGCGACTCCGAGCTGATCGCCGCGAGCTCCACCGACGGGTGCTTGACCAGCAGCTCCGCCAACAGCGCCCCCGTGTAGCCGCTGCCGCCGACGATCCCGGCGGTGGCGAAGCGGGTGCCGCCGGCGACGAACGCGTCAGTCGTTGTGGTCCTGGTCCGCATACAGGTCGAGGTCGCAGAGATCATGTGAGCACTCCGGAGGCACGTCGGGATGAACGTCGGGCAGAACGCGGTGGTCGCCGGCGACGGGAGTGAGCGGAGTCTGCGAACGCGGCCAGCTGAGGCAGCTAGAACAGACGAAGACACCCGCCGGCCGGCGTGCGTCGTGCGCGTCGGGCTCGGAGGGCGGTGCAGCGGCGAGCGCCCGCGGTGTGGCGGGCCTCAGGGTCGATCCGGATCATCGCGGCGCTGCTCATCGTCGGGGGACTATAGCGGACCGCTGAGAATGATGCAACCGGCCCCTGCGATTGCTGCAAACTATGCACGACTGGCGGCTGGCGGCTGAGAAGCGCCGGTTGACGTCTGGGCGCGCGGGGGCGGGCGGAAACGCCGCCCGCCCCCGCGCGCGCTCGGTCGTCCGGATCGCCGAACGGCCGGTCGACGGCCGGCCCGACGCCGGCCGTCAGCGCAAGGTCGCCTGGAACTCCCGCTCCAGCGCCTTGAGGATCTTGGCGCGCACGCCGGCGATGTCCCTTTCGCCGAGCGTGCGCTCCGGTGAGCGCATCACCACGCGCAGCGCCAGCGAGCGCTTCTCGACCGGCACCTGGTCGCCCTCGTACACGTCGAAGACGCGCACGCTGCGCACCAGTCTGCCGCCGGCGCGTCGCGCCTGCTCCACGACCGCCGCCGCCGGCACCTCGCGGCCGACCACGACGGCGAGGTCCTGGGCGGCCGGCGGGAACGATCCGAGATCCTCGAACGCAGGCGTCCGCAGAGCGGCGGGCGCGATCCGGTCCAGGGCGAGCGAGGCCACGTACACGGCGAGGTCGTCGACGCCGTAGGCGGCGGCCACGTCGGGCCGGAGCTGGCCCACCGTACCCACCTCGCCGGCGCCGGCGGCGCTCACGAGCGCCGCTTTGCCGGGATGCAGATACGGGAAGCGGCCGGCCGCGTCGCCGAGCCCCGCATACTCGGCGCGGAGCCGGACGGCCGCCAGCGTAGCATCGACGACGCCCTTCAGCGTGTAGAAGTCGGTCGCGCGGCCGGCGCCGGTCCAGTCCTCGCCCTCGAGCCGGCCCGACAGGACGATGCCGAGCGCCTCGGGTTCGTGCGGGAGCACCGCGCCCGGCTCCGAGGCGTGCCGCGGCGCCGGCACCGGCTCGTCCCAGAGATAGACCTTGCCGATCTCGAAGAGGTTGGGCGGGTCGTTGAGCCGGTCGATGTTGTCGCGTACGGCGCCCAGGAGGCCGGGGAGCAGCATGGTGCGCATCACCGACTGCTCCGTGCTCATGGGGTTGGAGAGCCTGACCGGCTCGAGCCGGGCGTCGCCGCCGGGCAGCCCGAGCGGAGCGAGCGCGTCCGGAGCGATGAAGCTGTAGCTGATGACCTCATCGAGGCCGCAGGCGGTGAGGGCGCGCCGCACGGCGCGCCGCACCTGCTGCGTCTGGGTGAGCCCCCCGGTCGTGGCGTGTCGTGGCAACCGCTCGGGGGCGAGACCGTAGCCCGCGATGCGACCGACCTCCTCCACGAGGTCCACCTCGCGGGTGAGGTCGGGGCGAAAGCTCGGCGGCGTGACGAGCCAGCGTGTCTCGGCGGCGAGGTCCGCGGCGTCGCGATCGATCGCCGTGTCCGCGCCGGCGGCCGCAGGCGCACCGGCCTCATCGACGTCGCACTCGAGCCGGCGCAGGATGCCGGCTTGCTCGGCCGCGGGCACGGCGTAGCCGAGCAGGGCCTCGGTCTTCGCCGGCCGGTACGGTAGCGACGCCGGCGCCGGCGACGAGCCGCCGACGTCGACCATGCCCGGCGCGACGACGCCGCCGCACAGCTCGGCGAACAGGCGTCCGGCGAAGTCGAGGCCGCCCGGCACCAGGTCGGCGTCCAGGCCCTTCTCGAAGCGGTTGCTGGCCTCACTGCGGATGCCGGTGTGGAGTTCCGTGCGCAGGATGCTGGGCCCGGCGAAGTTGGCCGCCTCGAGCACGATGTCGGAGGTGTGCTCGTCGATCTCGGCGTCGACGCTGCCGAACACCCCGGCGATGACCAGCGCGCGCTCGACGTCGGCGATCACCAGCATCTGGTCGTCGAGCGTGCGCTCCACGTCGTCGAGCGTGACGATCGTCTCGCCCGCCTTGGCGCGGCGGGCGATCAGCGTTCCGCCCCGGATCTTGCCGGCGTCGAAGGCGTGCAGCGGCTGGCCCCAAGCGAGCATCACGTAGTTGGTCACGTCGACGACGTTGTTGATGGGGCGCATGCCGGAGTGCGTGAGGCGCGCCTTGAGCCACGCCGGCGACTCGCCGACCGTGACGCCACGGATGACGGTAGCGCCGTACCGGGGGCACAGGTCCGGGTCGGCGACCCGGACCGCGATGACGTCGCTCGCGGGAACGCCGCCCCGCGCGGCCGGTCCGGCGATGGGAGGCGGCGCCAGCTCCAGACCGGCCGCCGCCGCGACCTCACGGGCGATGCCGTAGATGCTGAAGCAGTCGGGCCGGTTGGAGGTCAGCTCGAGCTCGAGCACGGCCTCGCTGACCGGCAGGTAGTCCTGCAGCGGCTCACCCACGGGCCAGTCGTCCGGCAGAGTGACGATGCCGGGGCTCTTCTCCTCGTAGCCGAGCTCCTGCTCGCTCAACATCATGCCGTCGCTCTCGACGCCGCGCAGGTTGGCCTTCCTCAGCTTGAGGCCGTTCTCGAGCACGGCGCCGCTGAGCGACACGGCGACGGTATCGCCGGCGCGGAAGTTGTCGGCGCCGCAGACGATCTGCCGCACGCCGCCGTTGGCCTCCCCCACCGCGACCGTGCAGAGGCTGAGCTTGTCGGCGTTGGGATGTCTGTCGCGGGTGAGCACCCTGCCCACGACGAAGCGGCCGAGGTTCTCCTGGTCATGCGGCGCGCCGACCCGGTCGATGGCCTCGACCTCGGTGCCCGACATCGTGAGCACCTCGGCCAACTCCTCGACCGTGCCCTGCCAGGCCACGTACTCCTTGATCCAGCTGAATGGGACTCTCATCGTGATCCGGCCTCCTTCAGAACTGCCGCAGGAAGCGGACGTCGTTGTCGTAGAACAGGCGCAGGTCGGGGATGCCGTGGCGCAGCATCGCCATGCGCTCGACGCCCATGCCGAAGGCGAACCCGCTGACCTTCTCGGGGTCGTAGTCGACGAAGCCGTACACGGCCGGGTCGACCATGCCGGCGCCCATGATCTCGAGCCAGCCGGAGTGTTTGCACGAGCGGCAGCCCTTGCCCCCGCAGAGACCGCAGTCCACGTCGACCTCGATGCTTGGTTCGGTGAAGGGGAAGAAGTGCGGCCGGACCCTGATGCTCCGGTCCGGCCCGAAGAACTCCCGCGTGAAGTGCGCCACGGTGCCCTTGAGGTCCGCCAGGGTGACGCCCTCGTCGACCACGAGGCCTTCGACCTGGTGGAACATCGGCGTGTGCGTGGCGTCCGAGTCGCGCCGGTACACCTTGCCGAGGCAGACCACGTACACGGGTGGCGGCTGCTGCTCCATCACGCGCACCTGGACGGGAGAGGTGTGGGTGCGCAGCAGCACGCCGCGGTCGGCGTCCACGACCGCCTCGGGCATCGTCTCGCGCTGCTCGACCACCCAGAAGGTGTCGTGGGCGGAGCGCGCGGGGTGGCTCGGCGGCGTGTTCAGAGCCGTGAAGTTGTAGTAGTCCAGCTCCACCTCGGGGCCCTCGGCGATGCGGTAGCCGAGGCCGACGAAGATGTCCTCGACCTCGCGCATCGTCTGGGTGATGAGGTGCTCGTGCCCTGACGGGAACGGCTGACCGGGGAGTGTGACGTCGAGGCGCTCGTGCTCGAGCGAGGCCGAGAGCGCCGCGCGCTTGAGCTCGACCTCGCGTTCGTCGACGAGCGCCTCGAGCTCCTTGCGGATCAGGTTGCCGCCCCTGCCGACCAGCGGACGCTCCTCCGCCGGAAGCGTGGGGATGGAGCGGAGGAACTCGGTGAGCGCGCTCTTGCGGCCGAGGATCTGGACGCGCGCCTGCTCGAGCACGGCGATGTCGGCCGCGCGCAGGATCGTCTCGCGACCCGTGTGGTAGATGGCCGCGAGGCCCGGTGCCCGTTGCTTGAGCTCCTCCAGGTGTGCGTCGTCCATGCTCATCCTTCCTGCGCCGCGGGGCGGCGTGACGGGTCGTCGGAGGCGCCGGCCTGGCGGCGCGAGAACTCGTAGAGGGCGATCGCGCCGGCCACGCCGGCGTTGAGACTCTCGGCACCGCCTGCTGCGGACGGCGCCAGCGGGATGGTCACGGCGCAGCCGACATGCGTGAGCACCGAGCGGGAGAGCCCGGCGCGCTCGGCGCCGATCGCAAGGACCGCCGGGCGTCGAAGCTCCGCCAAGCCGAGCGGCTCTCCGCCGTGCGCGGCGAGGCCGTAGACGGTCGCCGCCCGCACCTGACGAAGCACCTCGTCCAGACGCACCTCGGGGAACACGGGAACGCCGAAGAGCGCCCCCATGCTCGCGCGGACCGTCTTGGGGCCGAAGAGGTCGGCGGACCCCGGAGCCGTCACCAGGGCGGAGGCGCCGAAGGCGACCGCCGCCCTGACGAGTGTGCCCACGTTGCCGGGGTCCTGGACTCCATCCACGTAGACGATGAGCACGTCCCCCGCCTCGCGGCCGCCCCCGAGTCCGGGCAGCGACGCCAGCGACCGCCGTTCCGGAAGCGGAAGCACCGCCATCACGTCGGCGGGCGTCTCGAGCGTCGAGATGTGCGCGGCGACGCGCGGGTTCACGAGAAGGACGGCTGCTTCGTCGAGGCCGAGGCGCTCGCCGAGCTCGTCCGCGGCCTCCTCACGCACGAAGACCGCCTGCGGCCGCCATCCTGCCGCGAGCGCGGCCACGACCACGTCGGCGCCCTCCGCCAGGAAGGCGCCTTCGCGGTCGCGGAACTTGCGCAGGCGCAGCGAAGCCGCTCGCTTGACGAGAGCGTTCTGCGGGCTCGTCAGTGGTGCGCCGAAAACCCCAAGCGACTCGCCTCCCTCACCTTCGGCCGTCAGGCCGCTTCGAGGGCCGCGCGGGCCTGGTCGACGAGCGAAGCGAAGTACTTGGGATCGGTCACGGCGAGATCGGCGAGGATCTTGCGATCCAGCTCGATGGCGGCGAGCTGCAGCCCGTGCATGAACTGGTTGTACGAGAGGCCGTTCTCCCGCGCGCCGGCGTTGATGCGCACGATCCAGAGCTTGCGGAACTCGCGCTTGCGCACGCGACGGTCGCGGTAGGCGTACTGCCCGCTCCGCTGGACCTGCTCCTTGGCCCTCTTGTAGCTCGAGTTCTTGGTGGCGCGGTAGCCCTTGGCCTGGTCGAGTACCTTGCGGCGCTTCTTCCGCGCACTGACGCTTCGTTTGACACGAGACATTGTCGTACTCCTTGGAACTCACCGGCCGGCGACCGACAGCGCGGTCCGGCCGGCTCACGATCTTAGGTCGACGGGCTCAGCGGAGCCCGAGAAGGCGCTTGATCCCCTTGGAATCGGCCTGGCTGACGTCGTACATCTTGCGGAAACCGCGCTTGCGCTTCGATGACTTGTGCTCCAGGAGGTGGCTCTTCATCCCGTGACGGCGGACGACCTTGCCCGACCCCGTGAGACGAAAGCGCTTCTTCGAGGCGCTGTGGGTCTTTGTCTTCGGCATACGTACCTCCTCCCAGCTACTTGACCGGCGCGAGCATCATGACCATGTTGCGCCCGTCTTGCAGGGGCTTGGACTCGATCACGCCAAGGTCTTTCACGTCTTCGGCGAGCCGCATGAGCAGCGCCTCGCCGCGCTCCGGGTGGACCATCTCGCGGCCCCGGAACATGATCGTGACCTTCACCTTGTCTTTGTGCTCCAGGAAGCGCACGACATGACCCTTCTTGGTCTCGTAGTCGTGCTGCCCCACCTTGGGCCGGAACTTGATCTCCTTGATCACGATCTGGCTCTGGTGCTTGCGCGCCTGTTTGGCCTTGAGTTCCTGCTCGTAGCGGTACTTGCTGTAGTTCATGATCCTGCAGACCGGCGGGTCTGCGTTCTCAGCCACCTCGACGAGGTCGAGGTTCTTCTCGGCTGCGTAGTCCTGAGCGAAGCGGATGGGCTTGATGCCCATCTGCTCGCCGTTCTCATCGATCAGCCGGACTTGCGGCACCGTGATGCCGTCGTTGATGCGGATACGCGGCTCGTTGGCCCGATCCCTCATGAATCTGTCTCTTGGAGAAAATGGTCTGCCCATAGACTGAAAAAGGCTCGCCAGCGGCGAGCCCTCACGATCTCCTTTCTCGTGATGGACCCTGTCGGCCGGCTAAGGGCGCAGGGTGGGGTGCTCGCAAGCTCCCTCTTGATGGCGCCCGGGAGTATACACGACCCCGCGGCGAGCGTCGAACAGGCCCCGACCGGCTCGCGCTCCCGGCCGACCGAGGAATCACTCCCTCCCGCCGCGAATGGAGTGCTGATCGACGGCGCCCACCCGCGTCGCGCCGAGCTGCCACCGGAGGGACCGATGCCGAGCCCGTGTGAGAGCTTCCTGGTCGACGCCGACGGCGCCCACGCGAGCGTCGACCGCGACGCCGTCGCGGCGCGCCTCGAACGCGGGCAGTTCTTCTGGATCGACCTGCACCGGCCGGAGGCCGATGAGCTCGAGCTGCTGCGCGAGCCCTTCGGCCTCCACCCCCTCGCCGTCGAAGACGCGGAGCACTTCGGCCAGCGGCCGAAGCTCGAGGAGTACGACGGCTACATGTATCTCGTCGCCTACGGCGCCAACGCCGACCAGGACGGTCTCGTCGAGGTGCACTGCTTCATCTCCGAGCGATACCTGGTCACGGTGCATCGCGACGACTGCCCCGCGTTCACCGATCTGCGCCGGAGGGCCGCCGGCGGCCGCCCGCCGGCCCTCGAACCCGCACTTGCGCTCTACCGTGTCGTCGACGCCCTCGTGGACAGCTTCTTCCCGGAGTTGTCCGACCTCGACGACCGCATCGACGAACTCGAGGACGGCGTGCTCGAGAAGCCGGATGACGCCCAGCTCGAGCAGGTCTTCCGGCTCAAGCGGCGACTCGTCGCCTGGCGCAAGGTGGTCACGCCGCAGCGCGACCTCTTCGCCCGCCTCATGACCGGCGTCGTCGCCCTCCCCGGCATGACGCCGGACGCGGAGCGCTACTACCGGGACGTCTACGACCATCTCATCCGCATCAGCGACCTGCTCGACAGCTACCGCGACCTGCTGACCGGGGCCATGGACGTCTACCTCTCGACCGTCTCCAACCGGCTGAACGAGGTCATGAAGCGTCTGACGATCGTCGCCACGATCTTCATGCCGCTCACGTGGATCACCGGGTTCTTCGGCATGAACTTCGCGTGGCTCGTCCGCAACGTGACGGGCTGGCCGGCGTTCCTCGCCTACGGCCTCGCCACGCAGGCGATCGCCATCGGCATCATGCTCGTCGTCTTCCGCCGGCGACGCTGGATCTGAGGCGCGGCCGACTCAGGCGCCGGCGGCGGCGATGACCGCGAGGTCATCGAGGAACCGGCGCTGCGCCGGGACGATCGCCGTGCGCGCGGCGTCCAAGGTGAACCACGCGGCGCGGTCGACTTCCGGGAACTCCGCCGTCTTGCCCGACCGCGGCGGCCACTCCATCGTGAACGTGTTGCTCACGATGGCCGCCGCGTCGCAGTCGTGCTCCGCGGCCCAGGCGAAGATCAGCTTGTGGCCGTGGGTCTTGACGCCGCCGAGGGGCTGGAAGGGTCCTGCCGGCTCCAGCCCCGTCTCCTCGCGGACCTCGCGCAGGGCGACCGCGAGGAGGTCGGCGCCCGCCGCCCGGTTCCGCGCCTTGGCGGCGGTCACCGTCGCCGGTTCCGGGCCCAGCTCATCCGGTTCGGCGAGCCCCTTGGGGATGCTCCACACCCCGGCGTCCTTATTAGCCCAGTACGGGCCGCCGGGGTGCACGAGCAGGACTTCGAGGCGGAGCTGACCGGTCTCGAGGTCGGCCGCGCGGCGGTAGAGCACAAGTCCGGCGCTGATGGCAGGCATGGCCGAAGTATGTCACCCGCACGGCCGCGATCACCCCGCGATCACGCCGCAAGAACCGCCGAGAACACCCACCAGGCCAGCAGCGACTTCGCCGTCAGGCTGAGGATGATGTACGCCTTCTCGCCGAACAGGTAGTCGCGCCACTTGCCCACCTTGTGATACTGCAGCCACATGTTGACGGCGAACACGTTGAAGAAGAGGAACAGGCTGATGACGATGCCGTACACGAAGCCGGGCGGCGTCGGGCCGTCGACCCCGGGAGTGAGCACGTACAGCGCGACGACCACCCACGGGATGAGGCCGGCGAACGTGCCGAACCAGAACGAGAGCCAGTTGGGCTTGCCCGGCGTCTCGTACTTCTCCATGAGCAGACCGAACAGGATCATGCTCGCGTTCGCGCCGAAGATCGCCAGGAGTGCGCCGACGTCACTCACGCCGGTGATCATGCTGATCAGCACGATCATGATGCTCGAGCTGAAGAAGTACTCGATCCAGCGCCCGTAGTTGCGGTCCTTGAGCAGGTTGGCCTTGTACCAGTCGAAGACGCGCGGCGAGGCGATGATGAAGAGCGCCGCCGCGGAGATGGCCACGAAGGCGAAGATGCCCCAGCCGAGCGGCAGGTCGAACAACTTCGTGAGCTCGGCCTCAGTACCGGGAGGGCCACTCATGTAGGTCGCCGTGACGGGCAGGGAGAAGCTGTTGGTGAGCAAGGCGATCGCCACCGCCTCGACGGCGAGCACCAGCCCCACGCCGATGTTCCAGAGGCGCAGACGACCGAGGCGCTGGTCGAGCGCGGTGTCGGCGGTGGCGGTGGCCTCAGTGGGGCCAGCGGGCTGGGTGTTCATCGGCGGCTCCTTCTCTTCGCGGGCGAAAGACACGTTGACGACGAGCCTCGCCCTGCTTGTCAATCCAATGTGGAGTAACTTTTTTACGGAGGTACCCGTGTGAGGACCAAACCAACCGTTCACCCGCTGGAGGCCTGTCTGTTCAGTCCTGTCCGTTCGCGCCGTAGCGGCCGTACCCGGCGATGACGGCGCGCGGCACCACTCCAGGGCGGCGACCCTGCTCGTGCGCCCGGTCGCCGACCTCGTAGGTCCAGCTGATCGAGCGCACGAGGAGCCGGCGCACCGGCTCCGAGTCGGCGCGCAGCGCCTGCTCCAGCCACCAGCTGCGCGAAGAGACAGGCGGGACCACGGCCGGTGCGGGGATGCGCGTCACGGCCTCAGGCTCCTCCTCCGGCGGCCGCAGCCCCGGCAGCGATGGCGTCGAGGCGGGCGATCGTCTCGGGCGGCAGCACGGGGCCGCGCGCGTCGGCGGCGGCGACGAGCTCGCGCACGCGGGCGCTCGCCGCCGCAACCTCATCGGCGCCGTCGGCCCTCCAGTGCTCGAGCGACAGACGCGAGGCGATCTCGGGCATGAACACCTCACCGGCGCGCAGCCGGCGGGCGGTGTCCTTCTCCTTCAGATAGTCGCCCTTGAAGCGGCGCCTCGCGATGGACTCGGCCAGCACCGTCTCGGAGCTGATTTCGGCGCCGGCGAGCAGGCGCTGGATCATGGTCGCCATCTCGGCGTCGATCACGATCTGCGGCAGGCTCATGACGCCGGCGCCGGAGAGCAGGCCGATGCCGCCGGTGATCAGATCGGAGCCGGCGCCGGCGACGATCAGGCCCTTGAGCGCCTTCTCGTAACCGGCCTGGATGCCCGCGTACTTGGCGTCGGTCGCCAGGCCGGGGGCGAGCGCCGGTACCCCGAGGTGATGCGCCACGGCGACGCCGGCGGCGCACATGAGCGCCGTCTCGAGGGCGCCGAAGGCGAATGTGGTGGCGCGCATGTCGAGCAGGCTGGCGCCCACACCCATGATCTGGCGTGAGCCGGGCGCGGCCAGTTCGATCGCCGTGGCCACGCCGAGGAACTCCGCCGTGTTGATGGTCACGGCGCCGGCGACGGTGAGCGGAGCCGTGGCGCCGGCGATGGGCATCGGGTAGACGACCACAGGGCCGCCGTGACGGGCGACGCCTATCGTGGCGTCGAGCAGGTCGCCGCCGACGCCGAGCGGGGACGAGGTGCAGCACACGTAGCTGATGCGCGGTCGCTCGCGGTAGGCGTCGAGGCTGCCGCACAACTCCGCGGCGATGCCCAGCATGGGCTCCACCTGCCAGGGCTTGGTGACCTCGTCCTGGACGTGCTTGGGGCTCCAGGAGAGCTGCGTGATGACCTCGCGGAAGAGCGCACGGCCGGGCGCGGCGTCTGTCGCGCCGACCATGCTCCAGAGGATGTCCACCGGCTCCATCGCGTCGGCGACGATGGTCGCGCGGCGCACGTCTTCGACCGTGCTCGGGCGGTACTCCCCGCTCTCGAGATCGAGCGTGACGTTGGGGCTGCCGGAGGGCGAGAAGTGGATCCGGCCGGGCTCGAGCAGGCAGTCGTCGTCGGGCGACGCGCCGGCGAGCAGAACGGTCCGTGGCAGACGTGAGACGGTGCGCTCGACGAGCTCGGCGGGCAGGCGCGCGACCCCCGCTTCGCGGTCTACGCGCGCGCGCGTGCCCGTTCGAGGCCGTCGAGCGCCCCGCAGGCGCCGAAGCGCATGCCCGTCTCCTCGAGGACGGCCAGCGCCTGCTCGACGATCAGGTCGCACTCGGCCGCCGATGTGACCGTCATCTCCGGTCGCATGTCACCCGCGCTCCGCGGCGGCAGGGATCGCCGCACCGATGGGGAGCTTCTCGCCGACGCCCATCCGTCTCTCCTTCGTCGACTGCGCACCGTGCGCGGCTGTACGAGCATGGTACCTGTGTTTCACGGCGCCGGGAAGGTCGCGGACACGCCCGGCCTTCAGGATGGACGGCGGCGATCCGCCGCGGCATCGGGGGCGCAGTCCTCCGGCGAGAGCGCTACCTCGTACCACTAAAGCCCGAGGACCTCGAAGTCCAGGGAGAGTGCAGCCCTGCCCTGCTGGCGGTCGTGCGTCGCGAAGGCGAGCCCGGGGTGGACGCGCGCCCGCACCTGCATGGCCGTCGCGAGATGAAGCGCATCCAGCGTCTTGACCCGAAGCGGGAAGGACGCTCCCGCACGATCGAGCACTTCACGACTGATCGGGACGACACTCGTGCGGCGGAGTTGTTCGAAGAGCACAAGGCGCCGCGACAAGACCTCGTCTGCTCCCAGGCCTTCGTCGAGCCGGGCCTTCTCGATGGCGCGCAAGCACTCCACTCCGGTGAGCTGGGAAGTGAGCCTGACCGTACAGGCCTCAAGCTCTCGCAAGCGGTCCGCCTGCCGCATGACCACGCGAGAGAGGACGGATGAATCGAAGTAGGCGATCATTCGGTCCCCCTGGCTGCCGGGGCGTCGTTGTCGGGGAGGGAGGGATCGCCCTCCCCTCCTGCAGGGCGTGCGGGTACGGTGAGCTCGCCCGGACCTGAGCCCAGCCCCAGGTCGCGATCCTGCCGTACCTCGATGAGGTAGTCGACGATGTCTCGCGACAAGTCGAGCGGCGGCAGGTCGACCTGGCCCCATAGGGCCGGGTCTTCGGTGGGCTCGATGATCACGAAATCGTCGGCCTCTTCCGGCTGATACGGGCCCAGCGTCGCGACGGGGATGTCGCGGCTGCACACGGTGAACGATCGACCCTCACGCACCTCGCGAAGGTAGTGGCTGAGTCTTGCCTTGAGTTCGGCGACGCTCACGGTGTCCATGGTCACAGTATGACCAGAAGTGGTCAAGATCACAATGACCCGCCGTCGGATGACGATCAACGTCGGCGACAGCCAGGTCCTTCACGTAGAGCGGCCCTTGGCCGGCGACGTCACGATCAGCGCACCGGTCGCACGAGGCGCTGCTCTGCGGTCCCCCCCGCTGTCGCCTCAGCCGGCCGGCGGCAGCCGCCGCTCGC
>CAZJGT010000044.1:0-13912 GCA_964545565.1 uncultured Thermoleophilia bacterium
AGCAGTTCGGTCCGGCCTTCTCTTGTCTTCCAGACGCTCATGGGGCGCTCCCCTCGTTGCTTTGCCGGGGAGCGTACCCGAAGAGGTGCCCTCTCACCCGCCCGCGACCGGGGGGATCACGTCGATCCGGTCGCCGTGGCTGAGCGCTGTGGATGCGGCCTCCGCCGGTGCCAGGTGTCGGCCGTTGAGGGAGACCGTGACGAGCAGCCGGTCGCCGTAGAAGATGCGCTGCTCGTACTGTGGCGCCCGCGCCACGACCGCGAGCAGCGCATCTTTCACCGTGGCCGCCTCGCACGTGATCTCATGCGCGGCGTCGGGTGCGGTGAGGGCCGCCGACAGGTGGACGGTGATGGCGGGCATGGGTGCTCCCCCGATCCCGGGCCGGCCGCGACTAGGCGATCATCCGCTCGACGGCCTGCAGCGCCCTGACGCGGATGGGCTCGGCCACGGTGACCTCATGGTCGAGCACGTCGTCCCACTCGTCGCTCAGCGTGGCGACGCACTTCTCGAGGGTCGTCACCTTCATGTTCGGACAGATCGCCTTGCGCGACGCCGGGATGAAGCGTCTGTCCGGATAGAGCATGCCGAGGCGGTGGAGCAGCCCGGTCTCGGTGGCGACGATGAAGGCGCGGGCGTCGCTGTTGCCCGGGTAGCGGAGCATCCCCGATGTGCTGGTGACGACGTCGGCGATGTCGAGTACCTCCCGCCGGCTCTCCGGGTGAGCCATCAGCACGCTGCCCGGTTCGTCGGCGCGGATCTGCTCGATCTCGGCGGCGCGGAAGTCGTCGTGCACGTGGCACCAGCCCTGCCAGAGGATCATCGTCGCTTCGCGGCCGGTCTGGCGAGCCACGTAGTCGCCGAGGTTCCTGTCGGGGACGAAGATGATCTTCTGGTCTTTGGGGAAGCGCTCCACGATCTGGACGGCGTTGGCGCTCGTGCAACAGACGTCGGTCTCGGCTTTGATGTCGGCCGCCGTGTTGACGTAGGCGACGACGACGGCGTCGGGGTGCTCCCTCTTCAGGGCGCGCAGCCCGGGCACCGTGACCATGTCGGCCATGGGGCAACCGGCGGCCTTGTCGGGCATGAGCACGGTCTTGTGTGGTGAGAGGATGGAGGCGGTCTCGGCCATGAAGTGCACGCCGCAGAAGAGGATCACGCCGTGCGGGTCGTTCTGCGCGATGCGCGAGAGCTCGAGGGAGTCGCCCGTGTAGTCCGCGGCATCCTGGACCTCGGGGCGTTGGTAGTTGTGGGCGAGGATGACGACGTCGCGCTCGGCCGCCAGGCGGCGGAGCTCGTTCTGCAATCCGTTCAGCTCGGGCATGGGGTCACCGCAAGAGGGTCGGTTGGCGTGGCCCCGATTATACGTCCGCAGCAGCGGCGGGGTTTCCGCCGCGCCGCTCCTCGATCTCCCGGTTCACCTCCACGCCGATCAGCAGCGAGAGGTTCATGATCCAGGCCCACACGAGGAAGGCCACGGCCGCACCCAGCGTGCCGTAGACGCGGTTGTACGAGGCGAAGTGGTCGAGGTAGACGCTGAAACCGAAGGAGGCGAGGACCCAGAGCCCGATGCCGACCGCGGCGCCGGCCAGGAGCCGCCACAGGGCGGGCTGGCGCCTGGCCGGCGTGAACCGGTACAGCAGCGCGAACAGCAACAGACCCAGCCCTATGAGGAGCGGCCACTTGACCCACGCCCAGAGCTGCAGCGGGCCGGCGCCGATGCCCGAGATGTCGACGATCCAGCGGCCGATGGGGCCGACGAGGGTGGCGACCGCAGCGGTCACGGAGAGCAGCACGAGCAGGAGAAACGCCAGACCGACGCGCAGCGGGAGAGACTTCCAGAACGGCCGTCGCGACTCGACGCCGTAGATCTTGTCGGACGTCCACATGAAGGCGCCGACGTAGGCCGAGGCCGCCCACAGCGACGTCAGGATGCTGATCATCAGTACGATCCCCGAGCTCTGCGAGGTGAGGATCGAGTCGAGGGCGTCGGAGACGGACTGCGCCGCCCAGGAGGCGCCGAGGTCGCCGAGCGTGTCCAGGAGAGTGTGCACGGCGTCCGACGACAGGCCGATGACCCCGAGCAGCGCGACCACGACGATCAGCGCCGGGAGCAGCGAGAGGACGGTGAAGTAGGTGAGCGAGGCAGCGAGCTTGGGAAGGTCGTGAGCAAGCACGGTCTGCACCAGGCCGAGGACCTCGCGCCAAACCCGAACCTTCACTCCGTCGTTCGACGCCAACCGTCCTCCCGGACCACAGGTCACGGATCGTGGCCAGCCTACAACAGCTGGCGGCGCGGTCCTTCGGCCCGCCTCAGTCCAGAGTGATCATGCCGGTCCGGATGGCGTACTTGACCACTTCGGTGACGTCGTGCAGGTCGAGTTTGCGCATCGCGTTGGCACGGTGGCTGTCGACGGTCTTGCGACTGAGACTGAGTTGCTCGGCGATCTCCAGGTTCGTGTGGCCGTCGGCGATGAGCTTGATGACCTCACGCTCCCTCGCCGTGAGCGGCTCACCCGGCGCGTCGCCGCGTCCGCCCTTGGTCACCCGCAGGTAGTCGCCGATGAGCTTGGCCGCGATCGGCGGGTACAGGAACGACTCGCCGGCGTGTACCTCGTGGATGGCGCGTACGAGATCTTCCGTGACCACGCGTTTGAGCACGTAGCCGGACGCGCCGGCCTGGATGATCTGCACCACGTACTCGTGGTCGTCGTACATGCTGAGGATGAGGACCCGTGTGTCCGGGTGGCGCTCCCTGATGATGCGGGTCGCCTCGAGCCCGTTGAGGCGCGGCATGACGATGTCCATGATGACGACGTCCGGCGTGAGCCGGGGCACCTGCTCGAGCGCCTCCTCCCCGTCGGCGGCCTCGCCCACGACCAGGATGTCCGGCTCGCGTGCGAGCAGCGCGTGCACGCCCTCGCGCAGGATCGCGTGATCGTCCACCAGCAGCACCTTGATCTGCTCCCGGCTCCTGCCTGCGTTCATGACCTCTCCTCACCGGTCTCGCCGCCGGTCAACGGTATCACGACGTACAGTCGGGTCCCGCGACCCACCGCCGATTCGATGTTGACGGTGCCGCCGGCGAGCTCGACGCGTTCCTTGATCGACAGCAGCCCCACGCCGCCGCCCACGTCCTGGTGCGCGGCGGCGAGGTCGAATCCCTTGCCGTTGTCGATCACCGCCAGGTTCACGAACCCGGGTCTGGTGACCAGGCGCACGTGGATCCTGGTCGCGTCCGAGTGGCGTACCGCGTTTGCCAGAGCCTCCTGCGTGATGCGGTACAGCGCCGTCTCGATGTCGCCGGGCAGCCGCAGCTCGGCCTCGTCGAAGTCGGTGACGATCTCCGGGCCGGCGCCCTGAAGGTGCGACTTGATGTACCAACGGAGCGTGGGCACGAGGCCGAAGTCATCGAGCATGACCGGCCGCAGGTCGTAGACGATCAGCTTGATCTCGTCGATCGTATGAGCGATCAGCGTCTTGCAGTTGACGACCTGCACATGCGCCTCCGGCGCGTCGTGGTCCTGGATGGCCTGATCGCAGAGGTCGAGACGGACCAGCGTGGCGGTGAGCGTCTGGCTGGTCTCGTCGTGCAGCTCCCGCCCGATGCGCCGCCGCTCCTCCTCAACGCTGCTGAGCTGGCGCTCGGCATAGGAGAGCGACTCGTCTCCGAGGCGCTTGCACATCGCGTTGAACGAGACGGAGAGCCGGCGCAGGTCGCCGTCTCTCCAGTGGTCCTCGACGTGGCAGTCGAGCTCGCCCTTGTGGATCGTCTCCATGGCACGCGTGAGCACGGTCAGGAGCTTGCCGGCCGGTCCCACGATCAGGAGGTTGAGGACGATGCCGGCGCCGATGGCGAGGGCTCCCGCGAGCACGACGAAGTAGACCTGTTCGCTCGCGCCGGCGTCGCCCGGCGCGAGCAGGTATGCGGCCGTGACGGCCGCGATGAGGACCGCGTTGACGAGGACGACCCGGCGCAGAAGGGGGCGTCCGTGCTTCGGCGCGCGCAGCTCGACCGCGCGGCCGTCGCGCGCTGCATCTCGTCTCGCCGGCATGGCGGCGCTCGTCTCGGGCGGTGTCATCATCCCCCCGGAGGCACGAGCGGTTGCGCCAGCTCGAAGGCGAACTCTGCCCACTCACCCGGCGCCGAGCGCGCCCTGATCCGGCCGTTGTGCAACTGGATGATCCGCCAGGAGCTGTAGAGGCCCACCCCCGTGCCGCGCTTGCTGTCTCCGTGGGAAGAGCGGAGCCGCGAGAAGCGCTGGAAGAGGCGGCTCCGGTCCTCGGGCATGAACCCGGGCCCCTCGTTCCACACCGAGACCTCGAGGCGCTCGGGCTCGCGGATGACGCGGAGACGTATGTCACCCTCGGCGCGGCCGTACTTGACGGCGTTGCTGAGGAGGTTGACGAGCACGATCCGCAGGAGTGCCGGATCGCATTCCGCGATCACCGTCCCCGAAGGCAGGTCCAGCTGGAGACGCATGCCTGACTGGTCGATCTGGGCGCGCACGAGATCGATGGAAGGCGCGACGATCTCCTCGACGACATCCACATCCACGCGACTCGACAGCTCCAGTCCCCCGCCGTCGATGCGTGCCAGGTCGAGGTAGTCCTGGACGAGGTCGAGCAGGTACTGCCCTTTGGCGATCACGCGCTCCATCTTCTCGACCTGCTGCGGTTCCAGCGGCCCGAGATAGCCGTCCGCCAGCAGGCGCGTGTCGGTGAGCAGCGAGGCGATCGGATTCTTGATCTCGTGGCTCACGAACGCGAGCATCTCGAGGTAGGCGTGGTTGGCGGTCGTGAGTTGCTCGATGCGCCACGCCTTCTCGACGGCCTGGCTCAGCCGCTCCGAGATCGCCATCTCCAGCTGCACGTGATGGTTGTCGAAGGCACCGCGGCGGCAGGCGTCCCGGAAGAGAAAGCCGACGACGCGGCCCTCGACGACGAGCGGGCAGGTGAGGCTCGAGCGGACGCCTTCGCGGACGAGCAGTCCGGACGAGTGGCTGCTGGGTCGCTCTCGCGCATGCGCCTCGAGGTCGTCGATGATGCGCGGTTCGCCGCTCTTGATCACGTGCTCGAGGGAGCAACCCCCGAGATCGCCGACGTATCCCTTGGTGAGGAGCAGCGGCTGGTAGTCGGCACGCGCGTAGTGGGCGACGACGCGCCGGCCGCTCTCGTCCATGAACGCCAGCCCGACCCGGTCGCAGGGGATCAGCTCGCGGGTGCGTTCGAAGAGGAAGTCGGCGAGGTCGTTGAGCGACTGCTTGGCGGCGACCTTCTGGTTGATCATGCGGAGCGTGGCGCGCTCGTCGTCGCTGATGCGGCGGCGGTCGGCCCGGCTGCGGAACGGATCCAGATAGCGGAATGTCGATTGCAGGCTCACGACCGCCCCTCCTGCGGCAGGCTGCCCGGTGCGCAGGCACTCGAGACAGCTCTAGGATACCTACCCTAGACGACGATATCTTGTGGTCTCCTTCACGATATCCCCAGACCGCGTCCCGGGCAACGTCTTCGGAGGCGAAAACCGCCGACCGGAGACCGGGGACCAAGGTCGGAGGCGGCTGTGTCTGAGCCCAGCGGCCCTTCGCGTCTAGGGTATATACCCTATTTGTGCCCTTATGCACTTGACCTGCTCTAGGGCGAAGCTAGTATGGGAAGCACAACGTGATGGAGTGAGAAAGCGCTTCAGACGGCTGGGCAGGCCGGCGGTCGCAGCGACGGAGGGACTGATGAGGATCGGAGTCTACATCTGCCGGGTGAACGCCGACGTCGAGGATGGCGCCAACCTGGAGTCCGTGGGCCACTACGTGGCCAACCTCCCCCAGGTGGAGGTCGTGAAGGCGCTCGGCGTGCTGCCGCGTCTGGACCCGGTGGAGCTCGCCGACGAGATCGTCGCGTCGGAACTGGACAGGGTCGTCATCGCCGGCGACTCACCGGGGTTCTTCAAGCCGGCGTTCACACGGGCCATGTCTCTCGCCGGACGCGAGCCCGGCGAGGTTCGGCTCGCGTCCTTCCGCGAGCACGGCTCGAGCGGCGACGGCGCCACCGAGCGCGCCAAGGCCATCGCCGCCTGCGCCGTCTACGGCGTCCCGTTCACGCTCGCCGCGCAGCCGGCGGACACGAAGTGGAACGCGGCCGCGCTCGTGATCGGCGGAGGCATCGCCGGCATCCAGGCGGCGCTCGAGATCGCCGACGGGGGCAAGAAGGTCTATCTGGTCGAGCGCACGGGCACTATCGGCGGCCACATGGCGATGTTCGACAAGACCTTCCCGACCCTGGACTGCGCGGCCTGCATCCTCACACCGAAGATGGTCGCCGTCGGTCAGCACCCGATGATCGATCTGCTCAGTTACTCGGAGGTGGAGTCGGTCAGCGGCGTCCCCGGAGCGTTTCGGGTGACGGTACTGCGCCACGCACGGCGCGTGGTGGAGGACTCCTGCGTCGCCTGTGGGCTTTGCAGCGACGCATGCCCGGTGAAGGTACCGAGCGAGTTCGACGCCGGGATCGCCGAACGCAAGGCGATCTACATCCCCTTCCCCCAGGCGGTGCCCAACGCCTATCTCGTGGATGAGGCGTCCTGCACCTACGTGCAGACCAACGGCCAGAAGTGCGGCGCGTGCCTCAAGAAATGCCCCAAGGAGTGCATCGACCTGGACGCCCATGGCGAGGTGCTCCAGCTCGAGGTCGGCAGCGTCATCGTGGCGACGGGGTACGAGGTCCTCGACGCCTCGCGGCTCGAGCGCTACGGGTACGGAGTGCAGCCCAACGTGCTCACAGCCCTCGAGTTCGAGCGTCTGACCAATGCCTCCGGTCCCACCGGCGGGCGGATCGTGACCAAGTCCCTCCGCCACAACAAGCGCAAGAAGATCGACGAGTGGGTGTTCGATCCCGAGGGAGAGTCGCCGCGCAGCGTCGCCATCATCCACTGCGTGGGTTCGCGCGACTCCAACTACAACGCCTACTGTTCGCGCGTCTGCTGCATGTACTCCCTCAAGTTCGCGCACCTCGTGAAGGAGAAGCTGCCGGACGCCGCCTGCTACGAGTTCTACATCGACATGCGCGCCTTCGGAAAGGGCTACGAGGCCTTCTTCGAGCGCATCCAGGACGAAGGCACCTTCATCGTCCGCGGCAGGTCGGCGACGGTGACCGACCATGCCGGCCAGATGGTCATCAAGGGCGAGGACATCCTGAGCGACAGCGTCGTGGAGTTCCCCGTGGACATGGTCCTGCTGGCCGTGGGCCTCGTCCCCGCGGAGCGCTCGGACGAACTCGCGCGCATGCTCGGCGTCCCCCGAGACGAGTACGGGTGGTTCACCGAAGCCGACTACAACGGCGATCCCACGGGGACCGAGCGCGGCGGCGTCTACGTGGCCGGTGTCTGCCAGGGACCGAAGGACATCCCCGACACGGTGGCCCAGGCGTCGGCGGTAGCGGCCCGGGCGCTCGAAGGCGCCATGACCGGGCGAGGGCTCCAGAGTCTCGCGAGCGTGAGTCTGTCCGACATCGAGGCTCGCGCCAAGAGCCTCGTACCGGCGTCCTAGGAGGTGGCGATGGCGATCAGGGCCAACCCCAAGCTGATCGAGGAGCTCGAGCCCTATGGGGCCGAGGACGTGATGAAGTGCTACCACTGCGGCAACTGCTCCGCCGTGTGCCCCTTCTCGGAGGACCCCTACGTCTTCCCGCGCAAACCCATGCGCTACCTGCAGATGGGGCTCGAGGAGAAGCTGGAGGGGCAACTCGACCCCTGGCTCTGCTACTACTGCGGTGAGTGCTCGGACCAGTGTCCGCGCGACGCCGAGCCCGGCGAGACGATGATGAGCCTGCGGCGGTGGCTGACGTCGCGCTACGACTGGACGGGCATCTCGCGCCTCTTCTACCGCTCGTGGCGCTGGGAGTTCGGCGCCATCATCCTCGTGGCGGTGATCACGGCGATCGCCTTCACGCTGTTCGGGATGGCCCAGGGAAGCATCTCCTCCTACGACGGTCCCAACGCCTTCCTGCCCAGCTCGGCCATCCACATCTTCGACTGGGCGCTCGCGGGCGTGTTGCTGGTGTTCCTGCTCAGCAACGCGGCTCGCATGTGGTGGTTCACCATGGGTCGCGACAAGACGCTGCGCATGAGTCCGGGCAGCTACCTGCGCAGTCTGTGGATGCTGCCCGCCCATTTCCTCACACAGGCGCGCTACAGCCAGTGCGATCACAAGAGCCCATGGGCGACGCATCTCGCGCTCATGCTCAGTTACGTGGCGATGCTGGTGCTCATCATGTTCTTCCTCGCCGAGATGGCGAGCGGTCCGAGTATCGACTGGAGAGTCCACGTGTTCGGCTATCTCGCGACCGCAGGACTCGTCGTCTCCACGATCGTGTTCCTGCGCAACCGGGCGAAGAAGTCGCTGCCGCAGTACCGGCACTCGCACGAGTCCGACTGGATCTTCCTCGTGCTGATCCTCGTCGTCGCACTCACGGGGATCCTGCAGCACATCCTGCACCGCAGCGGTCTCGACGTCGCGGCCAACGTGACCTACATCGTGCACCTCTCGGTGGTGGTCCCGATGCTCGCGCTCGAAGTGCCGTTCAGCAAATGGTCGCACCTCGCCTATCGCCCTCTCGCCATCTACCTGGCGCAGGTGCGGGCGACCGCCCTTGCCCGCTCGCGTGAGAGCGGCGAAGCGGCGCGACGCGGCGCGGAGCCCTCCGTACCGCTCCGGGCAGCCTGAGGAGGTGGGCGCCATGCCAGAACCACGGACGGGCGTGTTCATCTGCAACTGCGGGACGAACATCGCCAAGATGATCGACTGCGACGCGGTCGCGGAGGCCGCGTCGGCCATGCCGGGCGTCGAGGTGGCGCGGTCCTACAAGTACATGTGCTCCAACCCGGGTCAGGAGATGATCGCCCAGGACATCGCCGACCACGGCCTCGAGCGCGTTGTGGTCGCGGCCTGCAGCCCGCGCATGCACGAGCCGACGTTCCGGCGTGCCGCCGAGACGGCCGGCCTCAACCCGTACCTGGTCGAGATGGCCAACATCCGCGAGCAGTGCAGCTGGGTGCATGACGATTCGACTGCCGCGACCGAGAAGGCCGAGGACCTGGTGCGCGCAGCCGTCATGCGGGTCGCGCATCACGAATCCCTCGACCGGCTGACCGTCGACATGTGCCCCAACACCCTCGTCATCGGCGGGGGCATCGCCGGTCTCACGGCCGCGCTCGAGCTGGCCGACGCGGGCAAGCTCGTCTACCTCGTCGAGCGGGAGCCCGGCCTGGGTGGCAACGTCGGTCGCGTCGATCTCACGGCGCCGTACCTGGACTCCGCGCGCGACATGCTCACCGACCGGCTGACACGGGTGGTCGAGCACCCCGATGTCGAGGTGATGGTGAACAGCGAGCTCGTGCGTCTGGACGGCTTCGTCGGCAACTTCAAGGCTACGATCGCCGTCCACGGCGTGGACGGCGCCGGCGAGGAGCGGCAGGTCGACGTGGGGAGCGTCATCGTCTGCACGGGCTACCGTGAGTTCGACGCTTCGCGCGCCACCCACCTCGGGTACGGCAAGCTGCCCAACGTGATCACATCGTTCGAGTTCGAGAGCATGCTGCGACAAGGGCGGATCGAGACCAAGGAGGGCCGCCTTCCCCAATACGTCTCCGTGATCCACTGCGTCGGCAGCCGCAGCAAGGAGTTCCACGGCTACTGCTCACGGGTCTGCTGCATGACGGCGCTCAAGTACGCCCACGAGGTCAAGTCCGCCCTGCCCGGGAGCTACGTGTCGGACGTCTACGTGGACATGCACGCGTTCGGCAAGGGCTGCGAGGACTTCTACCGGCGCAGCGCCGAGGTCAAGACGCTCTTCCTCATGTACGCCAAGGGCGAGCATCCCGTGGTGAGGCGAGCCGGCCCGGACGACGACTGCGAGATGCTGATCACCGTCGACGAGCAGCTCTCGGGTGAGACCATCGAGCTTCCGGCCGATCTCATCATCCTCATGGTCGGCATGGAGCCGCGCGAGGACGCCGCGGCGATCACGCGGCTCGTCAATATCAGCCAGGACAAGGACGGGTGGTTCATCGAGAGCCATCCCAAGCTGGACCCGGTGGCGACGACCACAGACGGGGTGTACATCGCCGGCGCCTGCCAGGCGCCCAAGGACATCCCCGACTCGGTCGCCCAGGCACGCGCGGCCGCAGGCCGGATCCTCGGCAAGATCTCCAAGGGCAAGCTGGAGATCGACGCCATGTTCGCCGAGATCGACGAGGATCGCTGCTCGGGTTGCCGCGTCTGCAACGAGATCTGTCCGTATTCCGCCATCGAGTTCGACGCTGTCGCGGGCCGCAGCCACGTGATCAGTGCGCTCTGCAAGGCCTGCGGCGCGTGTGTGGCCACCTGTCCGTCGGCGGCGATCAAGGCCAGGCACTTCACCGACGAGCAGATCTTCGCCGAGATAGCGGGGGTGCTGGGATGACATTCGAACCGAAGATCGTCGGCTTTCTCTGCAACTGGTGCTCCTACTCCGGGGCGGATCTCGCCGGCACCAGCCGCATCCACTACGCGCCCAACGTCCGTGTGATCCGCGTGATGTGCTCGGCGCGCATCGATCCGACCTTCGTGATCAAGGCCCTCGCCGACGGCGCCGACGGCGTCCTCGTCTGTGGTTGTCACCCGGGCGACTGTCACTACTCGGAGGGCAACTACAAGACGATGCGACGCATGCCGCTGCTCAAGCGCATGCTCGCCGACTTCGGCATCGACGAGGAGCGCGTGCGGCTCGAATGGGTCAGCGCCAGCGAGGGCAAGCGGTTCGCCGACATCGTCGACGACATGACCGAACGTCTGCGCGTTCTGGGCCCCAGCCCGGTGAAGATGGCCCTTGCCGGCGACGCAGTGGAGAGGTGAGCCATGGCCGCTGAGAAACTCCAGATCGCCCTCTACTGGGCCGCCGCCTGCGGCGGCTGTGACGTCGCCGTCCTCGACACCGATGAGTTCATCCTCGATCTGTCCGCGGCCGCCGACATCCGTTTGTGGCCGATCGCCGTGGACGGCAAGTACGCCGACATCGAGGCGATGGAGGACGGCGAGCTCGATCTCGCCATCTTCAATGGGGCGGTCCGCAACTCCGAGAACGAGCACCTCGCCAAGCTGCTCCGCGCCAAGAGCAAGCTGCTCGTCGCCTTCGGCTCGTGCGCCCATCTCGGCGGCATCCCGGGGCTCGCCAACCTCGCCTCGCGCGATGAGATCCTGGACACGGCGTACCTCCACAACCCGAGTCTCGAGCGGGGCAGCAAGACGCTGCCGGTGCCGACGAGCGGCGTCAACGGCTCGACGCTGACGATCCCCAGCTTCTACAAGCGCGTCTACAAGCTGGACGACATCGTGCCGGTCGACTACTACGTGCCCGGCTGTCCGCCGGCCGCCGACCAGGTCAAGGCCGTGCTGCAGGCCGTCGTTGCCGGGGAGCTGCCTGCGGTCGGTTCGGTCGTCGGGGCCTCGGACAGGGCTCTGTGCGACGACTGCCCTCGCGTCAAGAACGAGAAGCGGATCAAGCACTTCTACCGCCCCTGGCAGGTAATGATCGACCCGGAGGCCTGCCTGCTCGAGCAGGGCATCCTCTGCGCGGGGCCGGCCACCCGGTCCGGCTGCGGGGCGCGCTGCCCGTCGAGCGGCATCCCGTGCCGGGGATGCTACGGTCCGCTTCCCGACGTGATCGACCAGGGCGCCAAGCTGTTGAGCGCCATCGTCTCGGTGATCGACAGCACGGATCCTGACGAGATCGAGCGCATCATCGACGGCCTGCCGGACTTCGTCGGCTTCGCTTATCGCTTCAGCATGCCGTCCTCACTGCTGCAAAGGAGCGTGAGGCAATGAGCAGGAAGATCAGCATCGACCCCATCACCCGGCTCGAGGGCCACGGCAAGATCGAGATCTTCCTGGACGACGACGGCGCCGTGGAGGACTGCTACTTCCAGATCCCCGAGCTGCGCGGCTTCGAGCGGTTCGTCGTCGGGCGGCCGATCGAGGAGCTGCCGCGCCTCGTCACGCGCATCTGCGGCGTCTGCCCGGCCAGTCACCACATGGCGAGCGCCAAGGCCGTGGACGGCTGCTTCGGCGGCGAGGTCGCGCCGCTGGCGGTGAAGCTGCGGCGCATGTACTACAACGCCCACTTCATCCACAGCCACCTCGCCCACTTCTACGCGCTCGCGGCGCCGGACTTCGTGCTCGGGCCCGACGCCGACCCGGCAATCCGCAACGTGCTCGGCGTCGTCGGCAAGGTCGGTCTCGAGATCGGCGGCGCGGTGATCGGCTCGCGTTCCAAGGCCCAGGAGATCCAGCGCATCATCGGCGGCCGCTCCACCCAGGACATCTGGTGCATCCCGGGCGGGGTCGCCAAGGGCCTCAAGCCCGAGGAGCTGGAGGAGATCCGCCCGATGGTCGCGGACCTGTACGAGTTCACGCAGTTCTCCCTGCAGCTCTTCCGTGACGTCGTGCTTGCCAACGAGACCTACCTGGACATCATCGCCAACGGTCCGTACACGCTGGACGTGCACAACATGGGCCTCGTCGGCGACAACGACGCCAGCGACATCTACGACGGGCAGGTGCGGGTCGTCGACTTCGAGGGCAAGGAGATCTGCCGCTACGAGGCCAAGGACTACGCCGACTACGTCGCCGAGCATGTGGAGCCGTGGACCTACCTCAAGTTCCCCTACCTGAAGCAGCGCGGCTGGAAGGGCTTCAAGGAGGGCATCGACACGTCTCTGTACTGCGCCACCCCGCTCGCCCGCCTCAACGTAGCCGAGCGCATGGCGACGCCCAAGGCCCAGGAGGCGTGCGACGAGATGTTCGCCACCATCGGCGGGCGTCCGAGCCGGCTGCTTCTCGCTCAGCACTGGGCACGGCTCGTGGAGATGGTGCAGAACGCGGAGCTGCTGCAGATGTACTGCGACGACCCGGAGATCACCGGCGACCAGTACCGTGTGATACCGCAGCGGGTCACCGGCGAGGGCTTCGGCATCGTCGAGGCGATGCGCGGCACCCTGACCCACCACTACACGTGCGACGCGAACGCCATCTGCACGAGCGCCAACCTGATCGTCGGGACGACCAACAACAACGCGCCGATCCAGATGGTCACCCGGAAGGTCGCCGAGACGCTGATCCAGCCGGGCAGCGAGCCCGACCAGGGCATCCTCAACATGATCGAGATGGCGTTCCGTGCCTTCGACCCGTGCTACAGCTGCGCGACGCACAGCCTGCCCGGCGAGATGCCGCTTCGGGTCCGCGTGCGCCGCGGCGGCGAGGTGACGCATGAGTTCCGCCGCTGCTGCTGACCACGACCGTCCGGAGCGGGCGCCGCTCCGCGTACCGACGGCGCCCCCCCGGACCCTCCTGGTCGGCATGGGAAACCCGATTCTCTGCGATGACGCGGTGGGCATCCGCCTCGCCCAGGAGATGGCACGGCGGCTGCCCCCGTCCGCCTGCCTGATGATCGAGGAGCAGTGTACGGTCGGCGGCCTGAACCTACTCGACCTCGTCACTGGCTACGACCAGCTGATCGTGCTCGATTCCATCAAGACCAGGGGCGGTCGACCGGGCGACTGGTATCGCTTCGACGGGTCGGCGCTCCGCGAGACCATGAACCTGAGCAACGTCCACGACGCCAACTTCGCGACGTCGATGGAGCTCGGCCGCCGCATGGGCATGCGGGTACCGGCCGAGACCGACATCCACATCTTCGCCGTCGAGGTGCGCGAGAACCTGTCGTTCAGCGAGCGCCTCAGTGAGGAACTGGAAGTGGCGCTGCCCGAACTGGTGGCGGAGATGCAGACCGAGATCGAGGCGCTTCTTACTTGAGGTACGGCCGCGCCTTCGCCCGGAGAGCATCGATCACGCGGTTGGAGTTGGCGCGCGTGATGTGCACGCCGTCG